>JAAYAM010000073.1 GCA_012719355.1 Acidobacteriota bacterium
CCGGTAAGCTCTTCAACGACAGCTTTCAGTCTCGGGTTGTAGTGGCTCTCCCCGTAGGTGTAGTCGAATCTGATTCCGAGCCGCCCGTAGATTGCGTCGAACTGCACCTGCGAAAGCGCGATCATCTCGCGCCAGATCGCCAGATTTTCAGGATCGCCGGACTGAAGCCTGACGAGTTCCTGGCGGGCCTGCTCGAGAACAGCGGCATCGTTTTCGCACGCCGTGTTCACGAGCCTGTAGAGCCGCTCCATTTCTGCAATCGGGTCTGCGTCGAGCGCCGCCCGATCCAGATGCTGCTTCCATCCGACGATCAGCTTCCCGAACTGCGTCCCCCAGTCTCCGATATGATTGTCCGCGATTACCCTGTGTCCGAGCAGACGCAGCGTACGTGCCAGCGAGTCTCCCAGGATCGTCGAGCGTATATGCCCCACGTGCATCGGCTTGGCGACATTGGGAGAACTGAAGTCGAGCACTACGGTGCGTGGATGCCCGGCCTTCTGGAAAAAAAGGTGCTCGCCGCGCATCGCACTGCCGACCATCGATTCGACGGCGCTCATCTTAAGGGTGAAGTTCAGAAAGCCCGGGCCGGCAACCTCGACTTTGTCGCACCACTGCCGGACATCAAGCTTCGCCGCCACCTCCTGCGCGAACTGACGGGGATTCTCCCCTCGCATCTTCGCAATGGCCATGAGGGCGCTGGTCTGATAGTCGCCGAATTTCGGATCGGGGCAGGGACGAATCTGAATTGATTCGAGGTTCGCATCGGAAACAATCCCCGACACGGCCAACTGCAGCTCTTGCTCAATTTTCCGATAGATCATTTTGTAGTATATCCGCCTGTCTGGAGCTCACTCCAAAAAGATGAATAGTAGGGTTAATTCGGCAAAACGTAAAGCCGGATTCATCTCCACCATGGCAGCGGCGGCACGGGGCCACAAACTTCTGCATAATTCGTTTTCCTAATTCGTAAATTCTGTATAATCTGTGGCGTCATGACCCAATGGACGCTCCTGGATTTCATTTTTGTCGTGGTGATCGCTGTCTCGATCGCTTTTGCCCTGCTCAAGGGTCTGGTCCGGGAAATAATCAGCCTCGCCGCGCTGGCGGGAGGCTTTATCCTGGCTGTCTTCTACTACCGTGTCCCGGCTTCTATGGTCTCCGGATACACTCGGAGCGAGTCCATCGCAAATTTTCTCGGATTTCTCTCCATTTTCATCGGCTGCATCATTCTCGGAGCAGTCATCGCATTTCTCGTGAACCGGTTTGTGAAAGCCGCTTCATTGAAATGGGTGGATCGGCTGTTAGGAGGAGTCTTCGGGCTTCTGCGCGGCTGGGCGATCTGTTCGATCATCGTACTTGCCCTCATCGCCTTCCCGATACGGGAAGATTTGGTACCGCGCTCTGCTCTGGCTACATATATGCTGGCCGGCGCCCGCGCGGCCGTCACGCTGGTGCCGCGGGAACTCAAAGACGCATTCAATGAGCAGTACAGGAAAGTGCTCGACAGCTGGAACCGCAACAGGGGGGCGGCATGACGGACAGCAAGCCCAAACCCCAGCTCCGGCTGAAGGAGCGTATGGAGTTGCTTTGCGTCGAAATGGTTGAAAAGGGGATCCTGTTCTCCGAGGCGATGGACCAGTTCGAACGCTGCTTCATAACCGAAGTCCTGCGCAGAAACAACGGCAACCTTATCCGCACTGCTGCGATTTTGGGAATCCACCGCAACACTCTTGCCAAGAAGGTGAAAGGCGCCCGGGCAGCTCACTGGTAATTCGTGCTACCATTAATGTCAACAGAAACCTGCCTTGTAGGTCCCGGGGGGGGAAATTTTCGACATGTCGGTTTGACAACCCGGACTTCGCTCTTATACTATTGGCACTCACCTCGGGTGAGTGCTAACGAAGTTTGCTATATGTATTCAGGGTAGGTCTTGAAAGCAATCCTTAAGAGAGAGGAGATCTTGTATGAATGTGAGACCTTTGCATGATCGAGTTCTTGTAAAACGCATCGAGGAAAAGGAAGTCGTCAAGGGTGGCATCATCATCCCTGACACTGCCAAAGAGAAACCGATGGAAGGCGAAGTAATAGCCGTCGGCCCGGGAAAAATTATGGAAGACGGCAAACGTGCCGCCATGGATGTCAAGGCTGGAGACCGCATCCTGTTCGGCAAGTATTCCGGCACGGAAATCAAGATTGACGATCAGGACTACGTCATCATGAGAGAAGAGGAAATCCTCGCGGTTTTCGGCAAGTAAACGGACGAATCAAATACGAAAATAAGGAGCGTTGACAAATATGGCTAAGGAAATAATTCATGGCGAACAGTCCCGCCAGGCGATTCTCCGGGGCGTGAACCAGCTCGCGGATGCCGTAAAAATCACCCTCGGTCCCAAGGGGCGCAACGTCGTTCTCGACAAGAAGTTCGGCTCCCCCACGATCACCAAGGACGGCGTGACTGTCGCAAAAGAGATCGAATTAAAGGATGGGACGGAGAACATGGGCGCCCAGATGGTGCGCGAGGTTGCTTCGAAGACATCCGACGTCGCCGGTGATGGAACCACGACCGCGACGGTTCTGGCACAGGCCATCTTCCGTGAAGGCGTCAAGAACGTCGCCGCAGGCGCCAACCCGATGGCGCTGAAGCGCGGCATCGAGAAGGCTGTCGAAACGGCCGTCGAAGAGCTGAAGAAGCTGAGCAAGCCGGTGAAGGGCGAGATGATTTCCCAGGTCGGAGCCGTGTCGGCGAACAACGACAGGACGATCGGCGGAATCATTGCCGAGGCCATGAAGAAGGTCGGCAAAGACGGCGTCATCACGGTCGAAGAAGCCAAGTCGATCGAGACATCGCTGGAAGTGGTAGAAGGGATGCAGTTTGACCGCGGCTATCTCTCCCCCTACTTCGTTACCGATCCGGAGAGAATGGAAGTCGAACTCAACGACTGCCTGATCCTGCTCAATGAGAAGAAGATCAGCTCCATGAAAGACCTGCTCCCGCTTCTCGAGCAGGTGGCAAAGAGCGGCCGTCCGCTCCTGCTCATCGCCGAAGATGTCGAAGGTGAAGCTCTCGCGACCCTCGTAGTCAACAAGCTCCGCGGCACCCTGGCTGCAGCAGCCGTCAAGGCTCCGGGATTTGGTGACCGGCGCAAGGCGATGCTCGAGGACATCGCAATTCTGACGGGCGGCAAGGTGATCTCCGAAGACCTCGGAATCAAGCTCGAGTCGGTTCGGCTGGAAGACCTCGGCCGCGCCAAGAAGGTGACGATCGACAAGGACAACACGACCATCATCGAAGGTTCCGGCAAACACAGCGACATCGAGGGGCGTGTAAAACAGCTGCGCGTCCAGATCGAAGAGACGACCTCGGACTATGATCGCGAGAAGCTGCAGGAAAGGCTGGCCAAGCTGGTCGGCGGCGTGGCCGTGATCAAAGTAGGGGCCGCTACCGAGACCGAGCTGAAAGAAAAGAAGGCACGTGTCGAAGACGCCATGCATGCAACCCGCGCTGCAGTTGAAGAAGGAATCGTTCCCGGCGGCGGCGTCGCCCTGGTGCGCTGCATCCCGGCACTCGACAAACTGAAACTCGATCCGGACGAGGCCGTCGGAGTCAGCATCGTTCGCCGCGCCCTTGAAGAGCCGCTGCGCATGATCACGGTCAATGCCGGCCACGAAGGCGCCGTCATCGTTGAAAAGGTCCGCCAGAATTCCGATGCCAACTTCGGATTCAATGCCGAGACCGAAAACTACGAAGATCTGGTCGCCTCCGGCGTGATCGATCCGACGAAGGTCACCCGCACCGCTCTGCAGAACGCATCCTCAATCGCCGCCCTGCTTCTGACCACCGAAGCGCTGGTGAGCGAGATCAAGGAAGAGGAGAAAGCTCCTGCCATGCCTCCGGGAGGCGGCGGAATGGGCGGAATGTACTAGTCGCCAGAAGAGTCCACTGATTACGCAGATTCACGGATTTTATCTGTGAAATCTGTGTAATCAGTGGCTATGATACCCCCCGTGCGACGCTATCTGTTTTTGCTGCTTCTGATCTCCACAGGAACGCTGTTCTTCCGGCTGGGCTCACTCCCGCTCGCGGGCGCCGACGAACCACGCTATGCCCGCATAGCCCAGGAAATGCGCCAAAGCGGCAACTGGATCACCCCGACGCTGGAGGCGAAACCGTGGCTCGAAAAGCCGCCGCTGTACTACTGGATTACGGCCCCTTTCTACTCCGTTTTCACCGATGAAACCGCGGCACGCACAGGCAATGCACTCTGCGCCCTTCTGACAGCGTTGGCGATTTTTGCTCTCGGAACCAGGTTCCGGTCGCGACACGCGGGGTTTCTCGGAGCAGCCATTCTTCTGACGAGTCTCGGATTCGTCGGCTTCGGCAGGAGCGCTTCCACCGATATCGCATTCACCTGCTGCCTGACCCTGGCTCTCTCGATACTTGCCGCAGCATTTGACAAAGACATCGGGATCAAAGTACTGGCTGCCTATGTCTTCCTCGGCCTGGCCATACTCGCGAAAGGACCCGTCGCCGTCATTCTCGCGGCCGGCATCGGCCTGCTCGCCTGGTACGTGGACGAGCGTTCCGTACTCCCCCGCCGCTGGCGCATCGTACCGGGTCTGATCATCACCGCCGCAGTCTCGATCCCGTGGTTCTGGCTGGCCTTCAGCCAGAATGGCTACGCCTTCATTTCGACTTTTGTCATCAACCACAACATTGCGCGCTACCTGACCGACATCCATCACCATTCGCAGCCTTTCTATTACTATGTTCCGGTAATCCTCGGACTGATCTTCCCGTGGACGGGATGGCTGCTCATGCTGGTCAAGTCGCCTGCCGGAGCACTCAGACGCTGGCGCGAATGGGATCCGAGAATGGTCTTTCTGGTCTGCTGGTTCCTCTTCCCGATACTTTTCTTTTCCCTTTCGGGCTCAAAGCTCGCCGGCTACGTTCTCCCTTCACTTCCGCCGCTGGCGCTGATCCTTGCGTTAAGACTTGATTCGCAGGAAGGTCGACTGCGCCCGGCCGTCATAACGCACCTGGTACTTTCAGCCCTGATGGCTTTTGGAACCCCGATTTACTTTTACATCGGCTACGGCGGGAACTGGCAGACGGGCATTCCGGTGGCAGCCGCTATCCTGATTCCTGCTGCCGTTGCCTTCTTCAAGGGCCGAAAAGGGAATTTTGCCGGAGCGGTGCGGACGACCGCAATCCAGGGAGTTCTGATAGTCGTGGCGCTTGCGCTCTTTGCTTTTCCGGTCATGAGCGATTATCATTCGACACGCGATATCGCCCTGCTTGCGCTTCAGGTAAGAAAAGCGTCAGAGCCGATTCTCACCTACCGGTACTTCCATCACACGCTGCATTATTACACCGGGTACCAGGTGACCGACCGCGTCGAGACGCCTGAAGGACTCGTCAAGTATGGAAATTGCCTGATAGTCACCAATGACAGGGGACTGGCAGGATTGTCGGGAGTCGACTACTCGCTTCTGGGGAAGGAAGGGGATCTTTCTCTTGTGCGTGTGATGGGAAAACAGTAAGGCGGGGTTGCGAGGCGCAACAGGCGCGTCCCACAACCCCCCTGCCTGCTACCTGAACGTATATCCGACAGTGAACTTGAGTTCGGGGCTGTCGATCGTCCCAACCTTCAACTCGCCGAAAAGCCCTTTCCGGTGCTCGAGTCCGAACAGAATATTGAACCCGCCGCCCGAATCGGTGTCGCTGAGATTATCGTTGCTGAACCGGGCAATGTTCAGGGCGGGACCTGCGCCGATGTACAGCGATGTGGCCGTATCAGGCACCCGAACCCGGTACGCAAACTCGAAATTCGCCGCAACCACGGTAAGATTGCTGCCCAGCCCGATTTCCAGGTTCGGCCTGAAATGGAGACGATCCAGCAGATCATCGGTGATGTAATGCGCGCCGAAATGGAACTGGTCCGGATCGACCGTGGCGCCGGCGCGCACACCGAATCCGGTCTGCGCCATTGCCGTTGCTGATGCCAGGATGACAAAAGCAGCAGCTGCTACTAAGAGGTTCTTCACATTAATCCGCATCGGCATGAACTCCTTATAGGTGTTTCTGTGAAATTGGTGCGTCAATGGCTAAAATGATTTAGTAGAATGTCGTTTTGTCGTTCTACATTCCTACGGAGAGTTGATTCGTAATGCTCAGACTGCACAACACGCTCAGCAACACGGAAGAAGAATTCCGCCCCCTTCAGGAAGGGGCAGTCAGGTTCTACACCTGTGGGCCTACGGTTTACGACTACGCGCATATCGGAAATTTCCGAACCTTCGTATTCCAGGACCTGCTGCGAAAATATTTAGTTTATAGCAAATATCATGTTGTGCACGTGATGAACATCACAGATGTGGACGACAAGACGATCCTGAACGCCCGCAAGAGCGGCATGACCCTCAGGGACTACACCGCCCGGTACACAGACGCGTTCCTTGAGGACAGCAGGAAACTCAGAATCGATCCGCCGGACATCATGCCCAGGGCCACCGACCACATACCCGAAATGGTCGCGCTCATACGATCGCTCGAAGAAAAGGGCTACACCTATCGCAAGGATGGATCGATCTACTTCAGCATCTCGCGCTTTCCCGGCTACGGCAGACTCAGCAAGGCCGATTTCAGCGGAGCCCAGGCCGGTGCCCGCATCGACTCAGATAAGTACGACAAGGAGAATGCGCGCGATTTCGTTCTCTGGAAAGCACGGAAGGAAGGGGAAGATTACTGGGACACCGAAATCGGCCCCGGACGTCCCGGCTGGCACATCGAATGCTCCGCCATGAGCATGAAGTATCTGGGCGAGTCATTCGATATTCACTGCGGCGGAGTCGATCTGATTTTCCCGCACCACGAAAACGAGATCGCGCAGAGCGAGTGCGCCACCGGAATGCCCTTCGTCCGGTACTGGGTGCATCCGGAGTTTCTGATCGTCGAAGGGGAAAAGATGTCGAAGTCGCTCGGGAATTTCTTCACCCTGCGCGACCTTCTTGCGCAGGGGCACTCGCCCGAAGCGATCAGGTATCTTCTCCTGTCGGTGCACTACCGGAAACAGCTGAACTTCACGACCGACGGGCTGCGCCAGGCCCAGTCCTCAATCCAGCGTCTGGAGGACTTCGTCCTGCGAATGAAGGAAAGGGGAAATGACGGCGAGCCTTCGCCGGAATTCGCGGCCGAAATCAGCAGGGCGCGAAAACGCTTCAAGGAAGCGATGGACGACGACATCAACACATCGGCCGCGCTCGCGACGGTTTTTGATTTCGTGCGCATGGTAAACCAGCGCGACACCCAGAGCCCGATTCCTCCCAATGACGCAGCGGCCGCCGTGGAATTCCTCCAGGAGATTGACGGCGTGTTGTCGATACTCCGGCAGCAGCCGGAGCTGCTCGACGAGGAGATCGCAAAACAGATCGAAGCACGTCAGGCCGCGCGCAAGCGACGCGATTTCGCGGAAGCCGATCGCATACGGGCATGGCTCCTGTCGCAGGGAATCCAGCTCGAAGACACCCGTGAAGGAGTCCGCTGGAAGCGCCTGTAATTGCAATTTGGTGAAATCGGCGGGACCCGGGGCAAACAACGAGGATATGGGTGCGCCACATCTCCTCCTCGGCCGCAAAGGCGAACGGATTGCCTGCCTGTTTCTCCTGCGCCAGGGCTTCGACGTTTTGGTGCGCCGTTACCGGGGGCGCACCGGAGAACTCGATATCGTCGCCTTCGAGCACGGCACCCTCGTCTTTGTCGAAGTGAAGACCCGGACAACCCCGGAATTCGGCGAGCCCTGGGAGTTTGTGGACTGGAGGAAGCAGCAGAGCCTGCGCCGCACGGCCGAGGAATTCATTGCCGCTTACGACCTCGGACAGTACCCATACCGGTTCGATATCGTTTCCGTTGTTGGCAAAGAAGCCGCGCTGTTCAGGAACGCCTTCTGACTCAATCTTCTGGTTGAGTTTTTTTTCTTCTTTCGCTACTATCTTGGCACTGCTTCGATACGAGCGGGAATAACTCAGTGGTAGAGTGCAACCTTGCCAAGGTTGAAGTCGCGGGTTCAAATCCCGTTTCCCGCTCCATCTGATTCCAGTTCCGATAGGGACGAGACGAGAATAGCCCGGCACAGAAGTGCCGGGTACATGTAGAAGAACAGAGAAGAAGTCCCGGAGGGACGACCGAAAAATTCATCCGCCAATTGCCCCTCGAATTCGTTCCATCACGCGGCGGTGCCGAGAACGCGACTGGTCACGGTAAACAGCTCGTCGGGCGTGAACGGTTTCGGCATGTAATCGCTCGCGCCGTTCCGTATCGCCTCCACCGCCGTTTCGATCGACGCATACCCCGTCACAATCACTACCCGCATCTGGGGTCGCTTCTCTTTTATCTTCTGCAACACTTCCATTCCGTTTCCGTCACCAAGCCTCAAGTCGAGCAGCACGAGATCGTATTCCCGGGTGAAAACCTGCGCCAACCCATCCCTGCAGGTGAACGCCTCCTCGATCGCGTACCCTTTTCTCGACAGGATCTTCCTGATGCTGTTGACCACAATCGGCTCGTCGTCCACCACCAGCACTTTGGGCGCGGAGGGTGCAAACTGTCCCCAATGCCCCACCACAGGCATGTCTCCCCTTCCCAGCGCAGCAACATACGCCTCGCTCGTAAGTGCGGCGACTTCCGCAGAACTGAACGGCATGTCCACATCGATCGGGTCGAAAACGTGCTCCGTTGCCGCGGCGGCGCGTCCCTTCTTCGTCTCTGCCGTCACGATCGGGCATTCATCCTGCCTGCACACCCCTTTCTTCTCATACCGCCTGCAAGAGCGCTCCCCCTTGGGACAGAAATCGACCGCTGCCGCCGGCCGGGCCGGCACTATCGGGATGTCGGACCTGGTCAGATGCGAGACGTACTCCGCCGAGGTGGCCTTCTCAATCTCCTTCGGATCAAACGGCATGTCGACGTCAATGATCTCCGGTTCAGCATCCTCCTTCGCCGCAGAGTTTTTTTTACCCGCGCTCCGCGAAAACACCAGCTCAATGGCCTTCTCCAGTTCGTCCGGGGTGAACGGCTTCGCAAGGTATCCGGCCGCCCCCAGTCTGGTGCTCTCCACCGCCGAAGCTATCGATGAAAACCCGGTGATGATCAGAACCGGAATCTCCGGCCACGACCCGTTGACCGCTGCCAGCAGTTCAAGCCCCCCCGCCTGAGGCATCATCAGATCTGCAATTATCAGATCGTACCGCTTCCCTTCATCCAGGAGCTTCAGGGCATCGGCCACGCTGGTCGCCGCATCAATCGCATGCCCTTTCCGCTTCAGAATCTTCTCCACGCTCTGACACAAAATCACCTCATCATCCACCACCAACACATTCAGCTTTTCTTCAATCATTTCCCCCTCCTCTCCGACGGATTTCACAGATGAGGTAAAGCACAGATCGTGCCAATAACAAAAATCCTTTATTTACAATAAAATCAAGCCTCCGGGGCATACCCGGCCCGGGCGGCGCGGACGTCCGCGCCGAAGGATATTTCTTATTACCTATTGAAAACACATAACTTATCAAGTGCATACGAAACATATCCACCCTTTTTCGCAAAATATGCAGTTGCCCATTGGTTTATAATGGCTTTTGTATGCAACTTGTTCATTGGATAGAGCGGCTTGTTCCCGTTGACGCTCTGGTTCCCGAAGTCTACCGCGAATGGCGCCCGCTGGTGCGAGACGCGATGTCGTTCGTGATCTCGCGAATGTCGACAGAACGCCTGGAAGCCAAGATCACCGAGCAGGCGCAGCTGCCGGTGGGAACCTCGCCGGAAGTCCGTCTCACATCTCTCATCCGGAAAATGCCGGGGCTGCAGAAGCTGGGACAGGTGCTTGCCCGCAACCGCCATCTCGATCCCGCCCTGCGGCGCGAGCTGCTGACTCTGGAAAACGGAATTCGCGACGTCTCCTTCGACGAGATCCGGGCAGTCATCGAAAGTGAGCTCGGGCCGCTGCTTGCGGATCACGGCGTCCAAATCGAGCCGGGCATTTTCTCGGAAGCGAGCGTCAGCGCGGTCGTTCGTTTCCGCTATCGTGACGGCAACGGAGTATTCAAGGTGCTCAAACCTCATATCGCCGGCTGCTTTGCCGACGACATGAGGCTCCTGCAGGAATTGGCGGACTACCTCTCATCCGACGCCCCAAACTACGGGCTCTCCGGCGTCAACATCTCTGAAACCTTCGCGGACATACGGCAGCTTCTCGAGCACGAGGTAAAATTCGACTATGAGCGCACCAATCTTGCTGAAGCAACCGGCATATTCAACGAGGTTCGCGGGGTCCGGGTTCCGCAGATCATTCCCGGACTCTGCACCCGAACCGTCACCGCGATGACGGAAGAGGCCGGAATCAAGGCGACCGATCTGTCGGAGCTTCCTCCCGGGACGCGTCGTACCATAGCCCGCAGGCTCGCAGAGGCGCTCCTTGTAGCACCTCTGTTTTCGCCTTCCGAAGAAGCTCTTTTCCATGCAGACCCGCACGCCGGCAATCTTCTCTACGACGAAGCGCGCGACACGCTCGTGATTCTCGACTGGGCCCTTACGGGGCGACTGAGCCGCAGCCAGCGGCGGCAGTTCTCGATGCTCCTGGTGATGCTCATGCTGCGTGACGTGGAAGGAGCGGCTTCGGCAATCAGGTCGCTCGGCGAAGACTATGGCAGGGTGCGCGAGACAACCTCCATATTCCTCAGCGACATCCCGATGTACCGCATCCCCGGAAGCCTGGACGCCATTCGCCTGCTCGACCGGCTGGCGTTCCAAGGGGTGCATTTCCCGGCGGAACTCCTGATGTTCCGCAAATCCGTCTTCACCCTCGATGGGGTGCTGCATGACGTTGCGGGGAGCGAAGTGGGACTGGACGAGGTACTTGCCGGCTCAATGCCGGATCGCTGGCCCTCCCTCCCGCTCGGCCCCAGCGACTGGGCGGCCATTCTGTCGAGCGCGTCGCTGTACGGGACACGCCTCTGGTTACAGCTCCTCAGCCGCTATTGATCAGACTCATCCGCTGGATCAAACTTATCTATATAGACCACTCCCCGGGAAGGTGGATTCTGCACCATGAAGAAGTACTGCTTATATGCGATGGCGCTGGCCTTTGTGCTTGTGCCGTTGTCTTTTGGACAGGCCGAAGGACCCCCCGTCGCCCAGCCTGTAGTCTCAGAAGGAGAGTTTGCACTCCAGCTGGTTTCCGCTCTGAATCTCGGAAAGGCTGCGAGTGAAGAGGAGGCTATCCGGATCCTGAAAGAAGCTGGTATCACGCCCAAATCCGGCTGGTCCGCCGACTACCCCTTGACTCCCGCGCTGGTTGGTGAGATCAGGGACTCGATCGTCTACGCAGTCGCGGCCGGGAAAGTACGGATGACGAGGGATGACGCTCTGAAATCTTTCCGGGAAGTCACCGCACGGAACGGCCTTTCAGTCTTTCCGGCCGCCGGGGAGCAGGCGGAGGGGAGAGCTCCAGCGCCCCCCGACCTCGAGGGCTACTATTCCCGCTACGGCCCGCCGCCGATAACCTACTATCCACCCCCGCCTCCATACGGTGACCTCTATTCCTACACGTCGTTCCCGTTCTATTCCTATGGTTCGTATTTCCCGGGCTTCTACCAGCTCGGCGGACTTGGACTGGGACTGGGGCTTGTAGGAGGAGGCTTCTTTGACGGGTTCTTCTTCGACAACCGCTTCGCCCCGGAGAACCGGAAGTTCTTTGGAAAGAAGTTCGACCGCGGTTTCGCCGGCGCCGGATTCGGAGGATTCAACCGCTTCCCGAGAGCCTGGGATTTCAATACCCTCCATCCGGGATTCAGGGCGAGGGCCGCGTTCGGCAGGTCGTTCGGCCCCTCACCGTTCAGGCGCTTCAACTTCGCGCAACGAGGACTCCCCGGGCCCGGCGATACCAGGATATTCCGCTCCACGGGATTCCCGGGATTCAACAGGGGCTTCACCGGACGCGGCTTCGGCTTTAACAGAAGCTTCGGAGCATTCAGAGGCGGGCACTTCCGCGGAACCACGGCCTTCGGCAGATCAGGCGGAATGATCGGAGGCCGCATCGGCGGCGGACGCAGATAGGCCAACAAAGCCGCGGATGACACGGATTCTTGAAGAATCCGTGTCATCCGCGGAATTATAAGGCTATTGAAGCGCCGAAAGCACCGACATGTCCTGCTTTCCCGTCAGGGAATACGCGGCAACAGGCTTGTCCGATACGACTTGTACATATCCGGAGTTGTAATTCCTGCCGGCAATTTCCGGAAAATACTCCGTGAGCATGCGCGACAGCCGGTTCCCCGCGCCGATGGTTTCCTGCTTCGAAGCGATCAGGATGCCGTCGGGGCCTCTCAGTTCGATCGAAACACTGGCGGCGCTCCCGTTCGGATTCACCACGGCAATTCCGGTGAAATAGCTGTCGCTCGACGACACCTGGCTCAAAAGTGCCGGTCCGTTCTGCGGCTCCTGCATTTTCAGTGCGGCGGCAAAGGTGGCGCCGTTGCGGTCGCCGAATTCGGTACTTCCCGCGATTCGTATGCCGTCGGTCCAGACTTGGACATAACCGGAAGCGGTTTCTCCCGAACCCAGGGTGAGGAAGAATCCCGGATCAGTTATTTCGATCTTCCCTCTGGCCGCAACCGACACGGTGCGGACTTCGCCGATCTGGGCGCCGTCGTCGCCGACAAACCGGAACTTCACGGATCCGGGGCGCGAGTCAAGATTCACGACCGAGAGAGCGGTCTTCCATGCGTCATCCAGAAAATACTGAGCCGAAATCAGGCTCGTCTTCCCTTCCCCCAGATCCTGTCCGGAGAGGAGAGCGGAGTCGCCTGTCCCGTTCTTCATGACCGCAAACGAATGCACGTTCTTCGAAGATCTCACGCGCACATAGTCGCCGCCGGCCGGATCGGTCTTGAACAGCGTGCCATAAACGTCGGCAACCAGTGAGCCGCCGGCCTTTACAGTGCGGGATTCCGTACCCCGTTCCCGGCCGTTGGCTCCGACCAGATCGATGGTGAGGACGGCGTCTTCCCGGTCCGGATTGACGACGCTTATCGACGTGACGCGCCCGGTAAAGGCAACCTGCGACCTGGGTTCAGTACCCAGGCGCGTCCCCGCCATATAGACCGGGGCAGCGTCAAAGGAAAGGAACGATCCGGCAACGTCAGCACTCGAGCTTTCGATCCTGATCCATCCTTCACCGCTCGAGTCCGCTTCGATGACCGATGACTGGGCGCCGGGTCCGAGGGTCAGGGAACTTGGCCCGGAAACGGTGTTGCCCGCAGCGTCGATCGTCTTTATCGAGACTTCCGCCGGAGCACTTCCACGGTTCACGAGAGACAATCCGGTGATGACCTCGGCTCCTGCGGCAAAGCGTGGAGCTGCAAGGACGAAGCTCTCTTCTTCGGTCGTAAAGCTATGGCCCTCCGAGACCGAGAGGTTGCCGGCCGCGTCTCTCGATTTGACCCGGTAACTGTACGTGGTGACGGGATTCAGCCCATTGAGGACGCGCGAATGGTTCCGTTTCATTGCGCTGTCAAGTTCACCCCCGCTCCCTGCATTCTCCGCCGTCTTCCAGCGAGACCTCGTCATGATGATCTCAACCTGGCTGTCGGCCGGCTCGTCTGTGGTCCAGGTGATCGTGACGCTGGTTCCGGTGATTCGGCCTGCTGAAACATTGCCGATTTCCGGAGCAGTCGTGTCGGAAACCTCGGCCTGGCCCCCGCCCGAACCGTTTTCCGGATTGTCGGGCTGACGGGCGTCACTTGGACCGAAGCGCGTCCTCTGATGAGTCGCTTCTTCGGACTGTGGCGGCTGCTCAGGCGCAACTTCCGCGCGCAGGCCCCAGCGCGACTTGCGTCCCGGCACCCGGATTTGCGGGGATTCCGGCGATGTCGGCGATGTGCCTGATAATCCATTATTTATGGGCACAACCCTATCGCCCGAAATCATGACCGAGACTTCGTTGGAAAAAGCGCTCTCCACCCCCTTCGAATCTACGGCCGAGACGGAGAAATGATAGGTTCCCGGACTGAGGTTGGTCACGGTATGGCTGGTGCGGTTTCTGACTTCAACAGGATCGGAGTAAGGCCGGAAGCTCGAACCCATATAAATCCTGTATTTGGATACGCCTGGAGTATCGCTCCTGTCCCATGCAAGCGAGACCTCTGCGGCTCTCGCCGGCATGACGGCGCACAGCAGAAACAACGGTAACAATATATAAGGGCATTGCCTCATCATTAAAAGTCCTCAAGTTGTTATATGGGGCGAAACTATGGGGGATGGGCGGGAAAAAGAGTGTGACGGGCGTCACGTATTGGAGGTGGGGCCTTTCGGCCACAGATTACACAGATCTCATAGAAATCTGTGTAATCTGTGGAGTTTACGGCTATTGCGGAGGAATTGCCGAGAGAACCGACAGATCGTTCGTCCCGACAAGTGAGAATGACGTGACCGGAATATCCGAGATGACCCGCATATATCCGGACGACTGGTTTGATCCCTCAAGCGATGGGAAGTACTGGGTCAGGAGCCCGGAACTTCTCTCGCCTGCCGGGACAACAATTGTCCTGCTGTCGACGAGCGTGCCGTCAGCACCGTGCAGCTCGATCGTGACGTTCGCATCCCCGTGGTTCGGGTTGACGACAGAGAGCTGCGTGAAGTACAGGTCGGATGAAGCGACGTGACTGAACAGCGCCGAAGTCCCAAGACGCTGCGCCAGCGGCATGGCCGTGGCGAAGGTGGTGCCGTTACGGTCGCCGAACGTCGTGCTTCCGGAAATCCGGATGCCGTCGCTGACGATCTCCAGGTACCCGTTGACCGTCATTCCGGCCTCGAGCTCCGTGAAGAACGAAGGATCGTCGATCTGGAACTTGCCGTACGCCGGAATGGCCGCGGCGCGGGTTTCGCCGATCTGGACACCGTCATCGCCGATGTACCGGAACATTACCATCCCGGGACGCGAGTCCAGGTTGACGACCGAGAGGCTGGTGCTCCACAGCTCATCGACGATGTACTGCGGCGAGTAGAGCACTGTCCTGCCGGCCGTGACATCCTGTCCGGCGAGAATCGCGACATCCCCTTCACCCTTCTGCAGAAGGGCAAACGGCTGTACTCCCTGAGTCGACGTGGCACTCAGGTAGTCGGTGGCATCGGGCGTAATCCCGCCGAAGAGGTCAGACAGACCCGCCGCCAATGAACCCTCGGCGGCGATCGTCTGCGACCGGCTGCCTCGGATTGTGCCATCGGCCTTCACAAGGCTGAAAGTGACGGTTGCGGCCTCGGGATTCGGGTTGCTGATGCTGACCCTCGTCCCCGCGGGTTCGATGCCGGTGAAGGCGAAATGCTTCAATGGCGCCGAGCCCAGGCCCGCCCCATCCATGAAGCCGAGGGAGCCGTCGAAGGTAAGGAAGAAGCCGTCGACATCGGAACTCGTGCTTTCGAGCTTGATCCAGCCTTCGGCAGGGGAGTTCGCGAAGCCGGGTCCGAACGCCGTCCGGTCGATTATTGAGGACTGGGCGCCGGAATTCAGGTTTTCGGTCTTCGGATTGACAATGTCGGTACCGGAGATCGGGTTGCCTGAACTGTCGATCGCCGTCAGGGCGACCGCTTCAGCCGAAGAACTCAGGTTGGCCAGGGACATCCCGAGCATTACATCGGAAGCAGTACCCTGTACCGTCCTGATCGAAGCGCCTGTGAAGCGCGGCAACGCCACAGAGGCGGTTCCGGTTTCGGCCGTGGTAAACGTGAACTCACTCGAAACACCCTCGTTCCCATCTGAATCAGCCGCCTTCAGTATGAAGGTGTAGAGAGTCGACTTCTGCAGATTGTTGAGCGTCAGCGAGTGTTCGGTGACCAGGCCGCCGAGCGCCGACTTCGCGGGTTCGACGTTCTTGCCACGGTACTCGAGCTGGGAATCGGCGGGCTTGTCGGTGGTCCAGCTTATGGTGGCGCTCCGGTCGGTCAGGTCCGTGATACTCACGTTCGCGATAACCGGTGCCGAGCCCTTTTCGGCGGTCTTGAAGACGAAGTCTTGCGAGATCGTCAGATTGCCGGCGGCATCCCGCGACTTCACCCGGAAGTGATAGGTCGTATCGTGGGAAAGCCCCGTAAGGGTCTGGGAATGAGTGAGCGCCATGCTCGGGTTGACTTCGGTGCTGCGGTTGTAGACCGGCGGATGCGAGCGGTCGATCTTCTCCTGAAGCTGCTCGAGCAGCCTTTGCCAGAAGTTCCGCAGCGTTGGTCTTTTCGAACCTTTGTCGCTCTGTTTTCCGCTGTCTGTTTTGACGATCTTCGGCACTGCCCCGTATTCGATCTGGGTATCGGCCGGTTCGTTTGTCATCCAGCTGATCGTGATGCTGTCAACGGTGAGATTTGAAGTGGATACGCCGGTTATGACCGGTCCGATCCCGTCTGAGGTGTTGAAGGTGTAGTCGGTGGAAACCGCGGCGTTCCCTGCGGCATCCCGTGACTTCACCCGGAAGTGATAGGTTTTTCCGGCGCTCAATCCGGACAGCGTGACCGAGTGCGCGGTTGTCAGCGCGCCGTTGACAGGAGTACTGCTGCCGTAGGCTTCGCTCGTCCCGTACTCGACCTCGCTGTCGGCAGGTTCGTCGGTCGTCCATGTGATCGTGACGCCGGCATCGTTGGCATTTGAGGTCGATACATTGGAGATTACCGGTGCAGTCTTGTCTTCGAGCGTCTTGAACGTGAAGTCGCCCGAGACGGCCGCGTTGCCCGAACCGTCAAGAGACAGTACGCGGTAGTGGTAAGTAGTTCCTGCTGTCAGGCCGGAAAGCGCCTGCGAATGCGCAGTCGTCAGAGCGCTGATCAGCGTCGTTTTGCTGCCGTAGGAGGTCGTTGTGCCGTATTCCACCTGAGTGGTCGCGGCTTCGTTGGTGGTCCAGCTTATGGTTGCGCCCGAAGTGGTGATCTCGGACGCGGTCACCGCGTTGATTGACGGAGGCGTCGTATCCGGAGGAGGAGCGGTCATGAAGGTAAAGTCTGCCGAGACCGACTCGTTCCCGGCGGCATCAGCCGATCTGACGCGGAAATGATAGCGCGTGTTCGGCAGCAGGTCAGAAAGCTGCTGCGAATGTGCGGTTTTCATAGCCCCGTCGAGCGCAGTGCTGTTGCCGTGAGTGGTGGTTGTGCCGTACTCGACCCGGCTGTTTGCGGCCTCATCCGTCGTCCAGGATATGGTCGCACCAAAAGCCGTGATCTGTGAGCTTGTCACTCCACTGATTACCGGCGCAGTGGTGTCGGGGGCTGCTGCGGTCTTGAAGGTGTAATCAGGCGAAGTCGCCAGGTTACCTGCCGCGTCTTTCGACTTTACGCGGTAGTGATAGGTCGTGTTTGCGCTCAGTC
>JAAYAM010000074.1 GCA_012719355.1 Acidobacteriota bacterium
ATCCTTTGCACAGCACGTCGTTGATGACGCTGATCTTCTGTTCCTCATCAAAGGTGATCGCGGAGAGGGAGCATAGGGTGTTGCAGATCCTGCACCCTGCGCATTTTTCGGCGTCCACTATGCTGGTAGCCGATTCTACCTCGATCTCTCCGCGGGACACGAGAGACTGGACGGCAGAGGCCGCCGCTCCCGCCTGTGCAACCGTGTCGGGAATGTCTTTAGGGCCCTGGCAGGCGCCGGCGATGAAGATGCCGTCGGTCGCGGTCGAGACCGGGGCAAGCTTCGGGTGCCTTTCCGTGAAGAAGCTGTCACCGCAGCTGATGTTGAAAGTGCGGGCGATATCCCGCGCGTCTTCGGTCGGCTCCAGTCCATTGGCCAGGATTACCATATCCACCGGAATCCGCCGGACCTGGCCGATCAAGGTGTCTTCAACCCTGACAATCAATTTGCCGACTTCCGTCTCGTTGAAAGGGAAATCGGTGACCGATGCCGCGCGGCCGCGGATGAACCGTACTTCCTCCTCGAGAAGCCGGTGATAGAATTCTTCATACCCTTTGCCGAAGCAACGCATGTCGATATAGAAATTGTAGACGTCCGCGCCGGTCTTCTCCTTTATCAGGTGGGCGAATTTGAGCGCATACATGCAGCAGACCCGCGAGCAGTACTTGTGGTTCCGCTCATCCCGGCTGCCGACGCAGTGAATGATGCCGACGCTCTTGGGCGTAATCCCCTCGCTTGTGACTATCTGGCCGCCGGTGGGACCCGAGGCGCTGTTCATCCTTTCGAATTCAAGACCGGTCATGACGTTGCTGTAAACGCCGTAGCCGTATTCGGGGACTTTTGCGGCATCGAACTGCCTGAATCCGGTCGAAAGCACGACGGCCCCGACTTCAACCTCCTCGTATGTGTCCTGCTGGGAGTGATCGATTGCGTGCACTTCACAGACCTTTTCGCATACCTTGCATCCGCCGGTCTTGAAGTAGATGCATGATTCGCGGTCAATCACGGGCTGATGGGGAACGGCCTGCATGAAAGGGATGTGGATTGGTGTGAAAGGGCCGAGCGGGAGCGCTTGCCGCACCAGCGCGGCATCGTTCTCGATCTGGATTGCACCGGTGGGACAGACATACGCGCAGGCACCGCACGCTATGCACTTTTCGGAGGTTTCGCCGTACGCCGTGGAGACCTCGCGTTTGGAGCCCCGGTCAACGAACCCCAGAACGTTTGCTCCGACGATATCGGAACATACCCGGACGCACAATCCGCACAGAATGCAGTCGTCATCCCCCCGGCCGAACCTCGGCTCGGTGATCCCGTACTCGGCCGCGAGATCCTCGATGACCTTGACATGGCCGCAGCGCGCCATAATCCATTCCAGGATCAGCTTGCGGTCGCGCCTGACACGGGGCGAATTGGTCAGGACATCAATGCCGTCTGTTGCCGGATAATTGCATGCCGTAACCATCCGGACCCGTCTCCCGGACCTCACCTCGACAGTGCAGATACGGCACACGCCGTAGGGTTCAAGGAGAGGGTGATGACACAGAGTAGGGATTTTGATCCCGAGCTTCTGCGCAATGGACAGGACCGGTGTTCGGTCCTCAGCTTCGGTCTCGATACCATCGATCTTTACTCTGATTTTTTTCATGCTGCATGGCTCCTGGGGACTTTCCGGATCGCTTCATGTTTACATGCCTCTATGCATGCTCCGCACTTGAGACACCTGGTTTTGTCGACCACGTGAGGCTTTTTGACTTCACCCGAAATGGCCTGCGACGAGCAGACACGAGTGCAGGCATGGCAGCCGTCGCACTTTTCCGAATCGATCATGTATTCGATCAGATCTTTGCAGATGCCGCCGGGACACTGGCGCAGGTGTATGTGCGCATCGTATTCATCCCTGAAGTAGCGGAGGGTCGACAGCACCGGATTCGACGCCGACGTCCCCAACGCGCACAGACAGCAGTCCTGCATCACATCGGCGATCTCCTGCAGCAGATCGAGATCTTCCGGCACTCCTTTTCCCTGCGTGATCCGTTCGAGTGTTTCGAGGGAGGTGCGGAGCCCTTCGCGGCAGGGGGTGCATTTGCCGCACGATTCCTCGGTGAGAAACGATATGAAGTAGCGTGCGACGTCGACCATGCAGGTCTGATCATCCATGACGATCATCCCGCCCGAGCCCATCATTGATCCCGCCTCGGTGAGGCTGTCGAAATCGACAGGCATATCGAGGTGGGATTCGGGGAGACAGCCGCCCGAGGGTCCTCCGGTCTGAACGGCCTTGAATTTTCTGCCGCCGGGGATCCCGCCGCCGATATCGAAGATGATCTCGCGCAGCGTGATTCCCATAGGAACTTCGATCAGGCCGGTGTTGTTGATCTTTCCGACCATGGAAAATACCTTGGTCCCGCTGCTTCCGTTCCAGGGATTGTCGGAGACATTTCCGGTCCCCATCTCGCTGAACCAGTGCGAGCCGCGGTTGATGATCAGGGGAACATTCGCCCAGGTCTCGACGTTGTTGAGGTTGGTGGGCCGGTTCTTGTATCCGTATTCGACCGTGTGGATGTACTTGGCCCGCGGCTCGCCGACGTTTCCTTCCAGGGAAGCCATCAGGGCGGTCGACTCGCCGCAGACAAAGGCTCCCGCCCCCTGGACTATTTCGATGTCGAAATCCATTCCGCTGTCGAGGATGTCCTTCCCCAAAAGTCCATAATCACGCGCCTGTTCGATCGCCTTGAGCAGACGCTGGCGGGCAATCGGATACTCGTGCCGGATGTAAACAAATCCCTCTTTTGCCCCTATGGCACGGGCGCCTATGATCATCCCTTCGAGCACGGAATGAGGATCGCTTTCAATGATGCTCCGGTCCATGAATGCGCCGGGGTCGCCTTCGTCCGCATTACAGACGACGACAGGTTCGACGCCACGGTGGTGTGCGGCGTGGCGGCAGGTCTCCCACTTGACGCCGGCGGGAAAGCCGCCCCCGCCGCGGCCGCGGAGGCCCGATCTCTTTATCTCCGAGATGATTTGTTCCGGAGTCATCCCGAGGGCTTTTTCGAGTCCCGTGTAGCCGTCCACCGCAATATAGTCGTCGATCTTTTCGGGATCGATCACGCCGCGGTTACGAAGCACCACCAGCTTCTGCTTGGCAAAGAACGGAATCTCTTTCAATGCAGGAATCGGGCTCTTCTCCGCCGGAGGAGTGTACATCAGTTTTCGGACCGGCCTTCCTTTGACAAGGTGCTCCTCGACCAGAAAAGGAGCATCCTTGGCTTTCACTCCGCAGTAGAAGATGCCGTCCGGCTGCACTATCACGATCGGGCCTTCGGCGCAAAACCCCTGGCAGCCCGTCCTGATTATCTGCACCTCCTGTGCGAGGCCTTTCCTGAAGATCTCGCGTTCGAGCGCTGTCGCCGTCTCGAAGGAATTGCCGGAAACGCATCCGGTTCCTGCGCAAACCAACACATTTGTGCGGAACGCCATGATTTAGAACCTCCCGACCGGCCATTAGCCGGTAGTCTCGCATCCACTTGCCAAAGCGTAATCAGTCACAATCCGTCCCCCTGCGACATGCTCTCTGAGTATCCTCACGATCGCGTCGGATTTGAGGTCGGCGTATTTCACCGGTGAA
>JAAYAM010000075.1 GCA_012719355.1 Acidobacteriota bacterium
CCTTGATTGGAGATTACGTATCAAAAACGGCCGATTTTCAATAACAAAAACGGTCCATATTGTCCTCATCACCCGTCAACAGGGGCACACTGTATGACAGGGTGACCGGCGCGTCCAGCAAGATCTTCTAATGCAATTTCTATCCAATCTGGTTCAGAATAGGTCTCATCGTGCAGATCTGATACAGGGCTTTACAACGAAACTATGGCAAGGATGAGGAGGAGTCTATGCGAATCAGTTATACCGGGCTGATCTTTGCTGTTATCTCGATAAATCTGGCTGTTGCACGCGAGCCTGAATGGAATCCTGCCGCCATCAAAGAGTGCGACCGAGGCTGCCTGATCTCCATCATGGACGGCTACATGAACGCCATTTTCCAACGTAACCCCGGCGCCGTGCCCGCCATGACACCCGATGTGCGAATGACGGAAAACACCGGAACAATGGATGTCGGAGAGGGACTGCTGTGGAGGTCTAAAGTCGAGCCGACAGATTTCAAGATCTATGTGGTCGACCCGGTTGCGGGTCAGATAGCACTGCAGACCCGCTTGAAGGTGGGAGGCCAGAACGCTCTGGCGGCAATCCGGTTGAAGGTCGATCGAGGGAAAATACAGGAGATTGAGCAGCTTTACGATCGCGACATCCATGAGGCCGCAATCCCTCTGCTGACGAAACCTGTACCGCTTCTGACCACCGACGTGCCGCCCCAGGAGCGGATGTCGCGCGACATCCTGATTCGAGCGGCAAATTCCTATTTTGACGCCCTCGAAGGAGACAGCGGAAAGATCGGGGCGTTCTCAGACAAATGTGTGCGTCATGAGAACGGCTATAGGACCGTCAATAATCCGCCGCCAGGAGGTCGCATGATGCCTGCACCCGAGATGCCGACCGCCGACACCGAACAGGGACGCGAAGCTCTGAAATTCAGCATGCTCACCTGCGAACAGCAGATCGATACCAAGATTTTCTCCTACATGAAACGCATCAGGCCGAGACGTGCACTGGTCGTTGATGAGCAGAAGGGACTGGTTGCAACGTTCCCGCTCTTCGTGCACGACGGCACACGGCGAGGTGCAGCCCCGGACGCTCCTCCGGGAATGATTTTGAACCTGGTTACTATGGAGACATTCGCAATCCGCAACGGCCTGATCCACCACGTCGAAGCTTTCCCATTTGTTACACTGCCGTACGGATTGGGCGATGGGTGGACCATGGGATCAGGGAGATAGGGATCCGTTCCCCGCCGGCTGACGGCCGCATTTCAGGAACGACGAAACAGAACCAGAATTCCGATGACGGCATACCCGAGAGCTATCTGCCAGGCGAGGGTTCCGGACACATGCCACGGCAGATAAATCTCTCCGGCCGGCGTAACCGAGTGAATGAAACCGAAGAGCGTCAGTGCCGCGCACGCGATCATCAGTGCCGCTGCGCGGCGGGTTCTGCCGTCAATAAGATCGGCGAGAAAGCCTCCCCAGAGAATTGCCGTCAGGATAAACCCATGCCCGATGGCGCGGAGGATGTCCAGTTCGTCAGTCAGGGACTGGGGGAGAACGGTGCCGGGATCAAGCTTTCCGATAACGCTTTCGGCGTAAGTGAGAACCAGGTATCCGACAACGGGAACGGCGGCAAATGCCACGGCAGGAGCATGCTTCCTCGGCGGCACAAGAAAAGCCTGCGAGACTATCTCGATTCCCACGAAGAGAAGAATCGGGGTGATTACAGCCTCCGGAATAGCATCAACCACAACGGAGAGAGCTCCCAGAGCTCCGCCGATCCCGATGAAAAGGCCCGTTGCCAGCGTGTATGCGGCACGGCCGCCCATTGCTTTGTAAGCCGGGTGGCCTATATACGGCGTAGTCTGCGCAACTCCTCCGAATAAGGCGGCGACTACAGTAGCGAAGGCTTCGGTCAGCAGAATGTCGCGCGTCCTGTATTCATCTCCGGCAACGCGTGCGCTCTCGGTATTGTTGATGCCTCCGATAATGGTCATCAGCGCGAAGGGGAATGCGATCGGCAAATAGGAAATTGCTTTACCGAGGCCGAAGATGAATCCGAATGTCGGCAGCGGAAAAGCGGGGTGGAATTCGAGCGCAGGAACCGTCGCGTGAGTCCCCAGAAGATTGAATCCGCCCATGATGTAATGAATGAGGCAGCCGGCTGCCACTGCAAGAAAGGCGCCCGGCATGCGGAAAGGCAGCCGCCTTCCCGCGACTATGGCATAGAGAATGGTGCCAAGCGAGACGATTCCCGCGACGGGCGCTGAAAATATCTTCATCACCGGAAAGAATGCAAGCAGCGTAATCCCCAGCCCGGCAAGGGATCCGAGAAGCCCCGCCTGCGGAACATGGCGGCGCACCCATTCACCGGAAAATGACATGGCTACCTTCAAGACTCCGATGATCATGAGAGTGGCCATTCCCACCTGCCACGTCAGAACGGCATCCTTCGTCTCGAGGTACACGGGTCCGAGGACCGCGGTCGCAATACCGATTGTGGATGGGGTGTCGAGCCCGAGCGGCATGGCGGTCACGTCGGTCCTCCCGGTGCGCCTGGCCAGACGGAACGCCAGCCATGTGTACACAAGATCACCGACGAGCACGCCGAGTGCGGTACCCGGAATCATGAGGCTGAAGATCTTGTCGGCCGGATATCCGAAGACGCCGACCAGGATACCGGTGAGGACGACAAGATTGGTGACATTGTCGAGCATGAGCCCGAAAAAAGAATTCAGATCCCCCCATTGTGCCCAGCGATAACGCTGCACCCCTGCAACGGATCCTTCCTTACGAACATTCATCTTCGTGTCCGGCATGCCCCTACTTTAACGGATAGCGAGTTGTTTGCCGAAACACAAAGTTCTGCCGTACGACTTTCGTTGCCCCGAACTGTAGCCGGGAGTAAGATCGCAGTATCAATGCCGATCAGGAGGGAGTGCAACAACCATGTGTATCTTAAAGTCAGCACCGGAGCTATTGAGCAGAAGGACTTTCGTGGCAGGCGCGGCGGCGGCCGTGGCGGGATCAACCGGACTTGCCGACGCGCTTCACGCGAGCGTGGCAGCCCCGAGCGAGAAATCAGGAGGCGAGACGGAAACGATAAACGCTTACGGTTCGGATCTTCTGAACATGCTGGTCCTCAGAACCTACCCCATCGCCATAAAGATGCTGAAGGACGAGAGCGAGACTCCCAAGGGGGCAGTCAGGCCAAAACGAGACCTCAAGACGCACTATGCCGCATGCCAGGCTTTCGGAATCGTGCGACGCCGGGGAACGACCCTGGCCATGTTTCTCGAGGATCACTGGTGTTTCGAGCCGATCATCGGTTATGGGCTGGTGGAACCGCCTGAGGATTTCCTGGAAGGATCGGGCAGTGCATTCTTCGTCCAGAACAGGGAGGGCGCAAAAAAGCGCAGCAGCGAAATACCGCTTCTGCCGCATGGCAAATATGCCGGAATGGTACTTGCCCCGCTTCATAAGGCGAACTTCTCTCCCGACCTGACAATGATTTACTGCAATGCCTCGCAGCTCCGGCACATGCTGTTCGCCTACATGCTGAAGAACGGACGGAGAGTTACATCCACCCTCGATCCGATATGGTCGTGCGTTCATTCGGTCGTGCCGTCTCTCACAAAAGGAACGTGTGAGGTAACGGTACCCGATCCGGGCGATTTCGAACGGGGCGGAGCCGGAGATGATGAGATGGTTCTGACGGTTCCCGCAGGAAACATGAAAGAGTTCATGGACGGGGTATATCACTACGAAAAGGCGGGCATGGGATACCGCAGTTTCGGCCGTGATCTGAAGGGCGATTTTCAGCAGCCGCCGTTCTATCAGGATTACTTTAAGAAGTGGGGCCTCGACGCACCGAAATGAGAAGCAGCTGTTTTTTGGGCTGTGCCTGTTCCATATTGAAGAACGCACGATGAGAGACTAGAATTCAGGGAACACTCCCGTTGTCCTCCCTTCTGGAGACTCATCGAGCATGAAAACTTGCCTTCGTTCGATTTTCGCACCGGCGATCATGCTGGCATTGATCGCCGGACAGTCTGTCCTCCACGCTCACGCCATACTCGTGGAGGCTGTACCTGCGCAGGATGCCACCGTCAAGGGTCCCGATGTTGCAATCCAGCTGAAGTTCAACTCTCGCGTTGACGGCGAAAGATCAAGGATCTACCTGGTTCTGCCTGACAAGAGCGTGCGCACGCTCTCGCTGGAGAAGCAGGAATCCCTTGAAGTCCTGCATGCGCAAGCTTCAGGACTGACATCGGGCAGCTACAGGATCAGATGGCAGGTGCTTGCCGCAGACGGACACATCACACGCGGCGAGTACGTATTCACAGTCAAGTAAGGGATTCCCTTGGCCCAGTTGCTGGATATCTTCGGATTCCTGTCCGTAGTCCTCCGCGGATTGAATCTTTCTTTCCAATCCCTCATCATCGGAGGACTCGTATTTGACCTGATCGCACACGCCGCCGCCTCCGGGTCGAAGCATATCTCAGCGGCGTGCCGCCGCATGATCGTATGGAGCGCCTTTGCTCTCCTGATAAGTCAGTCAGCGTTTTTGGCGGCCAATGCGGCAATTCTTATCGAAACCACCGGGATGCCGTTCTCCGGAGTGGTCGGAGCTGATTTCTTCATTGCAGGTGCCGCATCAATACTGATTGCGGCGGCTGTAATACTGAGTCAGCTGAAGACAATCCGGAGCCTTTTACTCATGTTGATCATTTCAACCGGTCTTCTGGCCTCATCGGTGGTGACAAGCCATGCCGCGGGACGGGTTGACGACCGCACACTCCCGCTCATCTTTACGGCGCTGCACCAGGCTGCAACAGCTACCTGGATCGGCGGGCTCCCCTATTTCCTGATCTGCCTCGCGTTGTCGAAGCATGTTGCTGAGGCACAGGCGCTGAGCCGTCGTTTCTCTCGCCTGGCCCAGATCAGTGTGGCGGTTCTGCTTACGGCCGGCGCAGGGCTTGCCTGGCTTTACGTGGACACCCCTTCAGCATTAATCGGAACGTCCTATGGAGTCATGGTTTCCGCCAAAATCGTTCTCCTCTGCCTGCTCCTTGTTCTCGGGGCCTCCAATTTCTTCATAGTAAGAAGACTCAAAGCCGGAGACACCACCCCGCTCATGAGGCTTCGTCGCTTCAGCGAAGCGGAGATCGGGATCGGATTCACGGTACTTCTTGTCGCCGGCTCCCTCACTTCTCAGCCTCCTGCAATCGACGTGCTATCGACGCAGCCGTCAATGGCGGAGATCATTCAGAGACTTACTCCGATGCCGCCCCGTCTGACGACTCCTCCCCCCGGCGAGGTCTATAATTCGGCGACCCCTGCGCCCGATTCGAGCGATCGCGGGCTGGAGTCGTTTGTGCCCGGGCAGTTGTCCACCCCGATCACTTCCGAGGAAATCGCCCTGTCGGAATTCAATCATCACTGGGCGGGAATCTTCGTGCTTTGTGCCGGCCTGATGGCGGTTTTCGCAAGAGCGGGTATTGCATGGCTGCGCCACTGGCCGTGGGTTTTCTTTCTGCTGGGGATTTTCGTGCTGCTGATGGCCGACGCGGATTACTGGCCGGTCGGCCACATCCCATTCTGGCGAGGGTTCATGGATTCCGAGGTTCTGCAGCACAGACTGGTCCTTCCGCTCCTTGGAGCCTTCGCCTGGTTCGAATGGAAAGTGCAGACAGGTCGGGCACAGTCTCCACGAGCCGCATTGGTGTTTCCGATCGTATGCGCTCTCGGTGGAGCCATCCTCCTTACTCACACCCATTCCCTGAACAATGTGAAGGAGGAATTGTTTGCTGAAATCAGCCATATACCGATTGCGATTGCGAGCATTATTGCAGGCTGGTCCCGCTGGCTGGAGTTGCGGCTTCAGGATGGACCGAGAAGAATTCTGTCATGGGTGTGGCCGGTTTGTCTCGTCTTCATCGGAGTGTGGCTTCTCAACTACCGCGAAAGCTGATTAGAGAACTTCTCAGACCCAATAATGGCTCGCGGAATCCAGCAGGCGCCGGACGACGTGCCGGTTGCGAAGGATAATCTCTTCGCGATTCGTAACAGGACGGTAGCACAAATCGGGATCATGGAATTCCTCCGGCATCCAGGCTCCCGTGATTCTGCTCCACCTGTCGCACCACGCCGCCGGCAGCCGTTCAGGCACGGGCAGATCGTGGATCATCAGGTAAAGCATCGCCCATATGCGTGGCGCGGCACAAAGCGAATATCCGCCGCCGAGGGTGAACAGCACTCTCCCGGCGGCGAATGTATCTGCCAGGTGGAGAATGCGGTTGAAGAGCGTTTCATAGTCGTGCGTAGTCAGCATCAGATCCGCCAGCGGATCATCAAAATGCGCATCCGCTCCTGCCTGGACGACAAACACGCCCGGCCGGAACTGTCCCAGCGCCGCCGACATCACCTTTTCAAACGTTTCGAGGTAACTCTCCCCTTCCGTGAACGGTTCCAGCGGAATGTTCAGCTTAAGGCCGCGTCCCGGGCCGGAGCCGAGCTCGTGGATATCGCCCGTACCGGGAAACAGGTATCTGCCGCTTTCATGAAGGCTGACTGTCATCACGTGCATATCTTCATACAGGATCTGCTGAACTCCGTCACCATGATGGACATCGACATCCAGGTATGCGACCCAGAATCCGCGCTGACTGAGATACCTGATCGCTACCGCCAGGTCATTGTAGATGCAGAAACCCGATGCAACATCGCGGCGTGCATGGTGCAGGCCGCCACCGAGCTGGAGAACCCTTCTTTCTCCCTGCTCGATAAGCCGGGCCCCATGGAGAGTGCCGCCCGCAATCCATCTGGCCGCTTCGTCCATGCCGGGGAAAACCGGATTATCGCGCGTGCCCAGACCGTACCGTGCGGAGTCAGGAACGTCCACTTCTGAACTGAGCGCTTCCACGCAGTTCACGAAGTTCTCTTCGTGGACACTCAGGATATCAGCACGTGTCGCGGGTTCAGGTTGGACCGGATTCACCGTATATCCAAGGGCATCGAGAAGATCCAGTGCCATTTCCACGCGCACCGGGCTGAATGGATGATGTTTTCCGAAGTCGTAGTTGCGGTATGCAGGATGATAGATTACGGAAGGCATGGTCTTGCGGGAGGCCAAAGAACGTCAAATCCCGCGCGGCGCAGATCCTCTGCAAGCAGACGCACTTCAATGGAACCGATCCGTAGAACGGCCCGGGTCTTCTCCGAATCTTCGGGGTATGTGAGGATGGAGTGGATGTTCAGATCCAGCCCGCTCATGAAGCCGGCGAGCCGTGCCAGCTCGCCTGGCCGGTCGGCAAGCCGCACTTCGAGCCGACCGGAGGGCTTATCAGCGCCTGTCATTCGCATCAGGGCATCAAGCAGGTCGAGGCCGGTGATAATTCCTACCAGCCTGCCGTTGTCGTCAACCGGCAGGCAGCCGATTTTCCTTTCACGCATCGTCCTGGCGGCATCCTCCACAGGATCGGATGGGGCTGCCGTGAGAGGAGTCCTGGACATGACTGCCGAGACATTCGCACCCGGAGAGAATGGCGCAGGCGAAAGGGCGCTGGTCGCCAGCCGCAAATCGCGGTCGGTTATGACGCCCACGAGTCTTCCGTTATCCAGCACCGGGAGGTGCCGGATCCCTTTTTCCTGCATCATCTGATATGCGTCCTGTAGGGTTACATTGGGCGCAATGAACTGCACCGGGCTTGTCATTATGTCCTGGACCAGCATATCCGCCTCCCAGTGGAGTGCAGCAATCCTCATCAGTATACATCACTCTGGATCCGCCTCGGCGGGAAACTACGGAATGGTCTTCCTTCCGGCTGAGGATCACTCTTCCCACTGGTGCAGTACTTCACCCAGGCCGAGACCGCCAGGCATCGGACCCTCCATGATGCTCATCTTTGCATCGAGCACCTTGACAGGACCCAGGAAGGCAAGCGGGTCGTGAGGGCCGTCAAAGAACTGGACTGTTGCGGTCCCCTTTGTCTCTTTAGCCTTCGAGCCGGTCGGCGCTACCAGCGGTCCCCCGGCCGCGGCTCGAGGAACGTTGCAGCCGACACACACGATCTGGTTGAAGGAAGGAGTCGAAGGTGAAGCATTCGGGATGCGCCTTACCAGGAGAGTAGGCCCCATATCCGGCCATTTTGCCGAAGGGGTCGAGTCGGATATCGTGTACTCGATCTTCATCAGCGGTATGTTCCCCTGATCCTTCATTTTGTTGGCCGTCACGCTCCAGCCGGTGGCCGTCTTGGTCCACGTTATCTCCGCCATCTTCTTGGGCCATCCGTAGATTTCGCGGCCGGCTATCAATCCCATGTCGCTGTCGATGTACTCGATCAGGGTGGTGTTGCCCGTCCTCTCTTTCCAACGCACGGGGGCATTGATTGCGATCTCGTGGACATTGTATCCCTGTCCTTCGACATCGGGAGTCCACCCCAGAATCATAACGAACAGGTCACCCTCGCCACCTTGTTCCAGCGGCGGCATGAGTGCCTTCTTTATTGCTCCTTTCGGAGCCTGGCACAGTATCTGAATGGTGTGGAGATCGCTGAAATGGTGCGGCAGCGGCGGATAGGGCGGTGAAAAGATCGGGGAAGGAATGAAATCTTCCCGGGCCTGCTTCTCATTCTTCTCCTGAGCTACGCAGATCAGGATTGAGGCCGCAAGAACTGCACAGATGCATGCTATGGCAATGAACAATGCGCTTCGTCTCATCATTCCGTTCTCCGTTATCAGAAAGCCCGTGACCGTGTCTCTTGAAGAAGTACGGTCATTCTAATACAAAACCGCATCCTCAAAGCACCTATTTAATCCAACAAATACTTTCATCATCCGATGGTCTCCCAGACCCGACGCTTCGCCGCATCAAGCAGTACTTTGCCGATTGCACCAATGAAGTCAGCTTCCTGGTATCGAATTCCTCCTGGGCCCGGATCCCACGGAAGTTTCGACAGGGGGATGGTGGATGCAGGGCCGCCGCTGCGTCACGCTCCTCAGTTGCCTCGGATGTGCGAAAAGAAATCCAATCCTGCAAGCCGGCCTGCTAATATACACGGCCTGGCAATGAAAGACAGAACTGCCGAGATTAAGGTATGCATATGGCTAGTAGCAGAACACTTTCTCCTGTAGCGTCTCCCGGCCAACGCCTCCTTCCGCTCTACGCAACGGAAGCGGCAAATTCGATAGCAGCACTCCTGCTGGCTGTGGGGTTGTCCTTTTATACAAGTCACCGCTTCGGCTGGGGCGCGAAGGAAAACTTCTCTGTGGCTGCCTTCCAGGGAATCTTCTACATGCTCGGGGCTCTTTCGGCCAGGCAGATATCCCAGCGCTGGGGGCGCAAGAAGTCGCTCACAGGGCTCTATTCCGCCATGACAGCATGCGCGGTCGCAGCAGGCATAAGTTCCACGATGGGGTGGACCGTTGCCACCGCGGCCATGGCGGTGCTAGAAACGGGAATGGTCGCAGCCTCATGGCCGATGCTGCAGAGCCTCGTCTCTGCAGCCGGCGAACCGGCCAGCCTGTCGAAAAGACTCGGCTGGTACAACATCATCTGGTCCGCCGTCGGAGCCGTGGCGGTGGCAACAAGCGGAGCCGTAATCCAGCACGCTTCAGCCTGGGGCTTTTTCGGAATCGTCGCAACCGGGCACATGCTTGCGGCCCTGCTGGTTCTGTTTGCGGTCCAGTCGCCGAATCAAAAGAGCACCGGACAACCTGAATCCGGCCGCGTCGGAGACCTAAAACTTGACGAAGCCACTCTGCAGCGTCACCACCTCGCTTTGTGGCTGTCACGAATTGCTCTTCCTTCGACGTATGTAATCGTCTACAGCATCGCTCCGGCATTGCCTTCTCTGCATGCCATCAGACAGCTCACCCCGACAACCGCGACGCTGGTCGGAAGCGTTTGGCTGATTGCGCGCTCGGCTGCATTCGCGATTATGGGAAATACGACTTTCTGGCACAAACGGCCGGGACTGCTGTTTTTGGCGAGCGTTGTCATGGTGACTGCATTCATCGGGACCATCGTGCCCGGTGCCTTAACCGGGATAGGCCTGGTGCAGGCGCTCATTGCAATGGTCCTCGCCCAGACAGCCCTGGGGATTTCAATCGGGACAATCTACTCGGGAAGCCTTTATTTCGGCATGGCTGTGAGTGATGGAAGCACTGCACATGGCGGCTACCATGAAGCCCTGGTCGGGCTGGGCCAGATCCTCGGTCCCCTGATGGGCGCGACCATGCAATGGATCTATCCAGGGACGCTGTGGCCGTCGATGGCGACCATCTCGGGACTGGCATCGCTTTCGGTGGCTTGGCAGGCGGTTGTCGGGATTCGCGCCGGCAGAAAGAGAGCTGCGTGGAAGGGAGCTAACTGATGTCCCGCCCCTGTGGTTGCGCCCGTTCCAGGGCCCTGCTCAGAAAGGATTGTCTTTCAAACGAGACTTCGCCCTTTTCAAGGCAAAGAGGATGATCGGCGGCTGCTGACAGCAGCGCTCCGATGGTAAACGCGGGTATCACGCCGGTGCGGTCGCCAAGGATCCAGTCATCGAGATCAGACTCCGCGATGACTCTTGCCAGCGCCTGAAGCCTGAATATGATCGCCTTGGCTTTATCGGGGTCATTGTCATACAGCTGAACCGTCGTCATGATCCCGGTCATGTCGTCGGCCTCCCCTTCATAGGAAGCTTGTTTCGCGGCAGCAAGCACTCTGGCGAGTTCTCCCTCTTCGAGGACCACCCCGTTTAGTTCACTCAATAGGCTCAGCTCAGATGCGTCGAGGGTCGTCATACTGCGCTCTCCGGTCCAGAGGCGGGAGCAGAAGAGTACTCCCGCCTCTGAAACTGATGTTGGTCTGAGATCAGGAGCCAAGTCTCCCTCTGGCGGCCATGACGTCAGCCACCTTCTTCAATCCGAATTCTTCCAGGGTTTTCCTGGTGGGCCAGCCGTTCTCCTTATCCCATCCTTCGAGCGCGTAGTAGTGAGTCTTGAAGTCATCCACGCCCTTTCTGTCCAGGTACATTTCGGGAGCCTCATCTGAACGCCACTTGCCGTTTTCATAGATCGGCACCCCGCCCCAGAAAGTCATGCCGGACGCTCCGGGCTTGTACATGAACGGAGCGAAATCCTCTGTCTTCCGGCTTCTCCCGTGCATGACGCGGATTGCGCGCTCCAGGGTCCAGATCTTCTGCCCGATGCGCATCGTGTCGGCGAAAGAGTCCTTCTTTCCGGTCACTGCCCTGTAGTACTTCATCTCTATTTCGGGAGTGAGGGTTTCCAATGATGGCAGGAACATCTCGCAGAAGGCCATGCTCTCGTTCCAGAAAGATGCATAGTGCCGGCTCCACGCCACCTCTTTGGCTTTATGCGGAGAATAGATGCCGGTCTTCCACGCCTCCTCTCCTTTCCACGCGTAGTTGAACATGAAGATGTCGTCCGTGTACGGAATGGTCTTTTTCGACAGCCTTTGCAGGGACTCTTCCAAGGTTCCCCCGCGCGGAGCTCCGACAGCGGTCACCAGTCCATGCCAACTTGGATCACCTGCGCCGAGCATATAGTTGTAGGCCCATTCGACACTGGGGAGCGTCCAGTGCCCGGTGGCTCCCCATGCCGGGAAGCGCAGGGCGCCGCTCTCCATATCTTTTTCCAGCCTCCCCCACTTCTGGGCAGCTCTGCAGCAGCCTTCGGCCAGAGCGTCACCGATGCCGGCTCTCCGTGACACTGCATCAAGAAACGCTTCGCGGAAAGCCAGTTCACCCCATTGATCCATCGGGAGCGGCGCAGAGTCGATCTCTTTGCCTGGCCCGAGAACCCCGATCTCATGAAGGTACCGGAGATACCAGCCTATCCCGGTTTCGACCGGCACCTGTTTATGGAAGAACTCAGGGGCGCCCGGAATGTCGGATACAAATAATCCGACAAAGTGGGCGGCCCATCCGCTCGCGCCATACCGCATCAGGGCTTCAGATGCCAGATCCCGGGCCGCGTCCCCTTTGTCGCTGAGCCAGAACTGGTCTACGCACATGGTTTCGCCGCCGTGATAGTTGTTCCGGCGCCGGTCGGCACGGAGGCAGGGATGACACGAAGCACTTCCGGTAAATGCGGGGGCAAAGCTCCCGGTCACAAGGCTGCCACCCCCCATCTGCCAAAGCCTGGCTTCGAGCATGCCCTTGGGATCCGCCATCTCAATGGTACCGGTACCGGTGACACTTATCGCCTTCAGGTTTTTCGCTCCGAATACGGCACCGTAGCCTCCTATGCGCGCACTGACGCCGCTGCCTTGAATCAGTGCCGCAAGTCTGGACTTCGCCTCGCCCACGGGACCGATGCAGACAATCTGCGGGATACCGGTGGTATAAGAATCGCCGATCTTCTGCCATTCCTCGCCGAAGCGGGTTCTCCCGCCTACCATCGAGACGATCCGGTCCTGAGTTTCCCAGGTATCGAGTCCCCAGAGTTCTCTGGCGCTTTCGATCTTTATCTGATCGTTGATAACGTTGATCCACACGGGCCTCTCCGCTTTACCCTCCACCACGATGCCGTCCCAGCCGGCAAGCTTCATCATCGTGGCGAAGCGGCCGCCGAAGTTGCCCCGGAAAAACTCACACGTGGGGAACGTCTCCGGAGAGATGCCGCATATGCTCGTCCTGCCTGCCCCGGGAACGCCGGTTGCGGCCAACGGTCCTGCCATTATCGGGAGAACGTGACGGGGGTCGTAAGGATCCTTCAGATCCCATTGTCCGGGAGCAACCGCGAGGTCCCAGAAGATGGCGGCCCCAATGCCATAGCCGCCGCCGAACTCCTCGTATTTCGCCGTGTCAATAGTAGTAATCTCGTTCGTCGTCAGATTGATCCGCGCTATCTTTCCTGTATATCCGTTCGCCATCTCGATCCTCCCTTTCCTATGCTTTCGGCGCTGCCGGAGTTCCCGGTTTGCGTTTGGTTTTGGGCTGCGGCGGAACCAAATTGACATCGTATCCGGAAACATCCTCCTGCGGAGGTGCTTCGTGGACCAGCTTAAGCGCTTTGGAAGGACAGATCGTCACACAGGCCGGCTCGCCATCAGGCCCTCCTTTCCTGCCCCAGAAGGGTGCGTCAAGACACAGATCGCATTTAGTAGACTTCTGTGTCGACGGGTTCCAGACCGCCCTGCGCGGTCGCTGAGGACAGGACTGAAGGCACATACGGCAGCCGATGCATTTCTCTTCATCTATCACACGGACATTGCCGTTTTCGGCGGCAACATGGGCTGCCCCGGTGGGACAATTCTGGACGCACAGCGGCGTGACGCACTGGCGGCATACGGCCATCACGATGTCAAGAGGGTATTTCGTAAATGATGGTGCATCACGGATGATCTGAATTCGGGAGAGTGCCGGATTGGCGTTGCCGTAATGCACTGCAGAGCAGGCGAACATGCAGCTTTGACAGCCCCAGCAGAGCCGGCTGTCGTAGACTATATAGCCGGTGGACGAAGGGTATGATGGCTTGCATTCGGCTGCCGATGAAGGTTGGGGAACGGCGACTGACAATGCCCCTGCAGCCAGCGCAGCGCCGCCGCCGACCAGAAATTGACGTCTTAACACTCTTTTCTCTTTGCCTGCGGCCTTTTCTGATTCAGCCATGAGCAGTCCTCCTCTGATTTGATCAGTACAGTTGAGGTCTTTGGTCGCTGAGCCTGCGGCACAATCACCATTCCCTCATCTTTCGTGCTGCTGTTTTACCATATTATTACAAAAACTAACTAAAAGAAGTAAATTATGACCCTAATGTGTTTTCATCTTCTGCTGAAATGGAAGGGAGGCGGGATCAGACGGGAGAGATGGGGTTGGTGGTCGCTGGACCGGCCGATGACTCGACCGGTCCAGCGCCGGTTTGGCGGTTTAGAAAATTATCCGGATCTTTGCCGAGAAGACTCGGTGTCCGGCTTTGTAACGGATTTCGCCGAACTTCTCGCCGGCGTTGAGGTTGAAGTTCGGGTTAGTCCACCAGTAATCGCGGTAATTATAGGTGGCGTTTCCGGATATAGCCGGGTTGGCTCCAGTCGGAGTCGGGTGGTTGAGTATGTTGTTGACATCTACACGGAAGTTGATGCTCTTGCCTTCCATGAATTCGATGTTCTTACTCATGGCCATATCAAGACTCCAGCGTCCGGGCCCGGTCAGCGAATTGGGAGCAAAGTTGCCTCTTTTCCCCGGTTCGGCTCTCTGGAAGACGATCACACTCGGATCGCTTGCAAGCGCGATCGCTTTGAGGTTCTGACGGCATGTGGCAACAAGCCCCGTGCCGTTGGGGAACTGCGCAGAGGGCTGGTCGCCCTGAACGACAAGGCACCGCGGATCAGGCACCTGCACGTACTTGTCGCCGAAGTAGGCCCCACTGGCTGCACCATGTTCCCAAGTTATGCGTCCGCCTTTGGTGTCGAACAAGTCGGGCCTGACCAGATCGATACTGGACCCATCCCACATGGTCGGCATGGCGGTGCCGAAGGCATTGTTGGAGGTTAGAGAAGCAGGCATTCCGCTGGTGATACTCGAAATCCAGCTCACCTGCCATCCTTCGGCGAGTTTCCTCACCCAGCCTGAACTGTCGCGGAACAGATATCCGTTCGGCCCAAGGGGCAAGTTGTAGGTACCGTACGTCTGGAGCATATGGGAGCGGTGAATGCCGAGGATCCCGTAATCCGCCGCTCGATTGAGAGGGTCAGTCGTTGCAAGCATGCCCAAATTCCTGCCCCAGGTATAGGTGGCCTGGAAGTTGAGTCCATGGGTAGGACGCAGGGTGACCTGTGCCTGCATCGAGTGATAATTCGCATGGTTGTGGTTCCCGTAGAGAAGCGCACTCCCAAATTGCGGATTGGCATAAATGAAGTTCCTTGGGAACAGACCACTGCTGGCGAGGACCCCGCCATTTACACCCGGAGGCAGCCCTCTGACAGCACCATTTACCCTGCCTAGTGAGATAGCAAGGTTTTCATAGTTCCCGGTCGCCAAATCGGTTCCGTAGTAAAGCCGCAACTGATCTGAGCCGGACAATCCCGGGGCCCCAAGAAGAACTCCCGGGGCGATCATTTGGTTAATCAAATCTGATTGTCCGCCGCGGGCAACGATGTCGAAAGCATCCTTCAGACCGTTGGAGATCCAGTTTGCCTCATTGATGTTGATGGCGGCGATCTGCTTTCGGCTGAGTGTTCCGATATATCGGACATCAACCGTCAGGTTGGATCCGATCTGCCGCGTCAAGGCCAGAGTCAGACTCTGGATGTACGGGGTCTTGATGTCGGGTTCATACGCCGAGGTTGAGCCCGCAAGATTCGTATCAGGTATTAAGTCTACTCCAATAGGTGTTGGAGTAACATCAGGCACCCAGTGCCGGTTGGTGGGCAGCAACTCCGGCAACATCGCGATGTTCATATAGGGATGCTGCTCTTGTGTACCGCTGTACGTGTCGAGGAATTGCATGCCCGGCTGATTACCCGCAGCCGCCATCGGTCCGGCATTGGGATCCAACCTGCCCACCGGGACAAAGTTCACCTGGTATCCGCCGCGCAGGGTGGTCTTACCCCTACCCAACCAGGGAAGCTGCCAGGCGAACCCTATCGCAGGGCCGAAGTTGTTCAAGTCTTTATTGTACAAATTCCTGCCCGGATTGGGTGAATTCGGCCCAATAAACTCATACTGTGTCAGGTTATTTGGATCGTAGGGAGCGCCACTTTGCAGCCACGAACCAAAGCCGCCGACAGATCCTCCAAACAAATTCAGGGCGCTTCCGGCAATTCCGACCGTAGTTCCCCTTATCATCCACGGCACGCCGTAGTATTCATAGCGCAGGCCGAGATTGAGCGTCAGATCACGAGTCACCTTCCAGTCATCCTTGACAAAGAGGGCGAGCTCCCTCTGGTTCATTGCCAGGTTATTGACCTGCCCCTCCGGTGTAGTCGGATCGCTCCAGGAGTTGGAGAATGCGTCATTGACGAAATAGTACTGGCGGATCGCACCTATGGACCCAACCATATAGTCCATGAGGCCGTAGATTCCGCCATAAGTGCCGGTGAGAGTGACTCCACCGTCAGTACCAACGAGTCCCGGAAATTGGGCTGCCGCCCTATCACTGCTCAGGCCGGCGTGTAGAGAATTTGAAGTCCATCCTCCCATGATATCCGGGAACCAGCTGGGCGAATTCTCACCCCAGGCACCGGCGCCGTTCCTGTCCGAATTCGCCTTCGTCAAGCGGAACTCGCCTCCGAATTTGAACGAATGGGAACCCCTTGTCCAGGTCAACGTATCCCCGAACGTATACCGGTAATCACTGCTTCCCCATGTATCCTCATACGGGTTACGCCCACCCACGATGTGGCCGCCCATGTCGGTGGACGGCTGGAACCTGAAATCTCCATTTCCCGGACCCAGTATGAAGGGCAGCCCGGTCCAAAGTGGAAAACTGTCAGTGGGCATCAGCTTCTGCAATTCCGCCTTGAGCTGATCCGCATCTGGACCATCAAGGGGAGCGACGTTGTGGGCTGAACTGTAAGCCATCCCAAAGCGAAATTCGTTGAGAAGGGTCGGTCGCAGAGTTGACGTCAGACTGGACGTGAAGGTAATGGGCTTCCGGTCGTTGACGCCGCCATACCCGTTGGGCCAGCCCTTCTCCGAAGTATCGGCAACGGTTTCTTCATAGGATAAGGTCCCGCTGAGCCTGTGCGCGTCGTTTATGTTGTGATCGATCTTAGTCGTGATCGATTTTCGCGGGGTGTCAAATCCGGTTCCGAACACCGTGTCCGACCCATTATTCGTTCGGGTCCATCTGAAGGCAGCGACATTCAAACCATCGCCGACAGCATAATAATTTGGCAGGGGCATCAGGTTGGTGAATTTTTCAATATATCCAGTCGAATCCACGCCTCTCCGATAGCCGCCGGGGACTTCCGGGTAGGAATCTCTGTCCCAATTGCTGTCGGGTACGATACCGGGGTTGGCAAAAGAGAAACCGTACTTGGAACAATTGATGGGATCTTCGGCTATTTGTGCTTGCGCCTCAGGAGTAAGTTCGCCAAGCACGCTTCCCCAGCGAAGATCGGCCATGGTCATGCCTTCCGGCGGTTTGGGATTACCCATTGCGTCGACAACCGCCGTAATCGGAATACCGCTGAGGTTTGCTATCTGATTGAGATTGCCGTTATTCCATCCAGGAAAATAGCGGTAAATGCCTTTTCTGGCACATGGAGTAAGGGCACGCCCGTTTACGTTTGTCCTCTTCTTGACTATATTTTGATCCCATGTCACGAAGAAGAACGTCTTGTTCTTTTTAATTGGGCCGCCGAGGCTTAACGTGTACTGATTGACATTCTGCCAGTCCCGAGTAGTCCCGAGGCGGTTATCATTCCAGTCGGTGGCGTCGAGAGCATTATTCAGAACACTCCATACACCCGATCCGTGGAATTCATTACCTCCGGACTTCGTCATCACCTGTATCTGACCGGCGCCGCGACCCAACTCGGCGTCGACAGGCGACAGAACCATTTTGAATTCACCGATCATTTCAGGATTGAGCTTACCGGGCGACGTGATTCCAGACGCGAAGCGCACATCGCTGACCGAGATTCCGTCACGGGTGATATTGACATTCTGAGCCGTGACACCGGCAAGGGCCTGCTGGTCGGCACCGAATATCGTGTTTTCCTGCTTCACAACGCCGCCCATCACGTTGATGAGCTGCATCATGTCGTTGCCCAGTAGCGGCAACTCTTTGACCGTTTCCTGGTTCATTACCACGCCCGTGGTGGGACTCGCTTCCAGAAGCATCTCCTGGACGCTGGTGGAAACCTCGACTTCGGTGGCCACGCCGGATACCAGCATTTCAAAGTTGAGGCGTAGAGGGGTACCCACGGTCAGCCTGACGTCCGTCTTGGTGCTGAGCTGAAAACCGGGCATCTCCGCCGTCACTCTGTAAGTGCCGGGCTGAAGAGCGGCAAAATTGTATACACCGGCATCGTTCGTTGTAACGGTTGCTTTAACACCGGTATTGTCATTGACCGCTGTAACGGTCGCACCGGGCAATACCCCCTGTGTTTCATCCGTTACTGTTCCGCTCAAGCTGGCGCTCTGGCCAAACACTTGTGCAGACAGCAGAACAAAAGACAGCAACACAAAAGTGGAAACAATTCTGTTTCCAAAGGACTTTGGTTTCTTCATATGTTCGTTGTCCTCGAATAAGCGGTTCC
>JAAYAM010000076.1 GCA_012719355.1 Acidobacteriota bacterium
CAGGGTCCTGGACCATGTGTAACTTGCGTTGAATCCCAGGCCGGCAGCATAGTTCTTCCGCACCGTCAGCTGCATCGCATGGTACTCGGATTCGAAATTGTTGGTCCGGAAATTATCCTGACCAATATCCGGATTGATACGCGCGGCCGATCCGCTCCCAGCTGTTCGGCCATTGAAAGTGTTGATGTCATAGTAGCCGAGAAGCTTGCGCCCCAGGGTCCCGATGTACTCGGGCTCGAACACATATCCGTCAAAGACTTCCCACTGCAGGCCGACGTGGAACTGGTGGTAGTACGGGGAGACGATGTTCTCATCCATGTGCCTGGGATTGGGCTTGGGCTCGAAAGCGGGATCGTTGAATACCGCTCGTGATGCAAGCGGCGCCGAATAGAGCCCCGGAACCGACAGGCGTCCCGCAGGCGTCCCGCTAACAAGCGTCCCGATCTGGTTGTCCGAGAAGAAAGGCGGGTTAAACCGAATGTTCTCGAACACGTTGTTGTAGATGCGCTCGTACATGACCCCGTATCCCGCCCGCAGCACGAGTTTCTGGGTTCCCAGCACATCGTATGCGAACCCCAGCCGCGGGGCGAAGTTGTTCTTGTCTTTCTTCCAGATCTCGTTGTCGCGGACCTGGAACGATCCATTGGCTACCGAAGCATAGAATCCGTTGTCGGCCGGGAAGAATGGATTGTCTGTCGCGGTCGCTATGGGAGTGCTGGTGCTGCCGAAATAGAAGTTGGAGTCGATTCCGGGCCTGAAATTGTGCGGAGGTCCGAAATACTCGTAGCGCAACCCGGCATTGATCGTCAGCCGCGGTGCGACGCGCCAATCGTCCTGGACGTAGAAGGCGAATTCATTTGCGCGGAATCCGCGGTAGTAATCCGGCTCCTCACCCGTGGCAGGATTGATGGATGCGCTGGCCCAATACATCGACCCGAACGTGGGTGCCCCGAAAAGAGCCAGGTCGACTTCGTCGCCAAACGCCATATCGGTGACCAGTTCTTCAATGCTGTAAGGAAGGAAGAATCCGTTCAGATCGAAAAAGAACGAAGAGCCGTTGCGGATCCGGCGGTATTCACCACCGAACTTCAGGCTGTGCTTCCCCTTGATGATGGAGAAATGGTCTTGGAACTGGAACTGATTGTCCGTGAAAAACTGCGGCATTCCCACGCTCAGACCGAATCCTACCGTCACATCTTCGAAAGCCGTAACGATGGAGGGTATGTCTTCATAGCCGGGGGTCGAGGGGTAATCCGAACGGTGCCGCAGGTAGCTCACCTTGAAAGTGTTGGCCATCGTCGGGCTGAAGGTGCGGGTCCAGCCGAGGGCGAGGTTCTGTCCGCGTGCATCCTGCACCCATGCAGGAGTGATCACCGTGTCGCCCCCGAAGAAAGAGCTTCCTGATCTCGCGGTCTGGTTGAGGTACACGAGTGAAACCTGATCCTTCTGGCTGAGCGCGTAGTCGACCTTCGTCGAAATGCGATATTCATTGGCGAAGCTGGCGTCCTGAACGAAAACATCGCCGTAGACGGGTACCGGATACTCATAACCGGCTGTCATTATGCCCTGGCCGATATTGCTGAAATTGCGTGTCGCGAGGGGGAAAGGACCCTGCTCGCGGAGCCTGTTGAAAATCGGTCCCAGGCGCGCTGAGTTTGCGAAAGCGCCCGGGCACGGCGCACCGGTTTCAACCACGCACAAACCCTGGGGATCGCTTTCGGCCCATGACTGCAGCCCGCCTGAATCGACCCAGTCGAGAAACTCCTGTGTCGTGCCTCTCCCATGAAGAGGCTGGCTCTGTCGAAGCCTGTGGAATTCCAGCGTCGAGAAGAAGAAAGCTTTGTCGTTTACGACGGGCCCGCCGAACGAGCCGCCGAACTGGTTGCGAACCAGGCTGTCCTTGATCCCCGCCGAATTGCTGAAAAAATGATTTGCGGCGAGTGCCTGTACCCGGTTGTATTCGAACAACGATCCATGCCACTGATTGGTCCCCGACTTCAGGACTGTATCGGTGACAAAACCTCCTGCCTTGCCATATTCCGCCGCGAAGCTGTTGGTTATCACACGGTATTCGCTTATCGCGTCGGGCGATATGCTGGTGGCTGCGCCGCCTGGATCGGCAGTCGATATCTGGCCCCGGCCGGCCTGGCCCTGATCGTTGTTGTCGACTCCTTCCACCATGTAGTTGGCTGCGCCGCCGCGGGCGCCGTTCACGGCCGCTCCACGAGTGTTCCCCGCCATCTCATCGGGAACCGCACCCGCTACCAGATTGATGAACGAGTTCTGGCTGCGGATTTCGAGAGGCATATTCTGCCAGACGTTCCTGTCAATCAATGTAGACACTGCCGAGTCGGTGGGCCGCACCATTTCAGCTCCGCCTGTCACCGCGATCACTTCCTGTGGAGTACCCAATTCCAGCCTGACGTCCTGGGTGAGGGTCGCACCCACCGTGACCTCCAAGCCCTCGATCTTCACCGCCTTGAATCCGGTCTGCTGAACGGTCAGGGTATAAGTTCCAACGATCGGCAGGGCAGTAAAGCGGTAGATACCTCCCGATGTCGTCACAGTCGAGCGCGTTGCACCGACATCCGGGTTGGTGAGTTCCACAGTCGCACCCACGATTATCGCTCCCGTTGGATCCGTTACCATCCCGGTCAGCGCGCCTGTGCCCGCTTGGGGCCAGGCTTGGGTGCCGCAGAGAAAACACGCCAGAGCGAGCGCCAGTACACCTCTATAGATGAGCTTCATTCATCCCTCTCCTTCAAAAGCCATAAATCTCCAGGATCATTCTTCCCCAACCATCAAAACTGCGGCGATTCTACTATGAAACTCGAATACCGCATGACTTTTAATTCTTCTTCCTGCGGCCGCGTCGAACAGGCACAGAACCACCCAATCGACATAGACGCTATCGGACGGCCGGGTGTGAAAGATTATCAATAATCCTATAAACGATTTCGTTCCGGATGTGGATTCCGGGAAAAACGATTTCTGTTTCCACGATTTCTGTTTCGGGTGTACCATGCTTTAGCGAGCGTGCCGCAATGGACTTGGAGAAACGATCCGTTTTGGTACTTTTCAATCAGCAGGAAGAGAACGAGTACGCAGAACTGCGTGCCATCGATCCTGCCACGCTCGATTTCATTCCGAGCTATCCGATACACGTGGCAACCCCGCAGGAGGAATATGACGCAATCGTCGATGCCCTGCGCGCCGAAGGTTTCGACGCGTGCGGGATCAACCTGCGGGACGATTTCCAGAGGCTTCAGGATCTGATTGCCGACGACCCTCCCGATGTCGTTTTCAACCTGGTCGA
>JAAYAM010000077.1 GCA_012719355.1 Acidobacteriota bacterium
GATGATCCGGCAGAGTTGCGACGGATCATCTGCGCGCTCAACGAAATCGCCGAAAAGATCGAGATATTGTTCCCGGTCCATCCGAGGACGCGGCAGATGATGCAGGAGCTTGCCGACATTCAGCCGGCGCCCGGCCTGCGGCTGACTGATCCGGTCGGGTACCTGGAGTTTCTCGGATTGCAGCGCAATGCATTGTTCGTGATCACCGATTCCGGCGGGATACAGGAGGAAACCACGTTTCTCGGAGTGCCGTGCCTTACGGTACGGGAGAATACCGAACGGCCCGTCACGGTGTCGATCGGAAGTAATTTGCTGGTCGGGAGAGACATGGAGAGGCTGAAGAAGGAAGCTGCCGCCATCCTGGCCGGGCAGGCGAAGCGCGGAGGAATCCCGCCCCTGTGGGACGGCAAGGCAGGAGAGAGGATAGCGGGTATTCTCGCGTAGACGCCGGATTGCTCTTTCGCGCGCCCTTCTTTACCGTGCCCGGTCGAAACACTCGAGGACGTCGGCGACCGCAAGTCTCCACTGGAAATCACACCCGCACTGCTCAATCAGAGCCGAGAGCATTTCCAGCCCCCGGTCGAGCGCTTCCTGACAGCCCTCCTTCCCGGCACCATGATTGACGACCAGCGAATGCAGTCCGGCCGCAACCTTGTAGAGAGCATCGAATCCCCACCCGTCAGCCTCGAAACAGAAGCGCTCCAGCTTTTCCGGAACCCGGCCAATCCTTCCCCGTGCAAGCTCCGTGGCAATCTCATCCAGCATCGCGCGGCAGTTGTCGACGTACGAGTACAACTCTCTCAGCTTCATCTGAGATTCCAGCGAAAGAGCCGCAGGATCGATACAACTCCCCCGCTCCGACATCAGATCGGAATCGAGCATAAGGAATCTCCAGTCAAAGTTGTCAAGATCTTGTGTGTATAGCAGGACTCTATACTACATCTTGTGCGGATGCAACCAAAAAGATCAACTTTCTTTTCCGGCAATGCTGTGAGCGGCACGCCGGATGTGGCTGCGTGTGATGACGAGCGAGCGTTCAGAATACCCCGACAGGAGGGCGCGGTCGCAGATCAGGTTTATGAGCCGGGGATATCCCTTGGAATGGCGCCACACGGATCTGAAAGCCCCGGCACCGAAGCGCAGCCGGGGAGAGGCGCCGGCCACGGCCAGGCGATGGCGTATGTAGCTCTCGGTGTCTTCCTTTGAAAGCGTCCTGGTTTCGAACCGGACCGAAATCCTCTGGTTCAGCTGGCGCATCGAAGACATATTGAGCTTCTGCTGAAGCTCGAGCTGCCCGACAAAGATGATCTGAAGCAGCTTCTTCTTGGCGGTCTCGAGGTTCGAAATCAGGCGCAGCTGCTCGAGGATAACGGCGGGCATATTCTGCGCCTCATCGACGATGAGCACAGTGAAGACGTCTTCTTCGGCTCTTTCAGCAAGGAAGGAATTCAGCCGGTCAAGCAGCTGTTTCTTGCTCAACGCCGACATCCACTCGGCGTCGAACGGGCCTCCATCGCTACCTTCGGGTCGCACACCGAGGTCCTGCAAAATGGATCTCAGGACATCCGTCTCGGAAAGCATCGGATTTTGTATCAGGGCGGTGCGGACGTTCTTTCTGGCGAGTCTCTCGAGAAGCGCCCAGCACATGGTGGTTTTGCCGGTCCCGACGTCGCCGATCACGAGTGTAAAGCCTTCGCGGCGTTCGATTGCATACAGGATCAGGTCGAGTGCTTCCCTGGTGCGCTTGTTCAGAAAGAGGAATGACGGATCGGGAGTAAGGTTGAACGGCGATTCCTTCATTCCGTAGAATTTCTCGTACATAGCTGAACTTATCGGCAATCCTTGCTCAATAGTGAGTGGCCAATCCAGGCCGATGGATATATGATTCGGTCATGCTCATCCGTATCGCAGCCACTATTCTGCTTTTATGCGCGCCTCTATTCTCTCAGACTGCGGAAAACATCCTCCTGGTCATAAATGAGGCAAGTCCTCTCTCGATGGATGCGGGAATGTACTATGCGCGAAAGCGCGGCGTCCCGCAGTCAAACATCCTTCGCATCAGGACGACCGTGGAGGAAACAATAGCACGCCAGGATTTCGAACGGCAAATCAATAATCCTATTGCCGCCTGGCTTGTCCGGAATTCCGCCCAGGACCGTATTCTCTACATTATCCTGACAAAAGGGGTCCCGATACGGATCTCGGGCACTTCAGGCACGGATGCGACCACCGCAAGCGTCGATTCCGAACTGACGCTCCTGTACCGCAGGATGCTGGGACTGAACATGCCGGCGGCCGGACCCATACGGAATCCGTATTTCCTCGACGCAACTCCTGTCGCGCAGGCGAAACAGTTCAGTCACCGGGAGCACGACATCTATCTTGTCAGCCGCCTGGACGGATACACCTTAGCTGACATACAGGGGTTGGTCGACCGCGGGGCCGCGCCGGCGCGCGAGGGAAAGATTCTTCTCGACACGAGAGGACCGACCACACTTAAAGGCGATTCCTGGCTCAACGAAGCAGCTGAGCTGCTCGGCAAAATGGGATTTCGGGACAGGGTCGTGCTTGATACCACGAAGGACATACTTACGGGGATCAAGCCGGTGCTCGGTTACTATTCCTGGGGCTCGAACGATCCCGCGATACGGATCAGACATTTCGGTTTCGGTTTTGTGCCGGGAGCGCTGGCCGGCATGTTCGTCAGTTCCGACGGCAGGACATTCAGGGAACCCGATCCCGGCTGGCAGGTCGGCTCGCCCGGGCAGTCGCTGGCGGGAGACCTGATTCGCGAGGGGGTTACCGGCATTGCGGGTCATGTGTCGGAGCCCTATCTGGACGCAACGATACGGCCGAATATCCTCTTTCCCGCGTACATTTCCGGCTTCAACCTCGTTGAATCGTACTACATGGCGATGCCGTTTCTCAGCTGGCAGACAGTCGTGATCGGAGATCCGCTCTGCGCTCCGTTCCGGAACAAACACCTGAGCGCTGCAGAGATCGACAAAGGGATCGATCCCGATACGGAACTGCCCGAATTCTTCGGTGCGCGCCGACTGAAACTCCTTTCGGCGGCCGCTTACAAACAGGCGGGCGTTCATCCCGATACAGTTAAGTCGATCATACGGGCAGAAGCCCGCGCGGCCAGGGGCGATCAGGCCGGAGCGCGGCAGGCGCTCGAAGAAGCGACGGCGCGCGACGACCGGCTGCCCATGGCTCATCTCCTCCTCGCAAATCTGTACGAAAGGGCGGAGGAATACGACAAGGCGATCGAGCGCTACCGTATTCTGCTTACCAAAGCGCCCGACGAACCACTGGTTCTCAACAACCTGGCGTACGCGCTCGCGGTGCGAAAGAAGAGAGTGGAAGAAGCGCTGCCGCTGGCCGAAAAGGCATACGAACTTGCAAAAGGAAACGCAAGCGTCTCGGATACGCTCGGGTGGATCTGTTATCTGGCGGGCCAGAATGAGAGGGCAATTAAGCTGTTGCAGGAAGCGGCTCAGAAAGGATCGCGAAACCCGGAGATGCATCTGCACCTCGCGATCGTGAGCGAGGCGACAGGGGATGCGCTCGCCGCCGAAATCGCCCTCCAGCGCGCCCTCGAACTCGATTCCGGGCTCGCAGAGCGTCCGGAAGTCAGACAGCTGCGCAGTAAACTGAAGCCGCAGTGATCAGATTGCCAGGAAACAGTCGACGCAGTACTCATCACCGCGTTTGCAGTTGCGACAGATCCCGTGCTCGGCGGAAGAACTCTCGGGAATGGCGGCGCTCTCAGCCTTGCCGTTTCCTCTGGCCACCTTGAGACCGCCGGCGTTCGTGGCGAGTGCCCCGATAAGATCCATCAGGACCTTCTCATTATTCCCTCCCGGTCTCAGCGCCAGCGATATCCCCTTTTCCATCGGATTTGCATTCGGGGCGGGACTGAGTTCCTGCACGGTGGCGATAGGAAGATCTATCCAGTGGTCGCGCATGAAAAAAGGTGCAAATGAGATCGCGCTATGAGTGACGTTCCTCTTTATGAATCCGGGGATGGCGGAAGACAACCCAATCACCAATTCCCCACTCTGAAGCGTCTCCGGCAATTCAGATACATCGAGTTTCAACTTCTGTAGCTCGCTGGTCATGCTGCATCTCCCAAAGCGTGGCTTGCGGTTTGCTTGGATGTCGATGTTGTAGGGATTTAAAACCAGACGGAGACTGGTATCAATATGTAGTGATACCCATTGTGATATGGGTAGAAATATGTAAGCAAAGGGGGGGGAGGGGCGTACCCCTCGTGGATTCACCACTGGTTTTTCGCTTTTGAGCCGGAGCGCCTGCCGCCGCGGGCATTCTTCTGTCTCGGTGCCGGGGCAGGATCCTCCTGTGGCGCGGCTGCGGGCGCTTCCCCGGCCACATGAATGATGTCCGGGATTTGCTGCAGGGCAGCATCCTCCTGGTCTGCAGCGTCCGAGTTCTGCACCAGTTCGGCGATCCTGTCGACGACCCTGGCGGCGATGCGGGCGTCTTCCTGTTCTTCCGAAATCAGGACGTCGGCGGCGTCGCCGGCAGAGTCCGCCGCAGTATCAACCGGAGCGGCAGAGGTTGCGGGAGGCTGCATGGCCCTGATTCCGGCGGTGCTCTGTTTTACCAGCACATCGAGCATGCTTTTCTGCATCCGGACAAAACTCTCGATCCCCTGTCCGGCGGCCTCGAGCATGAACATCCCGGAAACGGGCGCCGCGGGAAAGAATCTCTTCCAGGAATTGAGGACATCCGCAGTATGATGAGCGTAAAGATCGAGGGCAAGCTTGTTGAAATCGGCGATTCTCTCAATTCCCTGCTGAAACAGGCCTGTAAACGTAACGTGCTTTTGTTCCGGAATGCCGGAAGCAGCTTGAATAGTTCTGGATTCCGAAGATTCAGTCATCTTTTCTCAGCTCCAAATTGCAGGTTAATTGCTGCAGCGCAATATAAATCCCGGGAACTTGGTTTGTCAAGGCAAAGGGAACCGCGAGTTTCGGCGACAAGTGGCCGCACGGGCAAATAGTTATAGCCGCTGCACTCTGGATGAGTTACCCTGTAGGGCGCACAGGGAAATGCGGATGAAGAATAAGAAAAGTCTACTTGTCGGTCTTCTGGTGCTGCTACTGCTGGGTTCCGCCGTTGTCTTCTTCACTGCGGGAGGATCGGATTCGTCGCCGTTTCTCACGGCCAGGGCCGAGCGCCGGGAGATCAGGGTCATGGTGAGTACCAACGGCATCATAGAACCTGCGGATCGCAGCGAAATCTACGCCCAGGTGGACGGCCTGGTGGCTTCCGTTCACCGCCAGGAGGGAGAGGAAGTCGGTAAGGGAGAGGTCCTGATGCGGCTCGATTCAGCCCAGGTCCGAAGCGCATTGACGGAGGCGAATGCTGCACTGCTTGCGGCAAGGCGCCAGGCACGGGTGGTTTCAACAGGCCCGTCGCGGGAGGAGATCGCGGCCGTCGACGCGGAGATTGCCGAAACCGAGCTGCAGCTGGAGCAGGCGCGAAAAGATCTGCTCGCCGAAGAGTCTCTGTACAAGAAACAGGCGACGACGCGGATCGAGGTTGAGAAGCTGAAAAAGCAGACTGAGCTTCTCGATCTGCGCGTGAGCGGACTCAGGCAGAAGAAGCAGGACCTGCTCGCCAGATATTCGGCCGAAGAGAAGGAATGGGAGCAGGGGAGAATCAAGGCCCTGGAAAAAGAGGTTGAGGCGCTCGAAAAGCAACTCCGGGGCGAGACCGTGACGGCGCCCATCGGCGGTGTGGTCTACTCACTTCCGGTCAAGCCCGGATCATACGTAAACAGGGGAACGCTTCTCGCCCAGATCTACAGGCCGGGAAATGTGCGGCTCCGCGCGTATGTCGACGAGCCGGATCTCGGCCGGATTCAGGAGGGACAGCAGGTCGTTATCGAATGGGACGGATTGCCCGAACGCAGGTGGACCGGGCGCGTCGAAAAGCCTGCACGCCAGGTGGTGCCGCTCGACAACAGGTCGATCGGCCACGTCTTTTGTTTGATTGATGGAGACACCACGCGGTTGATTCCCAACCTTAATGTGAAGGTCGAGATCGCGACCATGCGGAAGACGGACGCGATCACGGTCCCAAGAGCTGCGGTATTCAATCACAACGGAGAGCCTTCGGTCATGGTGGCGACGGGGGTCGAGGCGTCGATCAGGCCGGTCAAATTGGGATTGGTTACGCCGGACGACATAGAGATTGTCAGCGGCATTGACGAAGGCACATCCGTCATCCTCAATCATGCAGAAGTGAAGCGGGTGCGGTAAGGGTGATAGGTCGGTCCGATGGATTATTCGCAACGGCGCGGTTATCGAAAGGGACAACGAAACATGGGTCCCGCGCGTTTACCGGACCGGATCTTGTCAATCGAACTGAACGCAACGGATCCGTCCCGGAGGAACGGGCTGAGAATAGCCCGGCACGTAAGTGCCGGGATACAGGAGCAAAGAAAAAGAATTAAGTCCCATAGGGACGACCGACCTCCAACGAAACACCGCCGATGTTACTTTTATGATGCCTACGATTCCATTTCTTGAAATTCTGCGTACCGCGAGCCAGGCGTTGCTTCGCAACTGGGGCCGCGCGGTCCTGACCTCTCTCAGCATGGTCGTCGGGACCGCTTCGCTCGTTCTCGTCGTCGTCGCCGGAATCAGCGGCCGCGCCTACACCCTCGAACAAATCCGGGGCGTCGGTTCGAACCTCATCACCATCTACCACGAAACCGACGACGCCTCCGCCAGGTCCACGCTCGCCGATCGTCTGAATATGGAGGATCTGGAGGCCATTCGCCGGGAAATCCCCGGGGTACGAAGCGCAGCCCCTATCATCCTGAGCCATCCTACCATCTCACTTGAAGGCATAGCGCGGATCGTCAGCCTGATCGGCACGGTCCCCGATTACCGCCAGGTTCGCAATCTCGATATCGTCCGCGGCAGGTTTATCGACGAGAATGACGAGAGATCGCGTGCCAAGGTCTGCGTCGTCACCCAGATTCTCGCCCAGCGGCTCGAGCGCGATCCGTTCTACAACGGCTCCATCACGCTCTACGGCATTCGCTTCAAGGTCATCGGCATCTTCCGCGAAAAGGTCAACACCTTCGGCCAGACCGAGGTGACAGACAACAGCGCGGTGGTTCCGATTTCGGTCGTGCGCTACTTCAAACCGGCCGACACCATCGACCAGATGTACATTTCTGCGGATCAGATGGAGAACGTTCCCCAGATCTCCGCACAGATCAGGCAGCTTTTGACCGCCCGCCACGGCAACAAATCGCTTTTCAAGGTCGACAACCTTGCCGACATTCTGAAGGCCGCCAACAAGATCAGCCTCGGCCTCACACTCGTGCTCCTTGTCATCGCCGCGATCTCGCTGATCTCCAGCGGAATCGGCATCATGAACGTCATGCTGATCACGGTGACCGAGAGAACCCGGGAGATCGGAATCAAGAAGGCGATCGGAGCGTTCCGGCGTGTTCTGCTGATCGAATTTCTTGTGGAAGCCTTGATTCTCACCTGCGGCGGCGGCATCGTCGGGGTCTTTCTCGGACTCGCGGTACCATATTCGGTACACTTTTTCGCTGCCGGGATCGAGATCCAGATCCCGCCGGCGGCGATCGTCGCCGGATTCGGGGTGACTCTGCTCATCGGCGTCGTCTTCGGCATGCTCCCCGCACTGCGCGCGTCGCGCATGAATCCGGTCGAGGCCCTGAGATACGAATAAACTACTGACACCTGAGCTTCGAGTTTCTATAATTCATGCATGCTCTATCCGTCGCGGGCTCTGGTAATAATACCAACATACAACGAGCGGGAAAATCTGTGCCATCTCGTTCCCGCAATTTTTGCGGTCGATCCGCGGCTGCACATCCTGGTGATAGATGATGCCAGCCCCGACAGGACGGCTGAAGCGGTTTGCGAGATGCAGAAGGAAGGGTGCGATACCAAACTGTTTCTCCTTTCGCGCCCCGGGAAAATGGGGCTGGGAAGCGCTTACATTCAGGGATTCAAGTGGGGACTGGAGAGGAAATACGATTTTCTGATCCAGATGGATGCCGACTGGAGCCACAACCCCGGGGATCTGGCGCGCATGCTGCGGCTGGCCAATGAATACGATTTCGTTGTAGGATCTCGCTACATCGCCGGCGGCGGAACAGTAAACTGGGGAATCTGGAGAAAACTGATTTCCAGATCCGCGGGCATCTATTCGCGCCTCGTCCTGCGGTCGGGGTTCGCCGATTTTACCGGCGGCTTCAACGGCTGGTCCGACGAAGTTCTTGAAGCGATCAGGCCGGAGATGCTCAGGAGCGACGGCTACAGCTTTCAGATTGAACTCAAATACCGGGCGGACCGTCTCGGCTTCACTCACGCGGAGTTCCCGATCGTCTTTACCGAACGCCGCTCCGGGAAGAGCAAGATGTCGTTTGCGATTGCGCTGGAAGCATGCTGGCGCGTATGGCAGTTCCGCTTTAAACACAGAAACGGACCACGCAAATTCTAATCGACCGGAAAGAACTGACCGTCGAAAGAGAGACTTGGCTGAGGCGATCGTGCCCGCTGCTGGTGCGCATCGCCCCCGTCGCAGCGCTCGTGTGCTTCGCGGCGTGGTGTTTTCTCCTCAAGTCCGACTTCGCCTGGGATGACGCCGATCCGGAAATTCTCAACCAGGCATGGCGTCTGGCACAGGGGCAGAACATCTATCGTGGTATCGATTCCCCTCCCTTTGCGTTCGCCGCCTATCCTCCTGTGTACTTCGCCGCTGCGGCGCTGCTGATGAAGTTTACGGGATTGAGTTTTCTTCCGGCGCGACTCCTCTCGTTTGCCGCAACGCTTTTTATCGGATGGGCGTTGATCCGGCTGAGCCGGCGCTACAACAAAAGCGCCTGGTACGGCGTCTGGGGCACGTTCTTTCTCTTCCTCGTCCCGGCATTTCTCTACAACTCCGCACGCTGTCACGTACAGATGATGGCCGTCGCGTTTTCCATATGGTCGCTGGTATTTTTCCTGCGCAACCGCTGGCAGGAATCGCTCGTGATAAGCCCGCTGCTGGCCGCACTCGCCTTCTATACCAAGCAGACCCAGATAGCGCTCCCCATCGCGATCGCGCTCTTTTTGCTGCTGCGCAACCGACGCTGGTTCATTCCCTATTGCTCCGTCATGGCCGTGAGCTGCCTGATCCCGCTGCTGTGGTTGCAGAAGATCTCGGACGGCTACTTCTTCTTCGATGCGGTGGAACTGGCAAAGCTTGCGTACAATCCGCTCCTGATCCCACAGGTATTCATGCACCACGCCGGTCCCATCCTGGTCTTCCTCTGCATCGCGCTCGTCTCAACGTGGCGACGCTTCAGATCGGGAGAATGGGGAGTGCTCGACTGCTATCTCGGATGTCTTTTCGTGATCACAACCGGTTCTCTCGGACGAGCGGGAGCGCACGGGCAATACGTGCTGGAGCTTGTGGTCGCAACGGTGTTGTACCTCGTGGTTACACTCCGGCTCCCGGAATTGCACGGCAGGACGGCCCTGGTTTCGATCCAGATACTTATGCTGTTGGTGTACACCCCCCTTTTTGTCGGGCTGGAAGAAGGGCTCTATAACAGGGCGGCGAACCGTGCTGCGGAGAAGATCTACCCTCTGATAAAAGGCACACCCGGACCGATACTGTCACAGCAGGGAAGCTTTGCTCTGTTCGGACGCGGAGAAATCTACATCCAGCTATTCCACTTCACCGCACTCTCACGCGCGGGTGTGTGGGACCAGCGGCATCTGCTGAACGATATCGAGAGAAGGAAGTTTCCCCGCGTAATCACGGAATTCGCGATTGAAGAGCAGCTGTCGAGCGCCGACGATGAAGAGCGTTTCACGCCCGAGATGCTTCGAGCGCTGCAAAGGAATTACCAGCGCATGGCGGCCATTTACCCATACTATCTCTACCGCCCCGCGGACAGGTGACCGGTAATTACCGCTTCATCGTACGGCGTATGTTCTTCTCCCAGTTCCAGGCGGAGCGCAGCGTTTCATCAAGCGGCGTATCCGCTTTCCAGCCGAGTTCCCGGTTTGCCAGCGAGGCGTCTGCGTACACGCAGGCAATGTCGCCCGGGCGGCGCGGGTAGAGCTTCCAGTTCAGCCGTTCTCCCGTAGCTTCTTCGAACGTGCGTATGATCTCAAACACGGACGAGCCTTTTCCGGTCCCGAGGTTGAAAACCTCATAGGGCTGCCGGCACCGATTCTCCAGCAGGCGTTCGATGGCTTTAACGTGGGCCCTCGCGAGATCGACGACATTTATGTAGTCGCGGATTCCGGAACCGTCGGGAGTATCGTAATCGTTGCCGAATACGCGAAGGTGCTCACGCAACCCGATCGCGGTCTGGGTGATGTAAGGAACCAGGTTGAGGGGAGTTCCCGACGGGAGTTCGCCGATGACCGCCGACGGGTGGGCACCGACAGGGTTGAAGTACCTCAGCGAGATCGCCTTCATGGCGGGCGAAGCGGCAATCGTGTCGCGAATGATCTCCTCGCAGATCTGCTTGGTATTGCCGTAGGGAGATGCGGCAGGTTTGATCAACGATTCTTCAGTTACAGGAAGCCTGTCGGGTTGTCCGTACACGGTGCAGGAAGATGAGAACACCAGCCCCGGAATCTCGAATTCCCTCATCACCAGCAAAAGGTTCATGAGCGAGATCAGATTGTTGCGGTAGTACTCGAGCGGCTTCTCGACCGATTCCCCGACAGCCTTGAAGGCGGCAAAATGCACGACAGCTTTTATTCCCTGGTGTTTCCTGCAGCATTCGCGCAGCCGGTCGAGATCGCATACATCGACTTTATCGAATGCAGGTCTGGTGCCGGTGATCGAGCTGATGCCGTCGAGGACCTCGATGCGCGAATTCGACAGATTGTCGACGACGACTGTTTCGCACCCGCTGTTTATCAGTTCAACTACGGTGTGGGATCCGATGTATCCGGTCCCTCCCGTCACCAGGACTCTCTCGTTCATGATCTGTGTCGATCCTCACCCGAGGATGGCGTGGATGCGCGCAAGCCCCTTTTCGATAGTAGGAATCGAAGTAGCATAGGAAAGCCGCAGGTAACCTTCTCCGTATTCTCCGAAACAGGAGCCCGGCAACAACGCGACGCCGGCCTTCTCGAGAATCAGATCGGCAAGCGCTGCGGAAGTCATTCCTGTCTTCGTGATATTCGGAAAGGCGTAGAAGGCCCCCTCGGGTTTCCTGCAGGAAAATCCGGGGATTGAATTCAAACCGGCGACAATTACGTCCCGCCGCCGCTCGTACTCGGCCACCATCTCGTCGACCATGTCCTGGGGGCCGGCGACTGCTTCGATTCCGGCGAACTGCGTGAAGTGCGCCGTGGAACCGAGGGAATGGGTCAGGAGCAACCCGACGCGGTCGCAGAGTTGTGCGGGCATAATTCCGTAGCCGAGCCTCCAACCCGTCATCGCGTACGTTTTCGAGAATCCGTCGACAATGATCGTGCGCTCCCGCATGCCGGGAAGCGACGCGATCGAGAAGACCTGCAGCCCGTCATATGAAATGCGGGCGTAGATCTCGTCAGACATGACCCAGGCGTTGAATTTCTGCGCCTGCATCGCGATGTGTTCGAGATCCCGGCGCGGAATCACGCCACCGGTCGGATTGCTCGGGGAGTTGAGAATGATGAGCTTTGTGCGTTCGTTAATCAGCCGGTCGAACGCGTCGAGGTCGAACGAGAAGCTGTTCTCTTCCAGCAGAGGTACCGGGACGGCGACGCCCCCCGCCACTCCGATCATGGCCTCGTAGGTGGGGAATCCCGGATTCGGATAGATCACCTCGTCCCCGGGCTCGACCAGCGCGAGAGTAGGAAAGAAGAGATTGGGCTTGCCACCCGGGCTGACAACCACTTCGTCAGGGCTGATCTTTATACCGCGCCTGCGCCCGGCGTCTTCCGCGATGGCCTCGCGCAGTTCAACCATGCCCGCCGGATGCGTGTAGCGTGTCTTCCCTTCCGCAATCGCCTTTATGCCGGCCAGGCTCACATTGCTGAATGTGTCGTAGTCCGGCTGTCCGATTTCAAAGTGGACGATTTCCTTTCCGGCGGCCTCGAGAGCGCCGGCTTTTGCAAGGACGTGATAGGCGCCTTCAGGCGCGAGGTGATGAGTCCGCTTTGCATAAGCCATATCAAACTCCAATCCCCGGCTGTCTGCTCTACTTAATCTACTTGAGCAGTTTCCTCAGACTTTCAAACTCCTCGTCGGGCATCCCGAACCAGTTCTCTCGCGCAGGGAAAACCTTTCCTTTCACTTCCTCGCAGTAGCCCTTGAGCCCGTTGAGAATCACTTCGCCCGCATTGCCGAACACCTTGGCCATCTTGGGCTTGAATTTCGGATAAAGGCCGAACATGTCATGATAGATCAACAGCTGGCCGTGCGCATGCGGCCCGGAGCCGAGTCCCATGATTATGCAGTTTTCGGCCCGTTCGGTAATGAGTTTGCAGAGCCTGTCCGGAACGAGCTCCAGAAGTATCGCAAAGGCGCCGGCCTCTTCGAGGATCCTGGCGTCATCGGCGATGATTTTGGCGAGATCGGCCGACTTTCCCTGAACTTTGAAGCCTCCAAGCGCTGCGACCGACTGGGGCGTCAGGCCCAGGTGTCCGATTGCCGGAATACCCGCGTCGGTTATAGCCTTTATGCGCGGCGCCATAGCTGCGCCCCCTTCAAGCTTGATCGCATCGCAGCCCGCCTCAGCCATGAACCGTCCGGCATTGAGTACCGCCAGTTCGTTGCTCGGCTGATAGGACATGTAGGGCATGTCTCCCACCAGAAAGACGTTCGGCGCGCCTCTTCGAACCGCCGAAGCGTGGCGGATCATATCGTCCATCTTCACCGGCAGAGTGGAATCATAGCCGAGCATCGTCATGCCGAGGCTGTCGCCCACCAGGATCATTTCTATGCCGGCCTGCTCCTGAAGATTCGCTGTCGGGAAATCATAGCAGGTCAGCCAGGTTATGGGTTCCCCCTGTTCGACCTTTTCGAACAGGTACGGCAGCGTGACTTTTTTGCGTGCTTCGCTCATGACTCACTCCTTGAAAATAATTGCTCCCGCGAGGCATCAGGCGCGAGCTTCAATGCCTCCATGGGGATAAGGGAGGGGATTTTACCAGATCAGGAACCGAAGATTCCACACAGGAATTGAGCGCAGGCCTTTACCGGCGGCTACGGCTGCGGCTCGACCACGAGGCCCGTGTTATCGGCTTTCAAAAAGCGTATCCGTGATGTGATCCCGTGCAAGTCAAAGATCCTGCAGATGCGCGTCCCGATCTCCATCTGGTGCGAATCTGCGAATGCGATCACAGTGGAGCCGGCCCCCGACAGTGCAATGCCGAGAAGTCCCTCGCAATCTTCCATCTCGAGCACCTCTTTCAATCCCGGGAGCAGTTCAGCGCGGTACGGCTGGTGCAGCAGATCCGCCATCGCTTCGCGCAGCCCTTCCCTTCGCCCCTGAACAAGCTGGGCCATCAGGAAAGCCACGCGCTGGATGTTGTAGACCGCATCGTCGCGCGAAATCTGCGGAGGAAGAATCGACCGGGCGAAATCGGTCTTTATCTCAAAGTCGGGCGTAACGGCAATGGCGGTCCACTCTTCAGGGAATTCCGATTTTGAGCAGAGAACCTTTCCAGCTCCATTCACGCCGCCGATGGAAGCGACGAGTCCTCCCCAGAGCGAGGGCGCTACGTTGTCCGGATGTCCTTCGCGCGCGCTGACGAGTTCGAGCAGTTTCTCACGCGTCCACCCGCCGACGCAGAAAAATCCGACAGCCGCGGCCGCGCCCAGCAGCGCCGCCGCGCTGCTCCCCAATCCTTTAGTGATCGGGATTTCGTTTGCGATCCGGAGGGCAATCGCCGGCAGCCGGAAGCCGTGCTCCGCAGCCATTTCCTCCATGGCACGCCACATGAAATTCGATTCGTCCTTGGGAACAAGCTGTGGATCTTCGCCCGAGTACGCTACCGTCGAAGGTCCCTGCTCGAGTTCCTCCGCATCGACTGTCAGATAGAGCTGAAACGCAAGGCCGACGGCGTCAAAGGCAGGACCAAGATTGCTCGTGCTGGCAGGAACGCGAATTTTAACTCTTCTACTGGACCGACGGCGCGCAAGGGACATACAATCTCCGATTCGTTGTGCGCAGAGATCTGCGCTTCGAAAAACTCTGCGGCACCGGGATACGGCCGCCGCACCCTGGGGTATAATGATACGGTTTGCGAAGCGGCGCAACAATGGCTTCGCAGACCTATCTGTTACGGAAGTCTTGAGTACGGGAGTTCGAAGATGCTCTACGCAAGTACCAACAGGCAGACTCCGGAGGTCAATCTGGCGGAAGCCCTCCTGCAGGGGCAGGCTCCCGACAAAGGACTTTACCTGCCGGTGACAATTCCTTCATTCGAGCCGGACGAGCTTTCGTCTCTATGCGGCAGGCCTTACACGGAAGTGGCGGCCGCGGTGCTGGGAAAGTTCACGACAGACACTTTTCCCGTCGCCCGCCTCCGGCAGATGTGCCAAAACGCCTATGATTTCGATGTTCCGATAGAACGGGTGGATTCCCAAAGATACGTAATGCGGCTCGACCGCGGACCCACCGCCTCCTTCAAGGATTTCGCCGGAAGGATGATGGGACAGATGTTCGGCGTACTGCGCCGCGACGCTTCGGGCAGGCTTGTAATCCTCACCGCGACAAGCGGAGACACCGGGAGCGCCATTGCACACGCTTTTTACCGCATCCCGAAAATCGAGGTCATGGTGCTCTTCCCGCCGGCAGAAGTGAGCAACCGGCAGAGAAAGCAGATGACGACTCTGGGGGAAAACATCACTGCAGTAGCGGTCGACGGCAAGTTCGACGACTGCCAGGCGCTGGTCAAGCAGGCGTTTTCCGACACGACGTTGGGCCGGATCCGGTTGACTTCTGCCAATTCGATCAATATCGGAAGGCTGCTGCCGCAGATCGTCTACTACGTCTACGCCTCATTGCAGCTGGTGCGAGGCGAAGAGCCCATCATCATCTCGGTCCCGTCTGGAAACTTCGGCAACATGATGGGAGCGCTTCTCGCCTCGCGCATGGGAGTCCCGGTAGAGAAGATTGTGGTTTCGACCAATGCCAATGACGAAGTACCGCGATTTTTCACAACGGGATGCTATGAGAAGATAGTCCCTTCACGAAGCTGCATCTCCAATGCGATGAACGTCGGGCATCCAAGCAATTTCGCCCGGGTGGTCGCGCTTTTCGGGGGATGGATGGATGAAGCCGGCAACGTGCGCGAAATGCCGGACATGGATCGAATGAAGAAAGAGCTGTTCGCGGTGAGCATCACTGATGACGAGACGCGCAGCACGATTCAGCGCGCATGGAAGACTCAGAACCTGCTGCTGGAACCGCACGGCGCCGTCGGTTGGCTCGGATTGGAACGTTATCTCGAGGAGAATCCCTCAGATTCAAAGGCGGTATCGGTCGAGACCGCAAGCCCGGCAAAGTTTCCCGAAGAGATTGAACGGCTCCTCGGGTTCTCCCCTGAAGTCCCCTTCAGCCTTTCAGAAATCGAACGGAAAGAAGAACACTACCTTACAATGCCCGCGGATTACGGAGCGTTCCACGAGCTGCTCCTCAAGACGTACGGCGCGTAGACAAGGACGCTTCCATGAAATACGTGATTTTTTTGGGCGATGGCATGGCCGATCATCCGGTTGCAGAGCTGGGAGGGAAGACGCCGCTGATGGCCGCGAACAAGCCGGCAATGGACCGGATTGCCCGCGAAGGCAGCACCGGGCTGTTCCAGACCATCGGCGAGGGGATGCTGACCGGATCGGCCATCGCCAATCTTTCAGTGCTGGGCTACAACGCGACGGAACTTTTCCATGGGACCGAAGGGCGGGGAGTCCTGGAAGCCGCAAGCCTTGGAATATCACTGGAGGATACTGACCTGGCGCTGCGCGTCAATCTTATCTGCATAGAGGATGGAAAGATACGCAGCCATTCTGCGGGACACATCACAACTGAAGAAGCGCGCATCCTGATACGGGATGCGCAAGGGTATTTCAAAGACTGGAATCTGAGGATCTACCCGGGGCTGAGCTATCGTCATGTGCTGGTTGTGCCTGAAGGGGAATTCCGGCTGGAATGCGCGCCGCCGCACGATAACGTTGGGACGCCCTTGCGCGAACTTCCGGTTCGTCCTCTGAGTGCTGCCGGGAAAGAGACTGCGGATCTTCTCAATCGCATGATAGAAGCATCGCAGCAGTTACTGGAAAACCACCCGGTCAACGTCAGACGCCGCGCCGAGGGGAAGCAGGCCGCCAATTCTCTCTGGCCGTGGGCGCCGGGGAAGAAACCGGTAATGCAGACGATGGAAGAACGCTTTGGAATCAGGGGTGCGGCAATTACCGCGGTCGATCTGATCAAAGGACTGGCAATCTATGCGGGAATGCAGCCGATCAACGTTCCCGGAGCAACCGGACTGTACGATACGGATTACGAAGGAAAGGCTGACGCAGCGCTCGCGGCGCTGGAAACCGTCGATTTCGTGTACATCCATGTTGAGGCGTCGGACGAGGCGGGGCACGAGAAGAATCTGCAGCTGAAGATACGGTGTATCGAAGATCTGGACCGGCGGCTGATCCGGCGAGTTCTGGACGGGATCGAGAAGAAAGGGTGGGAGAACACGATCGCGATACTGCCGGATCATCCTACGCCCATCCAATATGGCAACCACACGCGCGAGCCGGTGCCGGTGGCGATCCGCTCCCCGCGAATTGCGAAGGACGGCGTAACCTGCTACGACGAGGAGAGCGTAAAGGCGGGAGGACTCGGATTCATGTCCGGCTCGCAATTCATTGAGACGTTCTTTAAATCCGAGTAGCATCGGCACATTTCGGCCGCTCCCGCTTTCGTCGCGATGAATACAGGCTACGAGGTTTTTCCGGTGATCCGGACATAGCTGTCGAGCAGCCGCTCACGGCGGCATGCCGGACACAGCTGCTGCACGCTTTTCGGCAATGTCCTGTCCTCCTCGAGGAGACTTTGCAGCTTTGCCTCTGCCACAAAGACCGTGCCACAGGCCTGGCAATCCGCCAGCTCTCCCACTATCAACGCTACAGGCCCTTGAGGTACAGAATCGGACGGGACCGGGATGACGGATAACGCCTTCTCCGGGCAGCTTTCGCTGCACAGAGGCGAGCCTCCGCATCCGTCGCAAAGGGAAGCATCGAACAGGATCTCCTCGATGGTCTCGGTCCTGGTGACATAAAGGGCATGGGGAGGGCATGCGGTGGCGCACGTCTCACAGACTGAGCAGGCAAGCCTGTCGATCTGAAGGCGCCGAGCTGACTTCGGACCTTCAACCGATGAAGCCATGATACCTCCTTCGTTCGACTGAATTTGAATGCGTAAGCCTTTGAGGATTCCCCGGAGCGGCCGATCCGGTTTCCTGTAATCGCCCCTTCCGGGCCTCCTCAACCCGCCGGTGACGGCATTTGTGCGGAGCAATCGGCGTGTTACGGGCTGGGATTGTTTTCTCTTCACATCACCGGATGTACCCTGAAGATAACACATTTCCTGGAAGGACACTACCACGGTCAGGCTCGTTCCAAAGGCCGCGGATTTCATAGATTTACACAGATCATAAAAGACTTTGTGCAACCGTCGCTTCGTCTGTTAGGATTCGTTGAATGGATATACTGGCTGGTTTGAACGAGGCACAGCGCATTGCTGTGGAACATGGAAGAGGCCCGGCACTGGTTCTGGCAGGCGCCGGAAGCGGTAAAACGAGGGTTATCGCGTATCGCATCGCGTACCTGATTCAGAATTCGGCGTCACGCCCCGAAAACATCCTGGCCGTAACATTCACCAACAAGGCGGCCAGGGAAATGCGGGAGCGTGTACAGAAGCTCATCGGCCACAACAGAAGCGCCGAACCGCTCATCTCCACGTTTCATTCGTTCTGCGTACGCCTGCTGCGTCGGGAAATCCACCACCTCGGATACAAGAGGGATTTCTCCATCTACGACGCCGATGACCAGAGGCGTCTCGTGAAACAGGCTCTTGGGGAATTGTCGACCCCCCGGAAGGAGATCTCTCCCCGGGAGGTAATAAGCCGGATAAGTTATGCCAAGAACCATGGGATATCTCCTGAAAGGTACGCATCGTTCTCCCCTTCCGAAGAGGCGAAGGACATACAGCGGATTTACGAGCAGTACAACAACCGGCTACGCAGCACCAATTCGCTCGATTTTGACGATCTCCTTCTCCTGAGTGTCGCGGTGCTTGAGAAAGTCCCCGAACTGAGGAAGTACTACGGAGACTGGTACAAATACATCCTGGTGGATGAGTACCAGGACACCAACCGCCCTCAATACCAGCTGCTGCGGCTCCTGACTACGGTCCACAACAACCTTTTCGTCGTCGGCGACGAAGACCAGTCGATTTACAAATTTCGCGGCGCGGATATCCAGAACATTCTGAAGTTCGAGCATGACTTTCCCGGCGCCCGGGTCATCAAGCTCGAGCAGAATTACAGGTCCTGCGGAAATATTCTCAGAGCCGCAGGCGCCGTCGTGAGCAACAACACCGAACGTAAGGGGAAGACTCTCTGGACGAACAACGAGGGTGGCGACATCATCACCTGCCAGTGTTCCAGGTCGCCGCGCGAAGAAGCGGAGTGGGTAGCCGATCAGATAGAAAACATCCTTCGCGAAGAACCCGACTCCCACACGGCGATTCTATACCGGGCGAACTTCCTCTCCCGCAGTTTTGAAGAGGTTCTTACCGAGCGAGGGATTCCATATGCGCTGGTCGGAAGCGTCGCGTTTTTCGGAAGGATGGAAGTCAAGGACCTGCTGGCATATCTCAGGATCGTGTTCAATCCCGAGGATGACGTCGCACTCCTCAGGATCGTCAACACGCCTCCGAGAGGAATCGGCAACACCACGATCGAAATGCTGACCGAAGAGGCACTGCAGAAAGGAGTCCCGATACTGCAGATCCTCGCAGAAAAGGCTCGCGATCCACAGCTTCCCGGGAGAATGACCAAGGCGCTGCTCGGGTTTCAGCTTCTGGTCGACAAATGGATGCAGCTGCGTGATTCCGCCCCGATTGCGCAATTGCTCGAGACGATTTTCAAGGACATCCGCTACGAGGAGATGCTTCAGAAGCACGAGACCGCAGCGGAAACAGAGAACCGCATGGGCAATATCCGGGAACTGTTGCATGCGGCGGCGGAATCGGAAGTCAGAGGCGAAACCATTTCGGAGTTCCTCGACCGGGCGGCCCTCTCCTCTGAACTCGACCAACTCGATGCGAACGCGCGCGTCGCGCTCATGACCCTGCACAGCGCCAAGGGACTCGAATTCGAGACCGTGTTCCTCGCCGGCATGGAGGAAGGACTCTTTCCGCATTCGCAATCGGCGCAGACGGACCGCGATCTGCAGGAGGAGCGGCGGCTGTGCTACGTAGGTATCACTCGAGCGAAACGCAAGCTCTTCCTCACATGGACTCCGTTCCGCCGCAGGTACGGACCCGACGCGGGATCACCATCAAAGATTTCGCGCTTCGTGCACGAGATGCCGAGGGAGTTGCTCGAGGGGTTGGAAACCACCGTTGACTTTGAGGACCAGAGCCCGCGATACCGAAACTTCTTCTATGAAGATGCCGGACGGTACAGGTCGCAGCGCCCCAGGAGCACAGAGGAACCGGCCATTCAGCCGAAGTCGATCGCAGAACTGAAAGCCTATCTCGAGCAGAAGAAGAAAGCGTCCGTGGCGCCTGAAGCCGCTGCCGGTCCCATTCTGAAGGCAGGCACTAGAGTCCGCCACGACAAGTTCGGGGACGGAATCGTTCTGAGCCGCGAAAAAAGCGGCAATGAAGTCAAGTTGGTCGTCACATTCAGCCGCGTCGGCAGGAAGTCGCTTATGGAAAGGTATGCGAAGCTGAAGCCGATTTAGCGCTTTCACAACCCCGCTAATGACCTGAGGGTCGAGAGATTCATCAGATCTTCTTCAATTCCGGTTCCTTTCGGGGTTTCGATGATTTTCGGGACGTGGGCAAAGCGCCTGTCATTGACCAGGAGCCGAAATGCCTCAAGTCCGATCATCCCCTGCCCTATGTGGGTGTGCCGGTCCACCCTTCGCCCGAGGTCATTCCTGCTGTCGTTCACATGGAATACGCATATTCTTGAGATTCCCACCAGGCGATCGAATTCACGAAAGGTCCTGTCGTATTCCTCCTCTGATCTGATGTCATATCCCGCGGCATGCGCGTGACAGGTGTCGAAGCAGACCGCGACACGTTCCGGAGCATCTACACGTTCCATGATTTCCGCAAGATGCTCAAACCTGAATCCGAGGCAGGTCCCCTGTCCCGCGGTATTCTCCAGCAGAATCTTCACCGGCGGCCCGACACGATCCAGCGCCCGATTCAGCCCCCGCACGACACGCCTGATCCCCGCCGCCGTTCCCGCGCCCATATGAGCCCCCGGATGCATCACCAGGCATGGAATCCCGAGAAAAGCGGCGCGTTCCATTTCGCCGATGAACGCGGCAAGCGACCTGGCACGCAGTTGACGGTCGGGGGAAGCGAGATTGATCAGGTAGCTGTCGTGCGCGATAACCGGCCCGATCGAACAGCGTTTCTGCGCCTCCAGAAACAGCGCTCTGTCGACGTCGCTGAGCTCTTTCGCCTTCCACTGGTTGCTGTTCTTGAGAAAAACCTGGATGGTGCGGCAGTCGAGGCGCACGCCCCGCTCGAATGCCAGATGAATCCCCCCGGCTATAGAGACGTGAGCGCCGGCCAGTAGTCCGTTCATGAAAGACCAGGTCAGATCACGGTGCCGCTGCGGATCAGGGCCCCTTTCGGGACTACGATGATCCCGTCGCGGATGCAGTAATTCTCTTCGTCCTTTTCCTGCAGGTTGTGCGCGTTGATGATCGAGACGTTGTCGCCGATCCGCACATCCTTGTCGATTATCGCGTTGATGATCGTACAGTGATTGCCGATGCCGATGTTTGGAATCCTCCTGAGGGCATTCTCCTCCAGCTGCTCGGCCGTCTCGAAACGGTCTGCACCCATGATGATAGACTGCTTGATCGTGGTGCCGCTCCCGATCCGGCTGCGCAGGCCGATGATCGAATGGCGGATATCGGCACCGGTAAGGATGCATCCTTCGGCAATGATCGACTGGTGAACGTCGCAGTTGTTCAGCTTCGACCCCGGGAGATTCCGGAAGTGAGTATAGACGGGCATTCGCGCGTCGTAGAAGTTGAACTTGGGAGAAGAGCCGGTCAATGCGAGGTTCGCCTCATAGAAGGTCCGGATGGTGCCGATGTCTTCCCAGTATCCATCGAACAAATATGCCATGACACGGCGGGCGCCGACGGCCTGCGGTATGAGTTCCTTGCCGAAATCGACGGCCTTCGATTCGGTTAGAACATCGAGCAGCGTCTGCTTGTGAAAGACATAGATCCCCATGTTGGCAAAATAGTCCCGGCCGTCGTTGCTGCCGGAGCGCATTTCCGGGAGGTCTTCCTTGGGCGGTTTCTCTCTGAAGGCGCTCACTCTTCCGTCCTTGTGCAGCTTCATTATTCCCAGGCTCGATGCGGCCTCGGCGTCTACCGGGAAGGCCGCCACCGTAATGTCCGCCCTCTGTGTAATGTGGTAATCGATCACCTTGCGCAGGTCCATCTGGTAGAGCTGGTCACCCGAAAGAATGACCACATAGTTGACCTCGGCATACGGCAGCAGGTGCTTGATACTCTGCCGGACCGCGTCAGCAGTCCCCTGAAACCAATTTGAATTCTCCGGAGTCTGCTCGGCGGCAAGGATGTCGACGAAACCGCCGCCGAACACGTCGAACTTGTACGTATGTACTATATGCTTGTTGAGCGAGGCCGAGTTGAACTGGGTGAGAACAAAGACCCTGTTGATGCGCGAGTTCAGGCAATTGCTGATCGGTATGTCGATGAGCCGGTATTTCCCTCCCAGCGGAACAGCGGGCTTGCTTCGGAACCTGGTGAGCGGATACAGGCGCTTTCCCTGCCCGCCGCTCAACACCACTGCCATAACATCCTGCATGTCCATTCTCCCATTCAGTATAGCAGTTTGAACTCGAGTCTTCGCCTGCAGCCCTGGGGCCCGTCGACGGCGGTCCTTATATGCTCACCTCATCGTTGAAGCACGAACGGGCGCCCGTATGGCATGCCGGCCCTTTTGGATTAACCTTGATCACGAGGGCATCCTGATCGCAGTCGGTGGTGATGCTCACGATCTTCTGAGTATTGCCGGATGTTTCCCCCTTATGCCAGAGGCACTGACGGCTCCGGCTGTAGAAGACGGCTTCTCCCAACTCGAAGGTTTTCGCAAGACTCTCGCGGCTGACATAGGCCACCGTGAGGACTTCTCCCGATGTGGCATCCTGCACCACCGCGGGAATGAGTCCTGTCGCACCCCACTTCAACTCTTCAATCTTCTTCATGAAATGTTCTCCTCCAGTCATTCGACGAGGCGCACCGGGATTCCACGGGCCCGCAGTTCCCTCTTTGCCTCGACAATCGTATGATTTCCGAAATGGAAAATTGAGGCGGCAAGCGCCGCGCTTGCTTTACCATGGATGAAGGCGTCGGCGATGTGCTCGAGAGTGCCGCATCCTCCAGACGCGATCACAGGAATGTCTACTGTATCAGAAACCCTCCGGTTCAACAGGTTGTCATACCCCGATTGAGTGCCATCCCGATCCATGGAAGTCAGCAATATTTCTCCGGCGCCGCGCCCGGCGACTTCTCTCGCCCATTCCACAGCCTCCAGCTCCGTCGTGATCCTCCCTCCGTGCGTGGTCACTTCCCATCGGGGATTCTCGGGATCCGAGTCCGGGTTTCGGCGTGCATCGATGGCCACGACGATGCACTGTGATCCGAAGTATCTCGAGGCGACGGTTATCAGATTCGGATCCTCCACGGCGGACGTATTCAGTGACACCTTGTCTGCGCCGGCCCTGAGAATCGACTGGATGTCTTCGAGCGTGCGCAGCCCGCCTCCCACAGTGAAAGGGATGAATACTTTGTCGGCAACCGCGCGTACCATGCGGGTGACGATATCCCGCCGGTCGGAGGATGCAGTGATATCGAGAAACACCAGTTCGTCCGCGCCCTCGGCATCATACCGCTGGGCGGTCTCGACCGGATCTCCCGCATCACGAAGGTTCACGAAATGCGTCCCTTTGACAACACGTCCGTCACGCACGTCGAGACAGGGAATGATTCTTTTTGCCAGCATCGTCTTGCCAACCTCGATTCCTGTAATGAGCGGCCTGTCTTTTACCAGGAAAGCATTTCGGCCCGCAGTTCCGCGAAATCAATTTTCCTATCGTAAAGTGCACGGCCGAGAATGACTCCCTCGATGCCGCTGCCGCGCCTTTCCCACAACCGCCGCACATCTTCGGTGGAAGAGACTCCCCCGCTGCCGATGACCCTGATCCCGGCCTGCCGGCACAGGGTCTCAGTCTCCTGGTAGTTGACGCCGGTGAGCATGCCGTCGCGGGAAACGTCGGTGTAGATGACTCGCTCCACTCCGAACTCCTTCATGCGCGATGCCAGTTCTGCGGCGGCGACAGTCGTCTGGTCCACCCATCCACGCAGCGCGACTCTCCCGTTGCGGGCGTCGATTCCGACGACGATGGCGCTCGGATGGCGCCGCACCGCCTCTTCGACGATATCGGGACGTTCGACCGCAATCGTCCCGAGAATCGCGCGCTGAGCTCCAAGATCCAGAATCGCGTCTATCTGGTCGAGTGTTCGCAGGCCGCCCCCGAATTGGACAGGGATCTTTAGCGAGCGGAATATGTTCTCTGCAATTTCGAGATGGGCGGACCTGCCTGAAAAGGCTCCATCGAGATCGACCAGGTGGAGCCGGGTCGCGCCGAGTTCCTGCCAGTGCAGAGCCATGGAAACGGGATCGTCGCTGTATTCGGTCGACCGCGAAGCTATCCCTTCCTGCAGCCGAACGCATTTTCCCCCTTTGAGATCTATGGCCGGGATCAACTCAAATTCCTTCATTGGATTCCTCGCAAAAGACCATTCACAGGGCCAGGAAGTTGCGCAACAACTGCTTTCCCGTGTCCTGGCTCTTTTCAGGATGGAACTGTGCTCCCCAGACTTTTCCACGGCACGCAATCGAACAGAACTTTCCGCCGTAGTCCGTCAGGCTGAGAATATCGTCGGGCGACTCGGGCTGCACACAGTAAGAGTGCACGAAATAGAAATAGCTTCCTTCGGGTATGTCCTTCAGCAGCGGATCCGGCTTGAGGTTTTCAACCTGGTTCCAGCCGACGTGAGGCACACGCAGACCCTGTCCGGAAAACCTGACGACTCTTCCGGGAATCAGATTCAGCCCTTCATGGCGGCCGAATTCTTCGCTTTCGCTGAAAAGCAGCTGAAGCCCGAGGCAGAGACCAAGAAGGGGCTTCCCGCTTTCAACCGCCTCGCCGATGGCATCAATGAGCTTGCCTTGACGCAGGTTGTTCATGGCATCGCCGAAGGCGCCGACGCCCGGGAGAATCAGCCTTTCTCCTTTCAGAATAACCGCGGGATCGTCCGAGACGATGGGCCGCCCCCCCACGGCGGCGACCGCCTTCTCCACACTCCGGAGATTGCCCATTCCATAATCGATGATTACCGTGTCAGCAGAATCGGACAATGTCAAATTACTCCTTTTGTAGAAGGCACTCCCTGGACCCGCGCATCTATGCGGGTGGCCAGGCTGAGGGCGCGGCCGGCGGCTTTGAAAAGCGCCTCGAAAATGTGGTGCGCGTTGCGCCCATAGAGAAGCTCAGCATGCAGGTTCATCCTCGCGTGCGTGACCACAGCCTTCCAGAACTCTTCAATCAGATCCGACTCGAGTTCTCCGACACGCTCCTGCTCTACCCTGACCCGGTAGACGAGGTACGGCCTTCCAGAAAGATCCGCGGCCACGCGCACCAGTGTCTCATCCATCGGGTAGTAGGCATGGGCGAACCGGACCAGCCCCTTCTTCTCGCCCAGCGCCTGTTCGAGCGCCAGTCCCAGACATATCCCGACATCCTCGATTGAATGATGCGCATCCACCCCGAGGTCGCCCTTGCAGGAGATTTCCAGATCGAAGAGGCCGTGTTTAGTGAACAGGGTAAGCATGTGGTCCATGAACTGGATACCCGTCTGGACGCTGCTTTTTCCTCCTCCATCCAAACTCAGTGTGACCTTTACGTCCGTCTCGCCTGTAGTACGGTTGATGGTTGCTGTACGCGCGTTCATATGGACTCCCGTGCGCCTTCGACGCCGGACATGGCCCCGGTGCTCAGGCCGGCACGAAGCGCTGATAGTAAGCGATCATTTTCCTCGCGTGTCCCGACGCTGATTCGCAGGCATTTCGAAAGCATCGGGTAGTGGGACACGTCCCGTATCAGGATTCCCTGCCGGTAGAGATCATCGAAAACCGCGCGCGGCTCCTTCCCGACTTCGACCAGGAAGAAATTGGCCCGGGAAGGATAGACTTTCACGCCGGGAATACGGCCGAGCTCGGTTTCCAGGCGGGTTCTTTCCTGCAGCACCGCCTCGATCGCGGGGCGGAAACGTCCTGCATTTTCGAGCGCGACCTCTGCCGCGGTAAGGCTGAACTGGTTGACGTTATAGGGAAGCTTCGCCTTGGAGATCTGGGCGGCGAGGTCAGGATGCGCCATCAGGTAACCGAGCCGCAGCCCAGCCATTCCCATGGCTTTCGAGAAGGTCCGGGTGATGATCAGTCGCGGATACGACTCGAGTATGTTCAGTGCGCTGCGTCCCCAGAACTCGTAATACGCTTCATCGAGAAGCACGTGGCCCGAAAAGTTTTCCAGAATCTCTTTGAGCCCGTCCTCAGTCAAGACCGATCCGGTGGGGTTGTTCGGCGTGTTAATGATCAGGGCGGAGGCACCTGATTCCCGCGATGTCGCGATCAGCCGATCTATGTTGTAGCTCATGTCGGGATTGAGCGGAATATCGACCACCCCGGCGCCCAGAACGGTAGATATGAGCCTGTAAACCGTAAAGGTCGGAACCGGAATCGCGACTTTGGTACGGGTCTTGATCAGGATCATCAAAGCCGCCTGCAGAAGTTCGTTCGAGCCGTTGCCGACAAGAACGCCGTCCTTGCGCCAACCGGCAAACTCCGCAATCCGCGACTGGAGCGAATCCGGAACGAAATCGGGATAGCGCGACCACTGGCGCTCTCTGTAGCGTCGGAATGTTTCTTCTTTGAGATCCTCCGGAAAGTCGTAAGGATTTTCGTTCTGGTTCAGTTTGATGTCAGCTTCATAGGCATGCAGCGTATATGCCGGCACCTTCAAGACCTGAGATTTGATTCCATACAACGCAGAATTCTTCTTCACGGCTATGCATCCTTGCTCGACTGGGATTCTTCAGATTCCTGCCGGATGGTCACGGAACGGGCATGTGCATCCAGCCCTTCGGCTCTCGCCAGGGCATCAATCGATTTCCAGGTGCGCGAGAGTTCCTCTTTCGTGTAGCGTATGATTCCTGTCTTGCGCTGGAAATCATAGACCCCGAGCGGCGAGGAGAAGCGCGCAGTCCCTCCGGTCGGAAGGACATGGTTGCTTCCGGCGAAATAGTCTCCTACCGCCTCGGGCGAGTAATCACCGTAGAAAATGGAGCCGGCATTGCGGCACTGGTCGATTGCCGTCACCGGAATGCTCGAGAACAGCTCGAGGTGTTCCGGCGCGATTTCGTTGATCCACTGGATCGACTCGAGGTAGCTGTCCATCACGACGATAGCGCCGTAATTGTCGAGCGACTTGCGTGCGATCTCCTTCCGCTGGAGCGATTCAAGCTGCGTCTCCAGCTCGCGCTGCACAAGCAGCGCATGCGGCATCGAATTCGTGAAACAGATCGAGCAGGCGGCTTCGTCATGCTCGGCCTGCGAAAGCATATCCGCGGCGATGAATCTAGGATTCGAGGTGGCGGTCGCCAGGATGACGACTTCGCTCGGCCCGGCTATCATGTCGATATCGACCTGGCCGAAGACCTCCCGCTTTGCTGCCGCGACCCATGCATTTCCCGGCCCTACGATCTTGTCGACACGCGGAATCGTTTCAGTCCCATATGCCAATGCGGCGACCGCCTGGGCGCCTCCGACGGTGTACACCTCGGTCGCCTTCAGCTCGTGCAGTGCCGCGGCTATGATCGGGTGCTGCTGGAACGTACCGGGAGGAGTCACGACCACAATCCGCGGAACACCGGCTATCTTGGCCGGGATCACGTTCATCAGGACAGACGAAGGATAGGCGGCGCTTCCGCCTGGAACATAGACTCCGACGCTGTCGAGCGGAAGCACCCGCTGGCCGAGAACCACGCCGCGCTTGCTGAACTCCCACGATTTCTGCATCTGTCTCGCGTGGTAGGCGTGTATGTTGAAGATGGCCTTCTCCAGATCCCTCAGCAGAACAGGATCGGCTTTTGCTGCGGCCGCCTGCAGCGTCCGCTCGGGCACGCGCAGCTGGCGGGCGGTCATCTTGATTCTGTCGAACTTTTCGGTGAATTTCAGAAGCGCCTTGTCGCCGTCCTTGCGCACCTCTGAGATGATCCGTCTCACCGAACCTGTTATCTCTTCGGAGACCAGACTCTTGCGGCTCTCCAGAAGCGCAAACAGCTTTGATCTATCCTTTTCTCGGAAAATGCGAACCATATCCAGTCAACTCCGGCTCAGTTCATGATCGTTGCAGCAATACCCTTTTGTGCCATCAGGGCTTCGATTTCGGCAATATCTTTCGGTACGTCCTTCGACAGGATCTCGCATCCGTCTGTCGTCACCAAAACAGTGTCCTCGATCCGGACTCCGAGGTTCCTGTCCGGCATGTACACGCCCGGTTCAATTGTGATCACGACCCCCGGGACGAACGGTTCGACACTTCCAACATCATGAGTGGACATGCCGAGGTAATGACTCACGCCATGGTTCAGAAAGCGCGCGTATCCATGCCGGTCGAGCGCTTTATCGACGGCGTCCGCGAGATCAGCGAACGTCGCACCGGGCCGGATCTTCGCAATCGCGGCTTTCTGAGCATCGAGCACCGCCTGGTACACCTCAGCCTGTTCCCTGCGGAATTTGCCTGAAATCGGGAAGGTACGGGTGATGTCCGAGACGTAGTACCGGTAGTCGGGCCCGAAGTCCATTACCACCAGATCCCCCTCTGACATTCTGCGCCCGTTGGCGCTGTAGTGCAAAATGCAGGAATTCGGACCCGATCCGACGATCGGATGAAAGGCAAAACCCGATGCCCCCTCCCAAAGGAAGACGAAATGCGCCAGAGCGGCCAGCTGATACTCATACATTCCGGGAGCGGCCGACCTCATAGCCTCTTTTATTCCCAGGGCGCCGATTCGTGCAGCTTCACGCAGTCTGGCTATTTCCTGAGCATCCTTGACGCGGCGCATCTCATCCAGAACAGGAGAAAGATCTACGATCGGTACCGAGCCGAGTCTTGCCCGAAGGCTCTGCCCGAGCGCTGCCTCGCGGCTGATCCGCCCCTCCCAGACATCGCGGGACGTGAGCTCTTCATGCTTAAGGGCGCGGTCGCGGCTCACTGCCGCGGTTTCTATCGGCGAAAGCGGGAGGTAAAGACGATCGAGGTTCTCTTTACGCTTCTCGAGTTCACGTTCGAATTCGGAGATTTCCAGCACCTGGTCGATTCCAGTCGCGTTGCGCGCCTCGCGCCCCGGGTAAAGCCTCGGTCCTTCCCAGTTTTCTATCTCCTCGCTGCGGGGAGGAAGGAACAGAATAGATCGCTTCCGAATGCCGTCCAGCAGCAGGATTGCGCCCGGTGTCTCTACGCCGGTCAGGTAATAGAAGTTGTTGTCCTGGCGGAAGGCCGTATATGAGCTTGTCTCGGTGGCTCCTTTCAGGACGGCGATCGATCCCTCGATCTTCTCCATCAGGGCTTTTCGTCTTGCGGCAAAAAAGGAGTTGTCGTCAGCACCGGCAGCCGTCATCTGCAGCGCGACACATCCGATCAGAAAAGCCCTCAGCACCATCAACTCCCCCGTTGGCAAAACACTGATAATAACACCGATCGGGCCGCAGATGACACAGATTAGGCAGTGTTTATCCCGCAAGGCCACCGGTGACCGGAAGGAATTCAATTTCCGCGGGTCTTCCTGCCGGCTGGTTTCACCAGCGCGGCGCGCGTGATGGCGCTGTCGCCGAAACGCCGGACGATAGCATCCATTGCGGATGCGAGTTTTCGGTCCTTCTGCTGCGGTTCGCTGAAAAACTCCATCTGTTCGCCTGACGACTCCGTTACCAGATTGCTTCCCGAGACTCCTATGAGCCTGACCAGGATGCCGGGCCGCAGGAGCGAATTCAGCAGGCCGAGTGCGGCGGGAAAGATCTTTTCGGCGGTATCGACCGCTTCCTCGAGGGTGACACGGCGTGTGTAGGTGGAAAAATCCGCCTCTCGGTATTTGACCGTGATCGTCCGGGCGCGGGCATGATGGGCCCTGAGGCGTACAGAGACCTTCTCGGAGAGGCCGAGAAGCGTGGACTTCAGCAGCTCGCGGTCGCCCGTATCCTGCTCGAAGGTGAATTCGTGTCCGATCGATTTTACTTCCTGCTCCCTCACCACGGGCCGGTCATCGATCCCGTGCGCAAGCTGCCACAGATGAGCCCCGTTCTTTCCCAGCCGCATGATCAGATCTCCGTGCGGCAGTTCGGCAATCTGGCCGATGCGCTCGATACCGGCCTTCCTGAGTACGGCTTCAGTCTTAGGCCCTACGCCCCACAGGCGTCCTACCGGCAAAGGAGCAAGGAACTCCCTCTCGTGCCCCGGCTGTACGACGACAAGGCCGTCAGGCTTCTTCAGATCGGACGCAACCTTTGCAACGAACTTGTTGCCGGCCATTCCCACCGAAGCCGTAAGCTTCAGTTCGCGCCGTATTCTCTCTTTGATCTTCAGCGCAATTTCACCCCCCGAACCGTAGAGCTGTTCACTCCCGGTCACGTCAAGAAAAGCTTCATCGATGCTGACCTGCTCGATCAAGTCCGTGAACTCAAAGAATATCCCTATCATCTGATCCGAGACACGGGCGTATTTTTCCATATCGGGGAGCACGTAGATCCCGTGGGGACAGAGCTTCCATGCCCGGGAGATGGGCTGGGCGGAATGCACCCCGTATTTGCGGGCCTCGTAGGAACAGGTTGATACAATACCTCTCCCTTTCCCCTCCTTCGGGTCCGACCCCACAATGACGGGCTTGCCGGCATATTCGGGATGGTCCCGCTGTTCGACTGCGGCGAAGAACGCGTCCATGTCCACGTGAAGAATTGTTCTGCCCACGACCCGGCTCCAGATGCGACCATTATAGCTTGACCGCACCTCCCTGTTGCTGAAGTATTCAGTTCATGAAAGAGGAGGGGGTCACGACCAAGGAACGACCTGCCGGATATCTCGAACTCCTTCGTGAGAACAGAAACTTCCGGATGCTCTGGCTCGGGCAGGTGGTCAGTGAACTCGGAGACTGGCTGAGCACGGTAGCGGTACTCAATCTGTTGCTTGAGCTGACCGGAAGAGCACAGTCCGTGGCTCTCTTCTTCATAGTGATCTACATCCCGGGAATGTTCATCGGCCCCATTGCGGGGGTGCTTGTGGACCGCCTCGACAGGAAACGGCTGATGATCATCATGGATGTGATCAGGGCGATCCTCGTCTTGGGATATCTCCTGGTGCGGAGCCGGAACCAGATCTGGCTGGTTTACCTGATTGCGGCCGCCCAGGTGTCAATGGTGACGTTTTTCGAACCGGCCCGGACGGCGGCAGTTCCCAATATCTGCAAACCCCGCGAATGGGTTTCGGCAAATGCCATCGGCAGCATCACCTGGTCCACCGTGCTTGCCGTCGGGGCTGCAGTCGGCGGGATTGTCACGGCGGCTTTCGGCCGCGACGCCTGTTACATCCTGGATTCCATGTCGTTTCTTTGTTCGGCCTGGTTCATCAGCAGGATATCGGTCCGGCTGGAAGCGAACCGTCCCGAGCTCCCTTTGCTCCAGGGTATATCGACGGCATTCAGGGACATTATCGAAGGAATTGCCTACATCAAAAAGCGTCCCGGCGTACTGGGGACGCTTCTCGTGAAGAGCGCGTGGGGAGCGGCGGGAGGAACCGTCCTGCTGCTCAGCGTCTTCGGAGAAAAGATATTCCCGATCATGGGGAGCGGCGCCGCCGGTATCGGAGCGCTGTACGCGGCCAGAGGAATCGGAGCCGGGCTCGGCCCTTTGCTGGCAAGGCGTTTTGCTGGCAACCGGCGCAGCGCGCTGCGCACCTCGATTACGGTCGGATTTTTCGTCAGCGGCATCTTCTTCATTGCGTTCGGGCAGGCACAATCATTTACTGCTGCGGCGCTTGCCCTGATAATCGCGAACATGGGAGGGAGCGTGCTGTGGGTCTTCTCCACGTTTCTCCTGCAGATCGATGTTCCGGACGATTTCCGGGGACGGGTGTTCGCGCTCGACTTTGTCCTGTTCACTATCGGGTTTGCAATTTCTAATTACTTATCCGGACACCTGCTCGACGTTGTGATGCTGAACCCCAGGACCGTTGCAGTGATTATCGGAGCGTATCTCCTGCTCCCCGGCGTGCTGTGGCTTCTGGGAACACATCGTGCGCGGCCGGTACTGGAGTAACCAGCTGAACGCACCTTCACGTCTGCAGAACTCCGGTCTGAAACGGGGGGACATGAGGATTGTGGGCAGCAACTTCGAGGGCCAGTATCAGGGCGTCGCGTGTCTCCAGGGGTGAAACGATTCTGTCGATCCACAGGCGCGCGGCCGCATAGCGTGGATCGAGTGTGGCATTGTATTGCGCTTCGACGCTTGTCACGATGCGCTCTTTCTCCTCCGCGGATAACGTCCTTCCTTTCATCTCCTCCTGGCGCACCCGTATGTCGGCCAGCGTTCGCGCCGCGGACGCACCGGCCATGACGGCATATTTCGCGCAAGGCCAGGCAAAAATGAAGCGGGGATCATATGCCTTGCCGCAGAGCGCGTAATGTCCCGCGCCGTAACTCCCGCCCGCTATGAGAGTGATCTTCGGCACCACGCTGTTGGCAACCACATTCACGAGTTTGGCGCCCGATTTGATGATTCCCGAAACCTCCGCGTCCCTCCCCACCATGAACCCGTTGACGTCGTGAATGAACAGGAGCGGAATCAGGTTTTCGTTGCAGTCCATGATGAACCGCGCCGCTTTGTCGGCCGCGTCACTGTAAATGACTCCGCCGACTTGAAGAGGCTTGCCCGGCTCGCGTATGTGAGCCCTGTTGTTCGCTACGATCCCTACGGCCCATCCGCCCATACGCGCGTATCCGCAGATCAACGATTTTCCGAATTCGGCCTTGTATTCGAGAAATTCGCCGCTGTCGATCAGGCACGCCAGGATCCCGCGCATATCGTATTCGCGTGAAGGATTCAGCGGCATCCGGACCAGGAGTTCTTCAGCGCTTTCAAGAGGCTCACGTGAAGCTTCCCGGCTGAAGGGAGCACGGGGAGGACGGCCCATGAGTGACACGATCTCCCGTATTCGTCCGATACAGGAAGGATCGTCCTTTTCCCGGAAATCGACCGTACCGCTCAGTTCGGAATGAAGGCGGGCCCCTCCCAGAGCCTCGCCGGTCAGATCCTGGCCTATTGCGGCCTTCACCAGGGAAGGCCCGGCAATGTAAAGACCGCTTCCTTCCGTCATGAGGATTTTGTCGGACATTACCGGGAGATACGCGCCTCCTGCGACACAACTCCCCATGATCGCGGCGATCTGCGGAACACCGAGCGCCGAGAGCCGTGCGTTGTTCCGGAAAATCCTGCCGAAATCGTCCTCGTCGGGAAATACTTCGTCCTGCAGCGGCAGAAACACGCCCGCAGAGTCCACCAGGTAGATCAGCGGCAGGCGGTTGTCCATCGCAATGCGCTGGGCGCGCAGGACCTTTTTCGCGGTCATCGGAAAGAATGAGCCGGCTTTGACGGTGGCGTCATTCGCGATGATCATGAAAAGGCGGTCCTGCACTTTCCCGATGCCGGTCACGACTCCCGCCGACGGTGCACCTCCCCACTCCCGATACATTTCGTAGGCTGCAAAAAGACCCAATTCGAAGAACTGCGTTCCCGCGTCAACAAGCAGTCTGATCCTCTCACGCGCCGTCAGACGATTCTTTGCATGCTGCTTTTCGATCGATTCAGGTCCACCCCCCTGCAGCAGAGCCTTCTCATCTTCACCAAGGCGCTCGAGCAGCCTCTTCCATGCATCGCGGTTGTCTTCCACGTCCGTACCTCCCATAAGATTATAGTTCCCGGTTTACCGGCCCGGAACCGCACCTTTTACTTTTCATTTGGCATTGAGTTCAGTTCTGGTATGATCGTGGGTTTTGATTGAAATTAGCTTTCATTAAGGTAGCCCGCTAATGGTGTCAGAGAGTGGTCGGAGTACGAAGACAGTAGTACTGGTCGGGAATCCAAATGTCGGCAAATCGGTGATCTTCAGGCTTCTGACGGGCAATTATGTTCTGGTATCGAACTTTCCAGGCACGACAGTCGAAGTCTCGCGGGGCAAGCTCCAGTTGAATGGAGCCTCCTATGAAGTGATCGACACCCCGGGGGTCAACAGCCTGGTGCCGCAATCGGAGGATGAACGGGTCACGTGCGAAATCCTGCTGAAGGAAAAGCCCGATCTGATCATCCAGGTGGCAGACGCCAAGAACCTGCGCAGGACACTGCTGATCACATCGCAGCTGGCCGAATTCGGGATACCGATGATTCTCGTCCTGAACATGATTGATGAAGCGGAGGAGCGAGGGATCGAGATCGACAGCAAGAGAATCGCGGAGCTCTTTTCCATTTCTGTCGTCGAGACAGTGGCAATTTACTCCCGCGGGCGACGGCAACTGCTCAATGCGATCCAGGCGCCCTCCTGTCCGCGCAATCCTCTCAGGGAATCGGGCGCGGGATCGAGGCTGATCGAATCTCTTGACGGAATCGGCGCACCTGCGCTTTTGTCGATTGAATGGATGGCCGAAGGAAACGGAGATCTTGCCCAGGCAATCATAAGCTCGCTCAGCCCCGAAGCGTCTTCAAAGCTCGGGAACTGGATCGGCAGCTACTCCAACGGACGCAGAAACCCGGCCAGAGAAGTGGCTGAGATCCGGTCGCGGCTGCTCGACACTTCCGTCGCCTCCTTCAAGAAGAAGAGGAAGAGCCGTTTCACGGAAGAGGGGAGCTGGAGCAGGAAAATCCTGCTTTGGCTGCTGGCCGGAGGAACATTGCTCTTTTTATGGAACGAGGCGGGAGGCCTGTTCAATATCAGGACTCCGTTCGAAGTCGTTTCCCGGGCGGTATCGGGCAGGCTCGACAGGCTGCTTACTGACGCCGGGCTGGGCGGAGGAATCCTCCAAAGCGTGCTGCTCGGAAAGAACGACGGCGGCAGGTATGAATACGGGATAATTCCCGAGGTGATTCACTTCCTCCTGCTGATCGCCCCTGTAATCATCCCGCTCGGTATGCTCATTTCGCGCAGCCGTACCTTCGTGTATGAACTTGGAATTCTGACGCGTCGCGCCTTGACCGGAATCCCCATCCTGATCGGCGTTCTTCTGCTGCTGTATGAGTTCGTCGGGTATACGGGGGCACAGACGCTGGTCGCGCTATTCGAGGACATCCTTTTCGGCGAATACGTGGTTCCACTGGTACGGAGCATTCTCCCTGCGGGATTCATTTCGGAACTGCTTGCCGGAGAGTACGGGCTCATCTCGATGGGCCTCACCTACGCCATCGGGATTGTTCTTCCGGTGGTGGGAACGTTCTTCATTGCTTTCAGCCTGCTTGAAGACAGCGGATACCTGCCCCGTCTCTCGATTCTCTCTGACCGCCTGATGCGGATCATGGGGCTCAACGGCAAAGCCGTACTGCCTATGGTGCTCGGATTCGGCTGCGGAACGATGGCCACGATGTCGACACGGATCTTGAGTTCAAAGAGGGAACGGCTGATCGCGATACTCCTCCTTGCGCTTGGCATACCCTGCTCGGCGCAGCTGGGGGTGATGCTGGGAATTGCAGCCGGCTTTTCCCAGAAGGCCACCCTGACGGTCATTGGGGTTGTGGCATCTCAACTCGTACTGGTCGGCTTTATCTCCAGCAGGCTCATCGGTGGGCGGCCAAGCGAGTTCATTTTCGAAATCCCCCCGATCCGCAGGCCACAGTTCAAAAACGTGGCACTGAAGACATGGTACCGCCTGCAGTGGTATCTGAAGGAGGCGGTGCCTCTTTTCCTCCTCGGAACGCTGGTACTGTTTGTACTGGACGCTCTTCATTTCAACGGTCTGAGTTTTCTGAAATGGTTTGAAAGAGGTGTGGCGCCGATTATTTCCGGTCTGCTTGACCTCCCTTCGGAGGCTGCCGGCATCTTTCTGCTCGGCTTTCTGCGGCGTGACTACGGAGCGGCAGGGCTGTACGATCTCGCGCGGAACGGGCTTCTCAACGGCCAGCAGGTAGTCGTCAGCATGGTCGTAATCACGCTGTTCGTTCCGTGCCTGGCCAGTTTCCTTATGATCATCAAGGAACAGGGGCTGAAACGCGCTCTGGCGATCGCAGGATTCATCGTGCCGTTCGCACTGCTGGTAGGATACGTTCTGAACCTGGTCCTGCGCACATTCAATATTCAGTTCACATAGAGAGAGTATGGTAGACAGGATATCAGAAGAAATCGCCGAAGTGCTCGAAGCCGTCTGGACCCTGGAAGAAGAAGATACGGCGACGATCAGGAATGTGGCCGACAATGCCCCGGTTGAGGTTTCCAAAGACCTCATTGCTCGGCTCAGCAGCGAGGGGCTTATCATGGTGGACGAACAGGAGCATGTACATCTGCTTCCCAAGGGGCGCCTGCTTGCAGAGAAGATCATACGGCGCCACAGGCTGGCCGAGAGGCTGATCTGCGATGTACTCGGCGCCAGGGTGGAAGACAGCGAAGCGGCTGCGTGCGAGTATGAACATGTTCTGGCGGAAGGAATAACGAACTCGATTTGCACCCTGCTCGGCCATCCGCGCTTCTGCCCGCACAACAAGCCTATTCCGGAAGGAGACTGCTGCCGGAGTGCACGTGATGAAGTCGAACCGATTGTGGTCTCGTGCGATCAGCTGCGCGTCGGAGAATCCGCGCGCGTCGCCTACTTCAGCGCCAGGGAGCACTCCCGTCTGCTGAAGCTGTCGGCGCTCGGGATTTCACCGGGAATCACGATCAAGCTTATCCAGAAATGGCCTGCCTATGTGGTGCAGTGCGAGGAAACCGAGATAGCGCTGGAACCCGAGGTGGCACACAACATATACGTCTGGCGCACACCCGCAGAGTAACGAACCCCGTCTCTCTCCCGGACCATGCTACAGCTTGACGTTGCGCAACCGGAGGGCGTTTGTAATGACCGACACCGAACTGAAAGTCATGGCGGCGCTCGCGATCATCGGATTCAGAAGGAGATCCGGGTTCACAGGGTAGAGCACTCCGGCTGCGATCGGCACGCCGAGAATGTTGTACACGAAAGCGAAGAAGAGGTTCTGCCGTATATTGCGCATCGTATGACGGCTGAGCTTCCTCGCGCGCACGACTCCACGCAGGTCGCCTTTTACCAGCGTGATTCCGGAACTCTGGATCGCAATGTCGGTCCCGCTCCCCATCGCGATGCCGACATCGGCCTGAGCCAGCGCCGGCGCATCATTGATTCCATCGCCCGCCATCGCTACGATCCTGCCCTGGGCCTGCAGCTGCTTGAGCGCCTCTCCTTTACGCGCAGGAGAAACCTCCGCCTCTATCTCCTCGATGCCGAGCTGGTGACCAACGATCTCGGCAGTGGTTCTGTTGTCCCCGGTAAGCATAACGACCCGTATCCCCCGGCGGTGTAGCTCTGCGACCGCTGATTTCGCCGATTCCTTGATCGGATCCGAAACCGCGATCGCTCCCACGGGAGAAAGATCGACAACAACAAAGACAACCGTCTGTCCCTTGCGACGCATCTCGTCGGCAGTTCGACCAAGATTCCCGGCGTCGACAGTCAGCTGGTCCAGAAACGCCCTGTTGCCGATAGCAACCGAATGGCCGTCGACGGTTCCCAGAATGCCCTTGCCCGTTATCGAGCGAAATTCGCTTACTCCCGACAGCTGAAGCCCACGGTCCCGGGCGGCAGCCACGATCGATTCGGCAAGAGGATGCTCGCTCCCCTGTTCCAGGCTCGCGCTGAGGCGCAGCAATTCAGATTCAGTCCATCTCCCTTCCGATACTATTTCCGTGACCTGCGGCTTCCCCTCGGTTAGAGTGCCCGTCTTATCAACGACCAGAGTATCGATCTTTTCGAACACCTCCAGAGCTTCGGCATTCTTGATCAGTACTCCTGCTCCGGCCCCGCGTCCGGTTCCTACCATGATCGACATCGGAGTGGCCAATCCGAGGGCGCACGGGCACGCGATAATCAGAACCGCAACCGCATTGACGAGCGCATAAACCAGCCTGGGTTCAGGTCCGACGAGAGACCAGACAATGAACGTCGTCACCGCAACCAGGATGACTATCGGGACAAAATAGGAGGCGACCTTGTCGGCGAGCCGCTGAATGGGGGCGCGGCTCCGCTGAGCTTCACTAACCATCCGGACTATCTGGGCCAGGAGCGTATCGCTTCCAACCTTCTCAGCCTTCATGATGAAGGTGCCGTTCCCATTGACGGTTCCTCCGGTGACAATCGCTCCTTTGGTCTTCCCTACCGGCAGCGGCTCTCCCGTCACCATGGATTCGTCGATCGAACTTTCGCCTTCAAGAATCACACCATCAACCGGGATTTTCTCGCCCGGCCGCACCCTCAACAGATCGCCGGGTGAGACCTCCTCGAGCGGAACATCCCTTTCCGATCCGTGTCCTTCCACGAGCCTTGCCGTTTTGGGAGCCAGTCCCAGCAGCTCCCGCAAGGCGTCGCTTGTCCTGCTGCGCGCCCGCAGTTCAAGCACCTGGCCGAGAAGAACAAGCGTCGTAATCACCGCCGCGGCCTCAAAGTACACTTCCGGAGTTCCATGATGGCCAATGAACGAATCAGGAAGGAGATCTGGAAACAAAGTCGCGTAGACACTGTAGATGTATGCTGTGCCGGTCCCTATCGCGATCAGGGTAAACATGTTGAGATTGCGGTTCACAATTGAAGCCCAGCCCCGTTCAAAAAAAGGCTTGCCTCCCCAAAGGACGACCGGCGTCGCCAGAAACAGCTGAATCCACAGGCCCCATTTGAGCGTGGAGCCAGTAAGCATCTCACCCATTGCAATCAGGAGAACCGGCGAAGTCAGCGCCAGGCTGATCCAGAACCTGCGCCGCATATCAATGAGTTCGGGGTTTTCTTCATCAACCAGGCCTGCGGTTTCCGGTTCGAGAGCCATGCCGCAGATCGGACACGACCCGGGTCTGTCGCGCACGATTTCCGGATGCATCGGACAGGTATAGCGCTGACCTTCGCGCGGAGGCCCCAGGGGTGCGGCTGCAGGTTTCAGGTATTTTTCCGGATCCGCCCGGAACCGCTCAAGGCAGGATGGATTGCAGAAATAGAATGTCTCGTCTTTGTAATTGTAGCTCCCCGCGGCATCTTCCGGGGCGAACTGCATCCCGCAAACAGGATCTTTCACGGTAACTTCGGTTTTGTCGGCCATACCGTGATTATAAGGAGCGTACGGCGAATTTCACAGCCTTGGAAATGCCGTGGCGATTTTCCTGCTCATGGAATCGCCGCGCCGAAGAAATCTGTCCTTTTCGCGCCCGCACCGTACTCCTGCCGGATTGTCTCCCATTCCTGTACGGGAATCTTGACGAACTCCCCAACGATGCGGGGATCGAGCTGACTCCCTGACATCCGGGTGATCTCGCTTAAGGCCGAGTCGAGGCTTACAGAGGCAAGGTCATCAAGCGCATCGGCGACGGCAAAGACACGTGCTCCAAGATTGATCCGGTCACCGCTAAGTCCCTGCGGATAGCCCTCGCCGTCGTAGCGTTCATGATGGTGGTATACGAGTTCCGCAGCCTCCTTCAGGAACTTGATGCTGGACAGAATGCGGTACCCTATCTCCGGGTGGCGTCGCATCAGGACCGATTCCCGTTCAGTGAGATTTCCCCTTTTCTTGAGGAGTTCGTCCGGAATCCCGATCTTCCCGATGTCGTGCAGCAGCACCCCCTGCTCGATGACCCTGATCTGCTGTCCTCCCAAACCAAGGCTTTCCGCGATGCGTTTCGCGTATACCGTCACCCTGAGGGAATGTCCGTCGGAACCCGCATCACGACTGTCCAAAGCCCTGCTCAGGGCCACAAGGGTTGAGTGATAGGTGTGATGAAGCACTCTGAGGGCTTCCTGCAGCTGGCTGGTACGGCTGGCGACCTGCTCTTCAAGGGCCACCTGATACTTTCGGTTCTCCAGCAGCAGTCTCCGCTTTTCGAGAGCCCGCGCTACGCTGATCGATACCTCTTCGAGGCTGAACGGCTTGGTGATGTAATCATATGCTCCGTCCTTGAGCGCATCGACGGCAACTTCGACGTTTATGACCGAAGTGATCAGAATGATCGCAGTATCAGGGGCGACTTCAGCGATCTCTCTGACGGACTTGAAACCGCCGCTGCCCGGCACCACAAGATCGGTAATGACGAGATCGAACTTTTCGTCCGCCAGCAGCCTCGTGGCCGTATCGGGGTCGGGGCAGCACCTGCAGACGTATCCCAGGCTCGACAGTTTGCGCGCAAGGATCTCCCGGGTGACTGTTTCCTCTTCCACCACAAGAACTTGTGAAGGATGAAGAAACGGGCCGACCGAAGACTCTGCCGTCTGGATGGAGGCCGCATCGGCAAATGGCAACACCGTTGATTCCCTTCTCCTGTTTCTCAGGTCCAAGAATCCTTATCGGCCTGTCTGAGAGAAGCATTCCACCGAAACGAACTTTTCACATTTCAATTGTTGTCCTTGAAGGGTTTTGATATAAACGCAGCATCCGGCGGAAGAATGATTTTTTCCCAGTAAAGGAGATACGGACATGACTTCCCCATCGTATTCTTACATTTCAAAGACCCTCCTTGGCCTTTTGCTGGTAGGGCTGCTGCTGTCACCGGTGCTGATTGGGGCACAGGAACAGGATTACACGGACGAGGAGTACAAGGTCTATCAGAGCATCCAGGCGGAAACGGATCCTGTCAAAAAGACGGACATGGTCATCAGTTTCCTGAAGCAGACCAAATCGTCGCTCCGCAAGTATGCTTCCTCGGAGTTTCACCAGGTAATCGTCAAGCTGCAGGGTGAAGAGAATTGGAACCAGATTATCTCGCTCTGCGACAAATATCTGGCAGTTGCCCAGAATGACCAGATCACGATCAACGCCATGACTGCCGCATATTCCGCGACCAATAACGTCAAGGGATTTGTGGCTTTCGGGGAAAAGACATACGCGGCAAATCCGAGTCCGGAACTTGCCTACGCGCTGGCCAAGTCGTATCTGTCATTGAACAACGAAGCCAAGTTCCTTCAGTGGGGAGACCGGACGCTCGCCGGCAATTCGAGAAATGTGGAAATCCTGTTTGAAATGATTCGGCGCAACATGGTGAACCAGAATATGCCGCAGGCGCTGAAATATGCCAGGATGGCCATCAAGTCTGTGCCGAAGGCGAAAAAGCCGGAAGACGCAACTGAAGATTCCTGGAAGAGCCTGGTCAACAACACGTACGCCACCGCGTATGCTGTCATCGGTTCCGACGCCTATCAGAACAGGAACTACCCGGAAGCGATCACCAACCTGAACAATTCGGTGAAATACTTCAAGAGAAACGATAATGCGTATTATCATCTCGGGCTCTGCTACTGGCAGCAGAACAAGCTGGAACCCGCGATGCTCAATTTCGCCAAGGCATATATTTTGAAGGGCCCCACCTCTGGTCTAGCGAAGAAGTACCTGGACCAGCTCTGGTCATCGAGCCACCGGGGTTCATTGGCCGGGATGGAAAGACTCCTCGCCAGAGCAGAGCAGGATTTCAAATAGAAAGAACTGAAGAATCTCATAAAAAAGCCACAGTGTTGCGGCTGCGAGCCGTCGATGCTGTGGCTTTTCTGTTTCCCTACCTCACAACCTCGAGCGCACGCTCGGTCGCGGCGATCAGGGCCTCCGGGCCCACAGGAGATCCTGTAGCCCCTTTCATCCACAGATCGGGAGTGATACGTCCCTGGCGTGAGACGCGTTCGAATTCAGGTCCGATCTTCCCCTTTTTGTTCATGTGCTCTTCAAGCTGGAAGGCGATCATATGTCCGATCGGATAATCGGGCAGGTACAGGAACGCGTCGATCATGTGCGAATAGATTCCGAGCAGAACGACATCCTTCTTGTGGAACACCGGCGCGAAGAATTTGTTCCAGACATCCTTTGATATTTCCATGACCGCGTTGCGCAACTGCTCGGGCGTGGCGTCCGGATGCTCGTACATCCAGTGCCACACACGCATATCCACGAGACTGACTCCGCATATCTCGTACGTGGCCCAGAAATCGTTAAGTGTCTTGAGAGCCTCCGCCTGCTCATCGGGAGAATGAAGGTCGAGCAGCTGCAGATCGCGTCCCTGGAAAACGAACGCCAGCGCCTCGGTGAAAGCCGTGTTGGGCACGCCATTGAGCAGATAGTAGTCGATTGCATTGAGAGAAAACGTCTGTTCAACATTGTGCCCGAGTTCATGTATGGCGATGTTGAACCCTTTATAGTTCATTCCCTCCTTGCCGACCCTGGTACGCAGGTGAGCCTTCGCTTCCCTCATCGCGGCCCCCATCGCGTGGCCTGAACCGCGAGCGGGATCGACCACGATGTTCTGCGCCACGAATTTCGCCCGTTCCGGTGCGAACCCGAGTTTCATCAGCAGCACGGGTATCGCCTCCTCGAAGGCACCGGCCGTCGGAAACCGCTTGCGGACGATCGTATCGAGTTCCGACTCGGAGTGCTTCATCCCGGGACGGAACCCGTTATACCAGATGTCGAAGGGTTCCAGAGGGCGCCCAAGTCTCTTCTGAATCAGCGCAGCCACCCGCGGCACAAGCGGCGATGAAAGCACCTGCTCGAACATCTCCCGCACTCTTTCCTCGGGTATCTGCCGGTCTTCGTTGAAGCGTCGTGCAATCAGGCTGGGAGCATCAGGTGAGTAGGGATCGGCCTTTTTCGAAGCCTTGAACACTTCCAGCAGGTGGCTGTATCGGGTATCGGGCTCGCGTGTGTTGACCGCTTCCCGCGGGCCTGGTGAAAAGTCCGCATCCTTGACGGCGGCTGGTTTGATTTCGTTCGTATAGGGATTCCAGTCAAGCTGCGGATTGTCAATCACTGCCGCGGGTATGGTCTGGCTGACAATATGCTCCATGACTTTCTGGATCATCCGCTGCCTGAACAATCCGTTTTTCGGATCCTGGTAGTTTGCCTTGATCTCATCCCGGAGATTCCAGTGGGACAGGAGACGCATTTTAGGAGGAAAGATGCGGCGCCCCTGCTCGTCAATCAAATGGTGCATCCAGATGTTGTATTCCGAGATATACTGGCCGGAATCGGCGGCGGCTTTCGATATGGCCAGATTGACTTCCGCCGGGACGCGTTTGGAGAAGTACTCTGCCAGCCGCGTCTCTGCCCACTCCCTGCGGCTCCATTTATCTCCTTCGGCGAGGCGTTCCTCGAGCGTTGTCAGAGGGAAGTTGAGCAGCACGACGAATGCCAGTTTGTTCTTGAAGAAATCGTCGAGCAGATGGGCGGAGGGATCATAGGCAGCAAAAATCTCGTCGTACGGCTCGATCGGGCCAAGATCGAGATCGGTCTGTTGGCGGAATTCCCTGCTGATCTCGGACATGTGGCCGACCGCCTGCTCGATCAGGCGCTGGAACCGATCAAACATCGTATCGAGGGCGGCCTGATCGCCCGCAAAATTCCTCCTGACGAATTCCTCGAAAACCTCCCGGTCGCCGTCAGAAGCGCGCCAGAACCTGGCCGCCTGTTTCAAGCCGCGCTGCACGCGCGGCCGCTGCGACTCCCCATACTTTGCGACCAGCTCCTGTTCGAGTTTAGCGGTCGCAGGCTCTATCCAGTCGGTGCTTTCATTGGACGTGTTCATCTGTGGCTCCCTGGAACACGAAGGGACGAAGGCAACCAGTACGCTCATGAGAACAACCGTTGGAATCCGCATTGTTTTCCTCCGCCCGTAAAGATACCAGATGCAAGGCTTTGAGTTCAAAAACGAGGACGCGCGAGCTCGACCGGTGTGTCCCGGCGGGGATCGACGATCCCCGACTCGAGCCAGTCATACTCTCCCCGGAGCACTTCGTCGGCAAGTTCGCGGGTGTGCCCGTCGGAATTGTGAAATACCTCACGGAACAACCTCGCGACTCTATGGCGGGCCAGTCTGCAAAAATGGTCTGCAAGCCGTGTGGCATTTGCGTCCGCCCCTTTGCGGACCAGCATGTTTGCGCGGACGCACGCCGCGGTCATGGCAAAAAGCTCTCCTCCGATATCGACGAGGCGGAAAAGCACCTTCTGGCGCCGCTCGAGCTTCGGCCCGTAACGAAGCATCGCATAGAACAGCATGCGCGCGAGCTTCCGGCAGGAACGTTCGACGAAACGGATATGGGCCGCCAGGGATCCGAATGATTTGAAACCGGATAAGCCGCCAATGCACAGGCGCGGATACCACGATGCATAGAACAGCGCCGCCCGCATCAGGGATCGCAGCTTTGCCGCGGAAGAAGCATTCGGGTTCATCAGGGCTCCGGTCAGCTGGACATGAAAGTCGACAGCTTCCCGCGCCAGGAAAAGGCGCATGATTTCGCTTGATCCCTCGAAGATCAGGTTGACGCGGTAATCGCGCATCATCCTCTCGACTGCTATCGGCTCCTCTCCCCGCGCCGCCAGAGATGACGCTGCTTCGTACCCTCTCCCGCCGCGTATCTGCATCGTATCGTCCACGATGCGCCAGCCGGCCTCGGTGTTGTAAAGCTTTGCCAGCGCCGCTTCGAGCCGTATATCGCAATTCCCTTTGTCGGACATGATCGCACAGAGTTCGGCGATCGCTTCCATCGCGAATGTGGTCGATGCCATGCGCCCGATCTTTTCCGCGACCGCCTCGTGCCTGCCGATCGGCGAGCCCCACTGGACGCGCTCGTTGGCCCAACGGCGGCAGATCTGAAGAGCCGATTTCGCGATGCCGGCCGCGCTTGCGGGGAGCGTGAGCCTGCCGGTATTGAGCGTGATAAGCGCCAGCTTCAGTCCGGCCCCTTCTTTCCAGAGAATGTTTTCACGGGGGACGCGGACGTTGTTGAATCTGATTACGCCGTTCTCGAGAGCCCGCAGCCCCATGAACCTGCACCGGCGGACAATCTCCACGCCGGGCCAGTTCACTTCAACAATAAAAGCGGTGATCTGCTTCTTCTCTTTCCCGTTCACGAATCTGGACGGAGTACGGGCCATCACCACCAGCAGTTCCGCCCGAGTGCCGTTCGTGCACCAGAGTTTTTCGCCGTTGAGGATGAACGCGGTGCCGTCATCTGTGGGGACGGCGCTTGTCCTGATGCTGGCGGGATCTGATCCGACATGGAATTCCGTCAGGGCAAATGCCGAAATGGCTCCCCTTGCCAGCCGGGGAAAGTACTTCTGTTTCTGTTCCTCAGTTCCGAAAAGCTTCAGCGGCTGCGGTACTCCGATGGACTGGTGAGCCGAAATCAGCGCCGCGATGTTCGCATCCTTGCTGCTGATCAGATGATTCGCCCTGTTGTAGGTAACCTGCGAGAATCCCAGTCCGCCGTACTCCTTCGGTATCTTGATGCCGAAGGCGCCCATGCGTCTGAGTTCATCCACCACTTCGTCGGGGATCCTTCCGTTCCGGTCGATTGCGTCGCTGTCGACGCGTTCCATGAAACGCGTCAGGCGGTCAAGGAATTCCTTTGCTTCCGGTTCTTCATCAGGATCCAATTCGGGATGCGGATGTATGAGACCTAGGTTGAATCTGCCTAGAAACAGGTCTCTCAGGAAACTCGGACGCGCCCAGACGGATTCGCGTGCGGATTCGGCGATCTCCCGCGATTCGTTCTTTTCCACCCCTCTCTCCCCTGATGCGGGCCACACCCGAGTGGCACACAACCATTTTAGCAGCCGCCATAGGGCTGTGTAATCGGGACGCCGGTGATTTGTGTTTTCCGGATTTCTGGATTACGTTTCTTATCAGGAACGGGAGGAGCCATGCAAACGACCGCCCTGCTGAAGAAACTGTCCATCAATGATGTCAATCCCGGCGCCTGTTACGGTATCGAAGGATGGATCACCGATCCGGAGGGAGAGGAGACCGTCTCGACGAATCCGTCGACGGGAGAGCGAATCGCCGCAATAGTACAGGCGGGTCCACACGCGTATGAACACGTGGTGAGCGAGGCCGTCCGGGCGTTTGAATCCTGGCGCATGACACCCGCACCTAAGCGCGGTGAGGTAGTGCGCGATCTCGGCAATGCTCTCAGGGAACTGAAAGAGCCTCTGGGAGAGCTCGTCAGCGTCGAAATGGGAAAGATCCTTGCTGAAGGTCACGGCGAAGTGCAGGAGATGATCGACATATGTGACTTCGCGGTGGGCCTCTCCCGTCAGCTCTATGGGCTGACGATGGCCTCCGAGCGGCCGGCACACAGGATGATGGAACAGTGGCATCCGCTCGGCCCCACCGGCGTTATCACGGCGTTCAACTTCCCGGTCGCGGTGTGGTCCTGGAACAGTGCAATCGCTGCCGTCTGCGGCGACCCGGTCGTATGGAAACCTGCAACTCCGACAATGCTGTGTGGGATTGCGGTGCAGCATATCGCTAACCGGGTGATGGCGGACCACGGAGTCAGCGGCATTTTCAATCTCGTGGCCGGACCGGCTGACAGCATCGGCAACCGGCTGCTCAACGACCGGCGTTTGCCGCTGATCTCATTCACCGGCTCCACCCGGGTGGGGCAGCATGTCGCCGGGACAGTGGCGCACAGGTTCGGTCGCACGATTCTTGAACTGGGCGGAAACAACGCGATCATCGTAACCGAGGACGCCAACCTCGATCTGGCGGTCAGGGCAATTCTCTTTGGAGCCGTGGGCACTGCCGGCCAGCGTTGCACGTCGACCAGGCGGCTCATCGCGCATAGAAAAGTTGCCAAGGAACTCACCCGGCGTCTCGTAGACGCATACGAACAGGTGAGAATCGGCGATCCGCTCGATCCCGCTGTCCTGATGGGACCGCTCATCACTGCCGATGCGGTCGAGGAAATGTTCAGGGCGATCGAGGCAGCGAAAGCCGACGGAGGGAAGGTGCTGTTCGGAGCACGCCGCCTTCCCGTACTCGGACAGCAGTTCGTTGAACCTGCCATCGTCCTGATGCCCGCCCAGACAGCAATTGTGAAGAAGGAAACGTTCGCACCGATTCTCTATATTCTGGAGTACGACGATTTCGCGCAGGCCATGCAACTGCACAACGATGTCCCGCAGGGGCTGTCAAGCGCGATATTCACTTCCAGCCTGCAGAAGGCCGAGGAGTTTCTTTCCCCCTGCGGTTCCGATTGCGGCATCGCCAATGTCAATATCGGGACCTCGGGTGCGGAAATCGGTGGAGCTTTCGGCGGTGAAAAGGAGACAGGAGGTGGAAGGGAATCCGGCTCCGACGCATGGAAGTCGTACATGAGACGCCAGACCAATACCGTCAACTGGTCCGATGAACTCCCGCTGGCCCAGGGAATCAAGTTCGGGTAAGCGATCGATCGGAAGGGCAAAAACCTGTCAAATTTCGTATTCCCCTGTTCCCACCGGCAGGCAACGGGTGTAATATCGCACGTTGCTTTGCGTCGCGTAATTTGTTCGGGGACCTAATCCAGGAAAACATGGACGACTGATGGAACAGGAAATTCGACAGATAAACTTCGCCTTCATGGGTTTTGGGCACGTCGGCCGTGCGTTTGCGCGGCTTCTTATAAACCGGCGGAATTGGCTGCTGAAGGAATACGGGGTTGAATGGAAGATCACCGGAATCGCGACGAAGAGTCATGGCACCTGCATAGATCACGCCGGGCTCCCGATCAGGAAGATACTCGGGTCATGGAAGCGCCATTCAAACCTGGAGAACTTCCACAATGGACCGGTCTGCGCTTCACACACTGATTTCATCAGGCAGTGCGGAGCCGATGTTTTGTTTGAAATGAGCGTGCTCGACCTCAGCGGACAGCCGGCGGCGACGTACATCCGCGAGGCGCTGGGCGCAGGGCTGAACGTGATCACGACCAACAAGGGGCCGATTTCGACGCATTTCCGGGCGCTGACAAAACTCGCACGGCTGCGCGACGTCGAGCTTCTGTATGAAGGGACCGTGATGGACGGGGCGCCTGTGTTCAATATGGTGCGGCAGAATCTGCCGGCGACACGCATCAGATCGCTGCGCGGCATCCTCAACAGCACGACCAACTACATACTCACCCAGATGGAGCAGGGAACGCCTTTCGAGTCGGCGCTTGAATATGCGAAGAATGCCGGTCTGACCGAAGCGGATCCGCGCCTCGACCTGGACGGGTGGGATGCGGCGGCAAAACTCTCCGTTTTGATACAGGCCCTCATGGGAGCCACGGTCAAGCCGAAGGACATCGAAAGGAGCAGCATCTCGGAGGAGACGGGTAAGATCGTGCGCGCCGCGGTACGGCGTGACAGGAGGCTGCGCGCCGTTGCACGCGCCTACCGGCAGGGGGGCAGGGTAATCGGAAAAGTTGAACTGCAGGAACTGGAGATATTCGACCCGCTCGCGGCGATACGCGGGCTGAGCAACATCCTCATCATAAACACCGATACAGTGCGCGAACTGGCAATTGTCGAGAACAACCCGTCGGTCGACCAGACCGCCTTTGCTCTGTTCGCAGATCTGGTTTCGCTTCTCGAATAGCCGCTACACTCCCCAGGCTCCGCTGACCTGAATATTGGCGCCGTTTACGTAGCGTGCTTCCTCCGAAAGCAGAAACAGTACGGCTCCGACAGCATCTTCCGGACTGCCCGCGTAGCCGGCTGGAATGCTTTGCAGCCAGCGGGCAATCTCCTCCTGGGGAATGCCGCCGGTGTCTATGAATCCGGGAGAGATGGAGTTGACCGTGATCCCGTGCGGAGCCAGCACTTTCGCCAGAGAGCGGGTCAGAACGATCACACCGATTTTCGATATATAGTGAGCCGTGACGTAAGGCTGTCCCGTGTTCTGATCGGCGTTGACCATACCGAAATTTATGATCCGTCCCCATTTGAGCCGCATCATCGCGGGAGCCACAGCGCGGCTCAGGTAAAAAACCGGGTGGAGATTGTTGTCAAACATCTCGCGCCACCCCTGGACGCTCTCCTGAAGCAGGTGAACGCGGTGGTAGCTTCCGGCGCAGTTAATCAGCGCGTCAACACGTCCGTAGTTTTCCTCGACACCGCGCACCAGATTTTCGGCATCGGGAGCACTAGACACATCGGAACGTACAAGCATGAATTGCGCGCCTGCCGCCCGCAGTTCCGCTTCCAGCGTTGAGGCTTCCTGTTCGCTTTTCCGGTAGCAGACCGCCACGATCCAGCCGCGGCGGGCAAGCGCCAGCGTGACTGCACGACCGATTCCCCGCACGCCCCCTGTAATGAGCGCGACACGCGACGCGGTATTCTGAATCATGCTGCTGCTCTTCTCTTCCATATTCACTGCTGAATGTCCGACGTCCCTTTGGACGTATACAGGTACCGCTTCACTTTCCTTGTTGTGGTCTTTTCGAGTTCCTCATACCGCACAGTCAATTCTGTCACTCTCTTGAACGGAGCGAGTTTCCTGCAACGCTCCCTCACTTCAGCCCTGATGAGACTCTCAATGGCGGGCCGGTCCAGTCCCTTCTGGGTACAGGCATCCATGTCAGGAACGGCGATCGCCTCGATGATCACGTCTTTATCAGCAGAGCCCCAGACCAGGCATTCCGAGATATATGGTGACTTGAGAATCTCGGCCTCCACTTCCTCGGGATATATCTTCTTTCCTGCGGAAGTGACAATCACTGACTTCTTCCGGCCGCGTATAAACAGGAAACCGTCATAATCGACAAATCCGAGGTCGCCCGTATGAAGCCATCCATCTTCCAGTGCGTCGCTTGTGGCGTCGGGATTATTGTAGTACCCGAGCATGATGTTCGGACCGCGCGCCAGGATTTCACCGTCTTCGGCAATCCGCACCTCCACGCTCGGCAATGGAAGTCCCGCTGCATCGTCTTTGAACGCTTCGTTGCGGTTCACGGCAATTATGGGCGACGATTCCGTAAGCCCGTAACCTTGAAGAAAAGTGATGCCCAGTTCGCGGAATCCCCGCGCGACCGCGGGATCGACTGCAGCGCCGCCCGATATCAGGATCCGCAGCGAGCCGCCCAGTTTGCGGTGCACGGCGCGGAAGAGGAGCCTGCGTATATTCAAACCCAGAACTTTCTCGGAAAGCGCCGCAAGCTTCTTCGCGGCGTTTACTTTCCACATCCCTCTTTCGGCCATCGCGGCTTCGATTTTCGAGTAGACGGCATGCCAGAGAAGCGGGACTCCGAGCACCGCGGTGGAACGCGTTTCACACAGATTTTCCACAAAACGGCGGAGGTTCTCTGCGTATGATATTGTCGCGCCAAGGTAAAGAGCGAGAAGGAAGCCGTCGGTGCATTCGTAGCTGTGGTGGATGGGAAGGACCGAAAGGAACCGGTCCTCCGTGCGGAGATTCACCCATCTGACCGCGTCAACAAGATTGCTCGCGATGTTCCTGTGGGTGAGCATGACACCCTTGGGGTTCCCCATAGTCCCGGAAGTGAACAGAATCGAGAGCAGACTGTCAGGTGTGACAGTGCGGTCCTCAAAATCGTTCTTCCCCGATTCAATCCGTGCGCGCCCAAGCCGCTTCAGTTCGGTAAAGGAGATGATTCCCTCCCGTGCTGCATCGTCCATGCTGACGGCGGAGGCGAGAAACGGAAGTTCCCTACGCAGTCCGCAGATCATCTCGATATGCCTGTAGTCAGCGATGACGGCCTGCGCTCCCGAGAGTTCGAGTATGTTGCGGACCTCCGTCTCTCTCAGCTCTTTATCGACGGGAACGCAGACGATGCCGGTACAGGCCGCCGCAAGATAGCTGACCGCCCACTCCGGGCGGTTGTCTCCGACGATCGCAACCTTATGCGACGGATGCAGCCCGAGAGCGGCCAACCCGCCCGCCACCGCCTCAACGTCGGCCCGCAACTCGCGGTACGTGATCGGGATCCATTCCCCGGCTCTCTTGTGTTGCAGCGCCGCCTTTCCGGCAAACCTGCGCGTGCCGTGGATGAACATCTCGCGTATGTCGGCGATCGGCTCTGCGGGATACGGCGGATAGATTCCTTTCATCGTCCGAGACCCTTGCCGGTCTTCAGTTCAGACCTGGATTTTCGGGTTTGATGTTCTCAAACTTGCGCACCAGTGTGAGCACTTCCAGTTGCTCCTGCAGAACCGGAATCAGCGCATCGCATCTGTCGGAAATGTCCTCGATCTCCAGCAGATACTGTTTCTGTTCGATTGTCAGGTTGAGCGTCATGGCGACTATGTTGACGAGTGATTCGAAATCGAGCTGGGGCATTATCTGGAGAGCGTCCTGTTTCGACCCGGTAGCCAGTTCGGTAAACCTGGCGAAAAGGCCCCCGAGCTGGTTCTGACGCTGGATGACAGTTTCCGACTGCTCATCCGGTTCCGGTTCCTCGAGTTCCTCGATTTCGACGAGCCTGTAGGGGGAATGCTGGATCTCACCGATGATGCGTACCCGATGTATTCCGACCACTACAATATTGTACTTGCCGTCTTCGAGTTCCTCATGGCTTTCTATTCTCCCCAGACAGGCGATCTCGTGGACGGCTGAACCCCTGGAGTACTTTGTTTCGTGGTCGGAGCGCAACAGCGCTATCACGAGCTCTTTGTCGCCATTAAGAACGTCCTTAATCATGGTCCGGTATCTCTCTTCGAAAATGTAGAGCGGAAGCGGTGTTTTGGGGAAGAGCACGACGTTCGGCAAAGGGAAAAGTGGAATAATCATTGCAGTTGGATATTATTCCGTTGATCACCTTCCCGTCAATGCGTAGAGTTTTTGTTGAGGGTGAGTCAAAGAAACGCACAATCGGAGGTGCCACCCGGTGCGCGCATTTCTCCTCTTCCTGTCCAGGCACGAAGGGTTTAAGAATTTCGCTCTGAATTTCAGGATTTTCCGCAAAACCGCTCTTCGCTTCATCGCTGGAGAAACGCTGGACGATGCCATCAGGGTGGTACGTGAAATGAACCGCGGGAAGATCTCGGGCACGCTCGATCTGCTCGGCGAAGAAACGCAGTCCCGCGAAGACGCGCTGAGTGCGTCCAGGGAAGTCATTGAGGTCCTTGACAGGATCGAACTCGAGCGGGTCGACTGCAATGTCTCGGTCAAGCTGACACAGCTTGGCCTCGCCAGCGACAAGGAATTCGGCGGGCAGAATCTCCTCCGGATCGCGAGTCATGCGAGAGAAAGGGGGAATTTCGTGCGCGTCGACATGGAGGACAGCCGATATACCCAGACAACGCTGGAGACTGTAATCCGGGTGCATGAACAGCTGAACAATGTAGGTACCGTCATTCAGGCGTACCTCCACCGCAGCGAACAGGATGTGGCTGAACTGCTCAAAAAAGGAATACGGATCCGTCTTGTCAAAGGCGCATATCTGGAGCCGAAGGAAGTTGCATTCAGGAGAAAGCACGACACGAACGCGAATTTTCTCAAGCTTATGAAGATGCTCCTCGAAAGTAAGACTTACAATGCAATTGCGACGCATGACGAGAAGATCATCACGGCGGCAATTAGGTTCGCCGGCTCGAGGAAGATTCCGAAGGATCGCTTCGAATTCCAGATGCTTTACGGAATCAGGAGAGATCTTCAGTACCGGCTGGCGCGGGACAACTACAGGGTGCGCGTCTACATACCGTATGGCAGGAAGTGGTATCCTTACCTGATGAGACGGCTGGCAGAGCGTCCGGCAAACGTCGCATTTATCGTGCGCAACATGTTCAAAGGATGAGCAGGAAGTGTGATATGGAAGAGGAATCGATTGTAGCATGTCCGCACTGCGGGGCTCAGAACAGGATAGGAACCGCGCCGCCGGACCAGGTGCCGGTATGCGGTAGATGCAGGAACTCCCTCCCCTGGATCGTCAACGGAACCGATATCGGCTTTCGCAAGGAGCTTCAGACTACGCTGCCGGTGCTTGTAGACTTCTGGGCGTCCTGGTGCGCCCCCTGCCGCGTAACGGCGCCGGTCCTCGAGGAAGTGGCACGCGAACTGACGGGCAGGTTGAAGCTGGTGAAGCTGAATGTGGATCAGAATCCGTCGACGGCGGAACAGTTCAACGTGCGCAGCATTCCGACCATGATTCTGTTTGTGAATGGAGAACAGGTCCAGACACTGGTGGGTGCACAGTCGAAGGATGCGATTCTGCAGCAACTCAGCGGGCATCTCACCGGCGGCGTGCATCCTCCGCATTGATTCAGTGCCGGCGTCTTCAGGGTTGCAAGGTATCGGGCCAGAGGTCGGCCTCATAGGCGATCCTGGCTTCACCTTCAAGAAAGACCTCGCGGAACTGATCCCGGGAGAGTTCAAAATGAACTTTCAGCAGTTCGCCGCCGCGGGTCTTCACCTCGGCCGGAGACGCGACACGCCCTCGTACTGCAGCAATGAGCGTTGACGCGATCACGCCGGTTCCGCAGGCCAGTGTCTCGCCTTCCACGCCTCGTTCGTAGGTCCGGACACTCAGGCTTTGCGAATCCTTCACGTAAACGAAATTGACGTTTGTGCCCGCCGGCTGAAACTGCGAATGGAACCGCAGCGCGCGTCCCCAGTTGAACACGTCCGTCGCTTCAAGTTCTTCCTCCCCTTCGACAAACCACACCACGTGAGGGACTCCCGTGTTGAGGAAATCCAAAACGAACGTCCGTCCTTCAGCCTCGACATTGATATCCATCCGGAGATCGTGAGGAGGGGTCATCTGCACTTTCGCCATATCATCCTGTAGTTCAGCCCGGATGATGCCAGCCAGGGTGCGGAAGGCCATGCTGCGTTTGTTCACGATTTTGTTGATGTAGGCGAATCTGGCTGCACAGCGTGCCCCGTTTCCGCACATTTCCGCCTCGCTCGCGTCGGCATTGAAGAAGCGCCATTTGAAATCAACTTCGGGATCGTTCTCGATCAGAATTACGCCGTCGGCCCCGACGGACTGCCGGCGCCGGCACGACAGCCGGACAAAATCGCTGCAGTCATCCGAAGCGACGACGCCCGCCCGGTTGTCGATTACGATGAAATCGTTGCCGGTCCCGGTCATTTTGAAGAAATGGATCTTCAGGCCTGGCTGCTGATTCATATCTGACGCGCCCTCTCGATAGAGTCGGGGATCGATTCGCCGCGGACGAGGTCCTCCAATGTCTCGCGTTCGCGCGTGATGAAGAACCGGTCGCCGTCGACCATGACTTCTGCGGCGCGCGGCCTGGAGTTGTAGTTGGACGACATCGAAAACCCGTATGCACCTGCGCTCATGACCGCGAGGTATTCGCCCCGATTCAGTGCGGGGAGCTTGCGGTCGCGGGCGATGAAATCGGATGATTCGCAGATCGGCCCCACCACATCGACAACACGGGTTTCGCGCTTCCCCTTTTCAAACGGCTGGATGCCATGGAAAGCCCCGTACAGACTCGGCCGCACCAGATCGTTCATACCGGCGTCGACTATGACGAATTCCTTAGTCTGAGTCTGCTTCGTATACAGCACCTGCATAATCAGACACCCGGCGTTGCCGACAATGACGCGCCCGGGCTCGAAAATCAGGGTACACGGAAGGTCTTTCAGTTCCTGAACCACCGCCTGCGCATATTCTCGGGGGTGCGGGGGCGTCTCTTCGCTGTAGGAAATCCCGAGTCCTCCCCCGAGATCCAGATATTGAACCTTGATGCCCATTTCTGCCAGCCGTCCAACGAGAATCTTGAGCCGTTTGAGCGCCTCCACGAAAGGAGCGATTTCAGTCAACTGGCTCCCTATATGGCAGTCCACGCCCAATATCTCGACGTGCTTCAATTCCAGGGCGCGCCGGTAGGCTTTCAGGGCGCCGTCGACATCGATGCCGAACTTGTTCTTCCTGAGGCCTGTCGAAATGTAGGGATGCGTCCTGGGATCGACGTCCGGGTTCACCCGCAGAGCGATTCTCGCCGTTGCTCCGATGGCGGCCGCGCGGCTGTTTATCACTTCGAGTTCTTCCGCCGATTCGATATTGAACATGAGTATGTTCTCACGAAGCGCATAGTCGATCTCGGCCTCCGTCTTCCCTACTCCCGAATAGACAATCCGGTCTGGAGGGATTCCGGCCTTCAAAGCCCTGAAGAGCTCTCCTCCGGAGACTATGTCGGCCCCGCCGCCGAGGGAGGCGAAGAGACCGAGAATGGCCAGGCTGGAGTTAGCCTTGACCGAATAGCAGGTCAGGTGAGGGACCCCTTCGAAGGCGCCGTCAAATACGGTGAAGTGACGCGTCAGCGTCGCAACGCTGTACACGTAAGAAGGCGTACCGGCCTTCGCCGCGATATCCGCAAGGGGAACGTCTTCACAGTACAATCTCTCGTTCTGATAATGAAAATGGTGCATCGGCAACTCGCTTTCAATGAATCTGTCCGGCTGGAACAGAAGCAATTTAACTTATAGGATACTCTCAACATAGGAACAAGTGGAAAGCTGCGGCAAAAACCCGCCCGCCGCCATTCCGGCGGCACGATACGAGTGTTATAGTGGGAGGGTCTCCGTTGACGGAAAATACTCAAGTGCAGTGCAAGGAGGAAGAACCATGGGTACAAGAGGACGTGAAATCGTCGGGATGGACGTAAACGAGTTGCTGGATCTGTTGAACGGCGCATATGCCAGCGAATGGCTCGCTTACTATCAGTATTGGCTTGGGGCCAAAGTCATCAAGGGTCCCATGAAGGATGCCGTGGCAGCTGAGCTCACGCTGCACGCCACGGAAGAGCTTGCTCATGCGAATCTGCTGGCGACGCGCATAGTGCAGCTCGGCGGCACCCCTGCCGTCAATCCGAAGCACTGGTTCGAGCTGAGCCCGTGCGCCTACGACGCCCCGGAGGATCCGTACGTGGGGGTCCTGCTTGAACAGAACATCGCGGGAGAGCAGTGCGCCATTTCCACATACAAGAACCTGATGGATATCACCAAAGACAAGGATATGGTGACATACAACCTCGCGCTCGGGATACTCGAGCAGGAAGTGGAACATGAAGAAGATCTTCAGAGCCTGCAGGAAGATCTGGAGCTTATGATGGAAAGAGGAACCGTGAAGGCCGGCAGAGCCTGATGCGCCATACGCCGCGGCAGGGCCGGCGGCTTCCGCCCGCCGGCCCCGCGGAACTACTCCTTCAGAGTTCGAAGGAATGCAACGACGTCGGCGAGTTCCTGATCGGTGAGCTTGACCGGCGGCATCTTGCCCTTCCCTTCAACTATCCCTTTCTTCAAGGATGCGTCATCCTGTGACTGCACGGCTTTGGAGCCGAGGCGCCGCATCTCTACTCCATACACCTTTGCGATGGCCTCTCTCCCCTCCCCCGAGTTGCCGTGACACACCGCGCAGCGGCTGAAAACTTCCTTTCCCTTTGTCGGATTCCCTTTTTGAGCCACCGAAAGCGAAGTCAACACAACCAGAATCACGGCTGCGGTCACAAGTACGTTTCGAAATCCCATCAATCGTTCCTCCAGCAGAAAGGTTCCTCTTATTTGATCGATAAGTCCATTCCCTTATGAGCTTTGTGCATGCTTGCTAGTTTCGGTGCATTCCCTATAATGATCTTTATGGTTAAGCCCGATGACGCTCTCATTTCTGAACAGGCGATTTCTCCGGAAGAGCCCGTTGAAGAGATGGAACTGCCTCCGAGAGAATCGACCGAGATAACCAGGTACGATCCTCTACGTCGTTACCTGGCCGAAATTTCCAGGTTCTCGCCCCTAAGCCGGGATGAAGAGCACAGACTTGCGCTGCATTACCACGCGACCGGAGACCGGGAAGCCGCCTACAAGCTCGTGACGGCCAATCTTAAACTGGTCGTCAAGATCGCGATGATTTACCGGAAGGTCTATCGTAATCTGCTCGACCTGATACAGGAAGGAAATCTCGGGCTTCTGCAGGCGGTCAAGCGCTTCGACCCCTTTCGGGGAACCAGGCTTCCCACATATGCGGCATGGTGGATCAAAGCTTACATATTGAAGTTTCTGCTCGATAACTCCCGGATGGTAAGAATCGGGACGACAAATGCCCGGCGCAAAATCCTGATGAATCTCAATCGCGAAAAGCGCGAGCTTGAAGCCAAAGGAATCGTTCCGACCTCGAAGCTTCTCGCCGAAAATCTGGGGGTGGACGAACAGGAACTGCGTGATGTGGAGCAGGGGATGACCGGATCGGACATCTCACTCGACGCGCCCGTCGGCAACAATGACGGGGATGTGCGCTACATAGATACGCTGCGATTGATGGAGCAGAGCGTCGATGAAAAAATCGCGCACGGGGAATTCCGGGAGTTGCTGGAGAAGCGGTTTGCTGATTTCTCGGAAACCCTTTCCACACGGGAAAAAGACATTCTGACGAAACGGCTCATAGCGGATGACCCGGAGACGCTCCAGCAGATCGCCGACCGCTACAGCATCTCCCGGGAAGCAGTACGGGTGGCGGAGAAAAAGCTGATCGCCAAATTGAAGGAATACATGATCGAGTCATTCGGCGACGTGCGGGAAATAGAGTTTCACCTCAAAGGCTGATAAAACCTGCCACGACAGCCCTATCGGACGATAATCATCCGCGGTTACTCTTTGGGAGACGAGGTGGTGTCGTACTTTATCGTGGCTTCGGCCCCGAACTTCTTGTAATTCTCGTATGTAATCGTCTCCTCGACCCGTATGTCACCGGAGGAAAACTCAAGGACGCTGTCCGCGTGGGTCCAGACGGGAAACCAGTACTTGTCATCAATCATCTGGCGGATGGTTTCGAATTCCGGGAACTTCGAATCCCTCGTCTGGGGCACCGGCTTCCCTTTGGTTCGCACGACCTGCAGGTCGATGTCATCCACCCATATCTTGCCTTCGAAATACATCCGGCCGCCCCTGGTGTTTTTCGGCTTGACTGAGAACACATAACAATCGAGTTCGTCCACCATCTCCTTCCCCTCGTACTTCAGATTGTAGAGAGGAAGATCATTCTCAGTCAGGGCGAACGGATTGATGTTGTTGATGACCTCCTTGTCTTCTTCCGTGAACTGAACCGAATCGAGTCTGCCGCTGCTGCGCAGGGTTCGGACCTCCCGCGTCCCGTCATCGTTGAACACGATTTCAGAGACGATGGTCAATCGTTCCCGCCGCGGCATGCCGTCGACCGACCGGACCCGTATCGAGGCAGTCTGGGTATAGGTGTACTGCCTCCACGCCTCGTAAAACTCTGTCTCTTTTTGCGAAAACTTCCGAATTATCTCGTCAGGATCCACCTTCCTTGATGCGTTTTGCGACAGCAAAGCAGGGGCGGCGCCTGCAATCAGCAGAAAAATGGCGAGTAGCCTTCCATATCGCACTTTCTCTTCTCCTCAGGTGTTATTGATGGCAATACCAGGAAATTCTCTCATTTCCGTCAGGAAATGCAAACCGGCGTTTCCCCTCCATCGCACAAAGAACTGGTCGAACAAATGTAACTATCTTACAGTAATCCTTTCAACCCACGGCGAAGCGGGCGGTGATGGATTCAGACAACATCAGTATCATACTTCTGGGGACGAAGCATCCGGGCAACATCGGGTCGACCGCACGGGCCATGTTCAACATGGGCCTAAGCGGGCTCGTTCTCGCGGCTCCCCGATGTTCAATCAACGAAGAAGCATTCAGGATGGCCAAGAGCGGCAAAGTCATTCTTGAATCGGCCACGGTATGCGACTCGGTGCAAAGCGCGCTGAAGGACATCTCGTTTCTGGCCGGGACGACATCCAAGAGCGGCGGCTATCGCGCAGTGGCACACACCCCCCGGTCTCTCGTCCAGCGCATTCTCGATCATGCACGTCGGCAGAAGGTCGGGATTCTGTTCGGACCCGAAGACACAGGGCTGGTAGACGAGCACCTGCAACTTTGCAATCTGCTCCTGCGCATTCCCACGCAGCGCAAAAGGGGGAGCATCAATCTAGCCCAGGCCGTGATGATTATCTGTTACGAACTCTTTCTCGGCAGTCTGGACAGGGAACCTTCGAAAACGATCCGGCTCGCTCCGATGGAGCAGACGGAAGCGATGTATGCTCAACTCGAGCGGGCGCTGCTCGATATCGGATTTCTCACGCCGCAGAATGCCGGACACATGATGATACGGCTGCGGAATCTGTTCGGCAGGGCCGGTTTGCAGTCCTCGGACGTCGGGATACTGCGGGGAATTGCGAGACAGATTGCCTGGTTCGGCAAGTCGCGCAAGTAGCCTGAATTCTCACCTGATCTCGAGCTGGTGCGGAGGAAAACGGAAACCGGGCTGTGTTCCGGCACCTTTCCAGGGAACTCCGAAATGGTCGAGGAGCAGCCTGTCGGGCGCACTCTGAAGTCTGCCGTTGACATCTTTGTACTGGAAAAGCGAGTGCCGGAGTATGCTGCCCGAAAGAAGGCCTCCGGCTCGTTCGAACGTGTAGACTCCCTCGAATGTTCCGATCTCTTTTCCGGAGGAGTCGAGGACGGGGAGACCGAGCAGCGAGTCTTCGGGAAGGAATTTCAGCAGTGAACTCGACAGCGGCAGCAGCGCCTTTTCATTCTTCACGATAAAGACCCTGTCATACGGCAGTGCGTGGGCAGACAGGGATCTGCCGGCCAGAGACAGCAGTTCCTCTTCGGGAACCCGGTATTCCTGGCCTATCCGCCTGATCTGGCCGTTGATGTCGACCCAGTCGACTCGATTATTGGCATAGTTCAAACACTTTTCGATCTGTTGCCAATGCGCCATTTTCGCCTTCCCCCTTGTTTTCAGCTTGCAGGGGAACTGCTCAGAGGCTTTCTGGTACGCCGACAGCACGACCGCATCGATCTTTTCCCTGAGATCGTCCGGGTAGGTCTGGCACAACGCGGCGGCCGACATGGCCATAATCGAACACATGAGTGCGAAGTATCTGAATGACTTTTTCATCTGATTTTACCGTTGCCTGATAGTTTTCGTATCGCCGTATCGGCGGAAGCGGCCACGCCGGGGTCGACGTCGCGACTCAGTGGCTTCAGGTCTTTGATATTGGTGGCATCTCCCAGGAGAGCGACGGCGGTGGTTGCACTCTGGCGAACCCCGGGGTCGCGGTCTTTCAGACCCTTGATGATAGCGGGGAGCGCCGCAGCCGCGTCAAGACTCGCGAGCCCTTCGATCGCTGCGATCCGGACCTCCGGAGCGGGATCGGAAATGCAGTTCATCAGGGCTTTGACAGCCGCCTCGCTCCTGGCATGAACCAGGACCGCAATGCTCTTTTCACGCTCTTCGAGAGTGGAGTCTCCGGCAAGCGCCTCGAGCGCCTGCTCGGGCGTTTCAATCGGTTTCCCTCTTTTCGTGATCGCGCCGGTTCCCAGATACACTATGCCGGGCTGAGCGATTGCGGCGGTGCGGGAGAACACCCGAACCATCTTTATCCGGTCGCCGTGCGGCTCCTCGTCGTACACAAACATGGTATCGTTGCCCGAAGTCACCCTTTCGACAGCTTCCTGCAGGGAGACGCGGTTGAGATGAATCGACACCGGAGGATTGCTCTGGGTCCTGACTTCGAAAATGACGCCCGTCCGCTCCGCCAGTTCCAGGAGAACGCTGTGAAGAGGGCTGTTGGTGATGTCCGCGGTGATGGTGCCGTCTTCGACGCGTATATGCTGCACCGCAGGTTTCGCGGGCTGCTGCTGTGCCGGCCGGGAGGCGGGGATGTCAGGCTTACGGGACCTCTGGGCGCCTGCTTCCGGGCACGCGGCGAGCAGCGCCACAGCCAGAAGAAATGCCGCCGGTCTATTCATCTGATTCGGGCTCCGCTTCACTGCTGATCGCCATGAATTGATCGAACCGGTACATTGAGAACAGATCGCGCAGCTTCTGATTCGGATTGAGCAACGTCAGTTCTCCTCCCCGCTCCTTGAGGCGCTTGAAGAGCTTGAGGACCTCGCCCACTCCCGAACTGTCGATAAAAGGGACGTCTTTGAAATCTATCGCAATCCTGAGCGCTCCTTCATCGAGCAGCAGGTTCAGCCGGGTCTGGAGCACGGGACAGTACTCGAAAGTCACTTTTCCCTTTATTCTCACTATGTGACGTTCGTCTCGAGATTCGACTTGGATATCCATCGCCATTTAGGCCAGAATACTGTCATATTTTAACCCCGGGAGCAAGCGCCTGATAGGTCCTATGCCGTCACGATTCGTGGTACATCAACACAGGGCCGGCAGATCACATTATGATCTGCGGATCGTCCAGGATGGGGTTCTGCGATCGTGGTCGTTGCTGAAAGAACCTCCCCTCCGTAAGGGTGAGAGAAGGTTGGCTATCGAAAGAGAGAATTTCCCGGTGGAATCGATCGGCGACAGGGTCTTCGAAGAACAGGCGTTCGGCAGGGGGAGCGTCTCGGCCTGGGACGAAGGGAGCGTGGAGTTCGATCTGGTTTCCGAAAGAACGGTCATTCTCCGGCTGACGGGAAGGAGGATGTCGGGGAAATACGAGTTTCGCAGAATGCATTGGTATCCAGGCAACCGATGGATCCTGACGAAGACTTCGGGGTAAGGATCCAAAGGAGTTAAATTGGCTTGACAGAATACCCCTATCCATTAGAACCTTTAGCCAAAACTGGTTCGTTGGATTTCGTTTCCGAAATTGTTGGTCGGAAGCTTTCCGGAATGTCATTCACGTATGTTTTCAGGAGTAATACCTATGACGCGTAACGCTCAAAAGCAGATCTTGAGAATTGTTGGACTTGCGACTACGATCTTCGTTTTGAGTGGAGCTCTCTTGGCGCAGGAGATCTCGCCGCTTTCCGACTATCAATACAAGAGAGACTATGCCCAGTACGAAGAGATCAAGAAAATAGGGGATGCGCAGAAGAGAGCCGATGCAATCATCGCATTTCTCAAAGAGCATCCCATCAACAGGATTCTGGCCTATGCGGCAGCGGACTACATGAATGTAGTCAGACAGCAGACCGATGCGGCCAAAGCGCTCAAAATGGCGGAGACGCTCTGGGCTCTCGTTCCGACGAACGAAAGTATCGATGCAGCCAAGCTTCCTGCGGGCGTCGATGAATTCAAAAAGGAACACATCGCTCCAACCCAGAAGCTGGTCCTCGCATTTTTCACCGATGCATACATCAAGGAGAAGAATTATCCAAAAGCCGTCGAATCGGCAGAGAAGCTTTATGCGCTCTCTCCGGACAAGGCGCTGCTGCCTGTCATTGCCGGCCTCTACTTCGACTTGAAGAACACCGACAAATACCTGTCGTACGGGCAGAAGATCCTTGCACAGTTCCCGATCGAGCAGCCCCAGGGATTCAGCACGGCAATCCAGATGGCCCAAGTCTACATCGAAAAGCAGGACATCAATGCTGCGATTGGACTGTACAACAAGGTGATGGCGGTATATGGAGACAAGGTGCCGCCAAACGTCCAGGAGGCCCAGTGGAACGCGACACGGGCGTTTGCGTATGGCCTGATGGCTTCGACCGTCTATTCCCAGAAGGATTACACGAAAGCTCAGCAGCTCTTCGAAAGAGTCATCAAATTCGATTCGAAAAGGGACGATGCTTACTACTACATCGCCATGTGCAAATGGCAGAACAATGATCAGGCCGGCGCGATCGAGCCGCTGGCAAAAACCGTGGTCTTGAACAAACAGTTTGCCGCGAAGGCACAGCCGCACCTCGAGAATCTCTATAAGGCACAGAACAACAATTCTCTGGACGGGCTGGATAAAGTGCTTGCACAGGCAAAGGCTGACCTCGGCATCTAAACGCAACGTCGGCGCGGGCGCGACAGACGCCCGCGTCTCCTTGCATCTGTCGCCTCCTCGAGACATTCTCCTCAAAAGATGCTGGTAATTCCTTGTGCGCGGGTGTAGATTGATTTTCTCCAGTGCTTAGTAAACCACACTGACACTTGCACCGGCGCAGAGATCATCCCAAAATAGGAGTAACATGGCAGAAAAGGACACCCGGTTGAATAATGTTCCTGCTGATAAAAAGATCACTATCCAGGAAGCCCTGGATAAGGAAGGAGAGCAGCTGCACATCAGTGAACTGCAGGCTCTCAACATCAAGGAACTCGCCAAGATAGCCAAGAAATACAAGATTGCGGAAGCAGGCAAGATGAGTAAACAGGACCTCATCTTTGCCGTTCTGCAGGCACAGGCAGAGAAGCACGGCCTCATCTTCTCCGAGGGCGTTCTGGAAGTGCTTCCCGAAGGCTACGGCTTCCTGCGTTCTCCGGATTACAGTTACCTGCCGGGTCCCGATGACATTTACATCTCTCCTTCGCAGATTCGCAAATTCGACCTGCGCACCGGAGATATTGTTTCGGGACAGATACGTATGCCTAACGAAGGCGAACGGTATCTCGCCCTCGTCAAAGTCGACGCAGTTAACTTCGAGCCGCCGGAAGAGGCGCGCCACCGGATTTTCTACGACAACCTTACGCCTCTATATCCGCAGGAGCGGATTCGGCTCGAGACCGTCAAAGAGAATCTTTCCGCACGGGTCATGGACATCTTCACTCCGATCGGAAAGGGACAGCGCGGCCTGATCGTGTCACCGCCACGGACCGGAAAGACCATGCTGCTGCAGAATATCGCCAATTCAATAAGCACGAATCACCCGGAGATCTATCTGATCGTGCTTCTGATTGACGAGCGCCCGGAAGAAGTGACCGATATGGAACGCTCCGTTAAGGGAGAGGTCATCAGCTCCACGTTCGATGAACCGGCTTCGCGACACGTCCAGGTCGCCGAAATCGTCATGGAAAAGGCAAAGCGTCTTGTCGAGCATAAGAAAGATGTGGTGATACTGCTCGACAGCATTACCCGTCTGGCGCGCGCCTACAACACGGTTGTCCCCTCGAGTGGGAAGGTCCTTTCCGGCGGCGTCGACGCCAATGCTCTTGAAAAGCCGAAACGCTTTTTCGGCGCTGCCCGGAAGATCGAAGAGGGAGGGAGCCTGACCATAATGGCGACGGCTCTCATCGATACCGGCAGCCGCATGGATGACGTCATCTTCGAGGAATTCAAAGGGACCGGCAACATGGAGATCATCCTTGACCGGAAACTAGTGGACAAGCGCATCTTCCCTGCAATCGATATCAACAGGTCCGGAACCAGGAAGGAGGAACTCCTGGTCGAAGGCAACGATCTCAACAAGATCTGGATACTCAGAAAAGTCCTCAGCCCGCTCTCAATCGATGAGGCCATGGATCTTCTGCTTGACAAGCTGAGAAAATCCAACAACAACGCAGAGTTTCTGACCTCCCTGAACAAGGGCTAGCCTCTTTCCTCTCCGGCCGCAGATTGCACAGAATGTAATTTGTGTAATCTGCGGCCTCCTTTTTATAGTATTGTTGTTTCCATTGTGGAAACAGGCACTTACGTAAGCGAAATCAGCGAGAAGGTACAGGCGGAAAGCGACCTTGTCGGGCGGCTTACCGGCGAGATTCATCGCGTCATTGTGGGCCAGAGACACATCGTTGAGCGCCTGCTCATCGGACTGCTCACAAGGGGACACATACTGCTTGAAGGGGTCCCGGGGCTGGCCAAAACACTTGCGGTGAGGACGCTGGCAGCCACGGTTGACGTGACGTTCCAGCGGATCCAGTTCACTCCCGACCTCCTTCCAGCCGACATCGTCGGCACCATGATCTACAACCAGAAGGACGGAACCTTTACCGCGAGGAAAGGGCCGATCTTCGCCAACCTCATTCTGGCCGATGAAATCAACAGGGCGCCGGCAAAGGTCCAGAGTGCTCTCCTCGAAGCGATGCAGGAAAGAGAGGTCACCATTGGCGAATGCACGTATCGCCTGGACGATCCTTTTCTGGTCCTTGCCACCCAGAATCCGATTGAGCACGAAGGGACCTATCCTCTGCCTGAAGCCCAGGTCGACCGGTTTATGCTCAAACTTAGAATCGAATACCCGGGACCCGAGGAAGAGCGACGCATACTTGACCTGATGTCGCACGACGATCCGGTCGAGGTCGCCAGGGTTGCAGGACCGCAGGATATACTCAGGCTGCGCGAATTGGTCAAAGAGATCTATATGGACGAGAGGATAAAGGACTATATTGTTCATCTCGTCCATGCCACTCGCAAGCCCGATCTCGGGGCGCTTATCCAGTTCGGCGCCTCTCCAAGGGCAACCATCTACCTTGCGCAGGCCGCGAGGGCACACGCGTTTATCAAAGGCAGGGGCTATGTGACTCCCGAGGATATCAAGGCCGTGGGTTTCGATGTGCTACGGCACAGGATACTTCTGACTTATGAGGCCCAGGCCGAGGAAGTGACCGCCGAATCGGTGATTGCAGGAATTTTCGACACGGTGCAGGTCCCATAACCAGATGATATGCTCCCCAGAGAAGTCGTCCGGAAGATAAGACGAATCCAGATCACCACCAACAGGGTCGTGAATGAATCGCTGGCCGGCAACTACCACTCGGTGTTCAAAGGCCGGGGGATGGAGTTCGACGAAGTCAGGGAATACCAGGCCGGCGACGACATCCGGACAATCGACTGGAATGTGACCTCGCGCGCCGGGCGTCTCTTCGTGAAACGATATGTTGAGGAACGCGAACTGACGGTGATGCTGCTGATCGACGTCAGTGCATCAACCCACTTCGGCTCTGTCGAGAAAAGCAAATCGGAAGTTGCCGCCGAGATCGCGGCCCTGATCGCCTTTTCCGCAATAAAGAACAATGACAGGATAGGAGCAATCCTGTTCACGGACCGTACCGAGAAATTCATCCCGCCCAGGCGTGGCAGCACTCACGCCCTCAGAGTCATCAGGGAAGTGCTCTACCAGGAGCCGGGCCATTGCGCCACCAGCATCAGGAAAGCAATCGAGCACCTGAACCTGCTGGTGCGCAAACGCGCAGTCGTGTTTCTCATTTCGGACCTGCTGGACCAGGGATTTGAAAAAACCCTCAAGGCAGCCAACCGCAGACACGACATTGTCGTCATCCAGATCATTGACCGACGGGAATCCGAGCTGCCTGACGTGGGTATCGTGGAACTCCGCGACTCCGAAACAGGAGAGATCACGTGCATCGACACTTCCCTTCGCGGTGTCAGAGAGGTCGTTCGGAAGAACTGGGCCCGTAATCAGGCACGTCTTTCAAGACTCTTTGACTCAAGTCGGATCGACCATATCACGATCGAAACCGACAAGCCTTACGATGTCCCGCTCGTACGCTTCTTTATGCAGCGCGCCGGAAAAGCCAGATGAACATAGTGCCGGGAATATTTCTGTCAGGAGTTCTGCTGTTGCAGGCCGCGCCGCACGGCGTTGAGATCAGGGAAGACGTCAGTCCCCGCACAGCAACGGTAGGAGATCGTATCCGGATACTCCTGACCGTTTCCGCACCGGCCCATTACCGGATCGACATACAGACGCCGGCCGAAGGCGAAGATTTCTCAATCCTCGAAGAGACCAGGACGTCATCAGCAACAGCTCATCGTGCACAGATTATCGCTGCCGCCTACAGGACAGGCACATTCCGCTTCCCTCCAATCCCTGTCCGGATAACAGCACCTGAAGGAAAGGAATTCTCGGCCTTCACTCCCGGAGCTGTGGTCGAAATCAAAAGCGTGATCGCCGGAGAAGACCCGCGGCTGAAAGATCTGAAGAGACAGGAGGAGATTCCCGGCAAGACGCACGCGCGGCTCTGGCTCTTTGCAACACTGACGTTGTGCATTCTGGGCGCACTTGCCTGGCGAGCGGTCAGGCGCCGGCGCAGGGTTGCCGCGGCTGCATCCGCTGCAGAGAAGACCCCTGCGCCTGACGGGCTTTCCTCTGCCGAGGCTGAACTGCAACGGCTCCTCTCGAGCGGGTTTACCGCCGGCGCAGCCCGGGGATGTTACATACTCCTCTCGAACATCATCAGGAAGATTGTTGAAAACGGTCTGGGAGTCCCCGCTATGAAGAAAACAACATCAGAGATAGTCGGGAGGATGCGTCTAAGACGGGATGTTGCCGATGAGATCACCGACCGGGTCGAATCGCTGCTGTCGCGCTGTGATCTGGTCAAGTTCGCCGGATATACTCCATCCCCGGCTGAGCATGAAACTGCAGCAAAAGAGGCGGTCGGATTACTTGCCGTCTGCCGTGACAGGCCTGACAGGGGGCTCTGATGCATCTGCAGAATCCTGAGTTTCTATTGCTGCTCCCTCTCATACCGTTGGTGATCTGGAGATACATAAAACTCCAACGCAGCAGACTGAGAGGCCTGCAGTTTTCGTCGGCAATGGCGCTCGAAGGGGTGCGGCCATCCTGGACGGTTCACGCACGCCACGTCCTGTTTGTGTCCAACACGGTTGCTCTGGCGCTGACGATAACAGCCCTCGCCCGGCCGCAGAAGGGGACCGAGATTGAAGAGGTGTTGACGGAAGGGATCGATATCATCATGGCGCTGGACGCGTCCGGCAGCATGGCAGCCGAGGACTTCGAGCCGCACAACCGTTTCTTCGTGGCGAAGTCAGTCATCAGCACGTTCATCGAAGGGCTGCGTCACGATCGGGCCGGGCTCGTGGTGTTTGCGGGGAAGGCACTCACCCGCTGCCCTCCGACTCTTGACTACGGAGCTCTCAGGAATGTGCTCGAAGAGACCCGTCTGGGAGAGATCGAAGACGGCACTGCCATCGGCAATGCCTTGGCCTGCTGCCTCAACCGCCTTCGTGTGAGTACGGCAAAGTCTAAAGTAGTCATTCTGGTAACCGACGGAGTAAACAACCGGGGAGAAATCCAGCCGGCGGATGCAGCCTTGATGGCCCAACTGCTCGGCGCGAGAATATACACGGTCGGAATCGGATCCTCGGGAACAGCCCGGTTCCCCATTCAGGATCCCGTGTACGGCAGAACGTATGTAGACATGCAGGTTGAAATCGATGAGGAATCGCTCCGAAATATCGCTGAAAGCACGGGAGGGATCTACTACCGCGCAACCGACAGGCCTTCCCTGGAGAAGATTTTCGCGGAAATCGGCCGTCTCGAAACAACCGAGATACGGTCAAGGGTGCACCGACGCTACAGTGAGCGATTCCACTATTTCCTGCTCCCTGCGCTCGGGCTCGTTCTCCTTGGAACGCTCACGGGCTACTCCCGTTTTTCCAGGATACCGTGATGATATTCGCCAGACCTGATTACCTTCATCTGCTCTGGGCGGTCCCGTTTCTCGCCCTCTTTTTTTATCGATCGTTCCTGGTACGACGGCGAAGGCTGGAGACAATGGTGGGCACGGCTCTACCGATCACCCTGACGGGCAGAGCCGTCATCAGGGTTCTGTGCGTCATCGGATTCTTCCTGTTTGGCATACTGGCAGCCGCACGGCCTCAGTGGGGACAGAAGACCGAAACGGTTCACCGCCGCGGCATCGATCTCATCATTGCGCTCGACACTTCGTACAGCATGGGTGCCGATGATGTCGTCCCGAACCGGCTGGAGAAAGCCAAAACCGCGATCAAAGATCTTATCAAAAGATCCGAAGGAGACCGCATCGGACTGATTGCTTTTTCCGGCGGCGCCTTCGTTCAATGTCCGCTGACGCTTGATTACGGCGCGGCCTACCTCTTTCTCGAGGCGGCTGCCTCAGGAATGATTCCGGAACCCGGGACCTCGCTTTCGTCGGCCATAAGGACCGCCACCGCGGCATTCGTCGAAAAGGAAACAAAGTACAAAGTGCTCGTGCTGTTCACCGATGGAGAGGATTTGAAAGGAGGTGTGGACAACGCAGTCCGGGAGGCCAGGAAGGCTGGGGTCGTCATTTACACGGTCGGGATAGGATCGCCTGAGGGAATCCCGCTACCGGTTCGAAGCCTGGACGGCGGCATCCTGGACTACAGGAAAAGGCCGGACGGGAAGGTGGTGGTGAGCCGTCTCGATGAAAACGGCCTGGCCGAAATCGCGGAGAGTACAGGCGGGCGCTATTTCAGGGCAACGGCCTCAGGAGCCGAAATTGCTGCAATGTACGATGACATTTCCCGGCTGGAAAAGAAGGAACTGGAATCGAGCATCTTCCGGAATTACGAGGACCGCTTCCAGTACCCCCTCGCGATCGCAGTCCTTTTCCTGGTTGCGGGATCCTGGATCAGTGAAAGCCGGAGACCGTGGACAGGAAGACAGATCGGGCTGTTGGCAGTCGCAGCGGTCATGGCATTGCCGGCATCGGCTTCGTCCCGGTCGGCGGCTGCGAAAAACAACGACGGAAACAGCTATTTCGCCGAGGGGAAATATGTAGATGCCGAGAGAGCGTACATGGAGGCGCGCGAAAGGGATCCCCGCAGGCCGGAGCTTTTGTATAACCTCGGCAATTCGCTGATCAGGCAGAAGAAGTACGGCCCGGGGATCCGGGCGCTTCAACAGGCGATCGAAACGGGAGACGATGCCCTCAAGCAAAAGAGCTGGTTCAATGCCGGCTGCGCGCTCTTCCTGATGGGCGATTACGAGGCCTCGGCGGATGCATTCATCGAGGCGCTCAAGCTGGATCCCTCGGACCTGGACGCCAAGCATAATCTGGAAATGGCATTGCAGGCGAAACAGCCGGCAAGCCACAAACAGGAATCCGCAGACAGTCGCCCCCCGCAACAGACTCGATTTACCAGAGAACAGGCGGCGCAATTGCTGGATGCCATTCAGGAACAGGAAACAGAGGAACAACGCAGGTTGATACAACGCCGGGTGAGACCGGCATCAAACGAGAGGGACTGGTGAGACCCCTGGCTGCCGATTGGAACGGAGTGAAACGGGTGATTTTACTTGTTCTCTTTCTGCTCCCTGGAATTCGGGCGTTTGCTGAACACATCAGAGTCACCGCGTCAATAGACAGCGAAGTCATCGGGATTGAAGACCAGCTGCGCCTAACCATAACAGTTTCCGGCAGAGAAAGCGGCAATGTAAATGCTCCCAGGATCGGCGATGTAAGGGGTTTCAGAGTCGTCGCCGGTCCCGATGTCAGCTCCCGGCTCCAGTGGGCCGACGGAGAAGCGAGGAACTGGAAGGCGTTCAGCTATGTTCTTCTTCCCGAAAAGGAAGGACAGTTCACAATCGCGCCTATCGAAGTCGCAATAGAAAACAGGATTTTCAGAACCGAGCCACTGCAGGTTCGCGTTACTTCGGCTCCGCAAAAAAGATCTCCGGTTCAACGAAAGATGCCTCGTCCGGTCCCGGATCCGGAGAACGTATTTGTCAGAGCTGAGCTCGACAGAGATACGGCTTATCAGGGGCAGCAGGTAACCCTTTCATACCTGGTCTACACCACCGTCTCGATTTCGGGCATCGATCTTCACGAGAGCCCGCCGCTCAACGGATTCTGGGTGGAAGATCTCGAAATCGACGGAAATCCCAAAGGGATTGCCCGGATCGTCGACGGCCGCGAATATCGCATGTTTACCGTCAAGAAACAGGCGCTGTTTCCGACCTCGTCAGGCAGAGTCAGCATACCTTCGAGCACGTTCGCGCTTTCAGCAAACTCGGCCGGCGGCTTCTTTGACTTTTTCGGAAGGACCGAGACCGTCTACCGCAGAACTCCGGAATTGATCCTGGATGTAAAGCCGATCCCGGACAAAGGGCGTCCGGCAGGCTTTTCACATGCGGTCGGATCCTTCGGCCTGCGCGCCCAGATCGATAAGAACGAGGTTACTGCCGGCGATGCTGTCTCGCTCCAGGTAGCGCTGGAAGGAAAAGGAAATTTGAAAATGATTCCGGAGATCGGCCTTCCCTCCTTTAGCGGTTTCACCGTCTACTCACCCAGGCGCTCGGATGACATACGCGCTTCTGGCGACGGGCGGATCGGAGGCAGCAGGATATGGGAGTATGTTCTTGTGCCGGTAGAGCCGGGGGAGCAGACCATCCCTTCGGTTTCCTTCTCTTACTTTGATCCCGAGCGGGAGGAGTTTGAAACCGTATCGACAACCGCACTGGAACTGAAGGTGACGCCAGGTGTCGCCGAGCCGGCGCCGGATCTGAGGAGTGCGAAGAGTGCGGACATTCATCGGTTGAAAGAGTTCTTGGGTGATCCGGGCGGAGACCGCACGCCTCTATACAGGAATTACTGGTTCTACGTGATCGCGGCGATCCCGCTTGCCTTCAATTGCGGAGCATTGCTGTACCTTAAGCGTTTTTCGGGCGGAAAGGCACGTTCTGCCAGAGAGACCGCCGTCGAGCAGCTGAAGCTTGCCGAGAAAGAGGGATTGTCGATGCCCCGTCTTTTCTATGACCGGGCTTCGGCAGCCCTGTCAGGATATCTCTCGAAGACATTCAATCTCTCCGAAATCGAACTGACAACGGATGGAGTCAAAGCCGCTCTCTCGCGTAACCGCGTTGAAGAGGCTGTCGTGCAGGAGACTATGACCTGTCTGCAGGAGTGCGACTACGGACGCTTCGTCGCGGCCTCGGGGTCCCCGGAAAAGATGCGGGAACTGGCGGGTCGCATTCATAAGATCATCGATGCCCTCGACAAGAAAGGAAAGACCGGGGTGTCCGCGCGCGCGGCATCGGCCGTTTTACTGCTCTTGCTGGCGCCCGGACTGTGCCTGCCGTCGCAAATGGAGCTGTCTCCTGAAAAGCTTTTCGGGAAAGGAAACTCCGAATACCGGAAGGGGAACTACAAGGAAGCGGCGGAATGCTATCGGCGGCTGCTGGAATCGGGTTTTGAAAGCGGTGCCGTCTACTACAACCTGGGAAATACCTGCTTTCGAGAGGAACGACTCGGGGAAGCGATCTACTACTGGGAGAAGTCACTGCAGAAATCACCGGGAGATCGGGAGGCTCTCGCCAACCTGGCATTGGCCGATTCCTTTCTCGAGGGCGGATCTCAATTTGCGCAAGATGCCGCGGTGCCGCGCGTGTCAGCCGCCGTCCAGGAGTTCCTGTCAATTGAGCGGCAGAGCCTGGCAGTGCTGTTTCTGTTCGTGCTAACGAATCTATTCTTTTCGATTCACCTGCCGGCCAAAGACCCGCGGCGCTCCGTCCGGAGACTGCGGGCGGCAGCCGTCGCTGCAATCCTGTTCATTGTCTGTACGGCATCGCTCAGTTGGAGAATCTACGAACGGGACTTCTATACAAGAGGGGTAGTGCTGGAATCGGGCGTTGAGGTGCGCAGCACCCCCGGTCAGGACAGCCCGACAGTGTTGACAATTCGTGAGGGGACACGGGCCAGGGTTGATCAATCAGAGGGCGAATGGTACAGGATAAGACTTGTCAACGGCTTGAGTGGCTGGATACACAGGGACAAGTTGAGAATCCTTTAGCAGTTCACAAGCGGTGGCGGGTTATACTCACACCGGATTACGTGGTTTTGCGGATTGAGCCGTGACGGCGCGGGAACTTTAATGGGAGTCAGTGGTGGGGGAATTTCCAAGGCTTGGTAATTGCCTAGGGGCCGGGTCTGCTGAAATCCCCCACTGGCCGCTAACAATCGATCCGCCGGACAGTTCACCCACAGGAAAGAAAAGGAAAACAATCAATGGAAATCACAGTCGCGTTCCCCGGAGGATCACGTGTAGACGCTCATTTCGGATCTTTCACGGTAAAGACCGATCAGCCTCAACCGGGCGGTGGAGATGGATCCGCGCCCACTCCTTTTCAGCTGTTCCTGGCCTCGCTGGCGACGTGCGCGGGGGTCTATGTCCAGAGTTTTTGCAGGATGCGCAGTATCCCTTCAGAAGGAATACGGCTGATCCAGACTGTTGAACGCGACAGCAAGAGTGGGATGGCGAACAAAATCAATCTGGACATAAGGCTCCCTAAGGGATTTCCCGAACAGTACAGGTCGGCCGTGATCAAGGCGGCCGAGCAATGCCTGGTAAAGAAGCATCTGGAGAATCCGCCTTCATTCAGCATTACGGGTTCAACTGCAGGTTAGTGTCCCCGGCCGGATGGAAATACTTGCGGGCTTCTGGTTGACGATTCTGTGTTACCATCCTCCTCCTGGAAAGGGTGGCTATGGGCATTCCAATATCGCAGATGCTGGCGGTGGCCGGCTACGTGCTGAAACAGAAGGCGGCCGGGAACAAAAAATTTCCGCTCGTACTCATGCTGGAACCGCTGTTCCGCTGCAATCTGTCGTGTGCCGGATGCGGCAAGATAAGATATCCGGCCGAGGTCCTGAGACAGCAACTCACTCCGGAACAATGCTTCCATGCCGCCGAGGAATGCGGCGCCCCGATGGTCAGCATCCCGGGAGGAGAACCGCTGCTGCATCCGCGGATCTCAGAAATCGTCGAGGGACTGATTGCGCGCGGCCGTTACGTCTACCTCTGTACGAATGCCCTTATACTGAAGAAGAAACTCGAACTGTTCACGCCAAGCAGGTTCTTCACTATCAACGTGCATCTCGACGGTGGGAGAAAGCAACACGACCGGTCCGTTGGACGCGAAGGAGCCTACGATATCGCCGTTGAAGCGATTCAGGAGTCGGTGAGGCGAGGCTTTCGCGTAACCACCAACACCACCGTCTTCAGCGATTCCGATCCCGCAAGCGTGCGACAGTTCTTCGATGAAGTGATGGAGCTCGGGGTGGAAGGGATGACCATCTCTCCCGGATACCAATACGAGAAGGCGCCCGACCAGGAGCATTTCCTCAGCATCGCAGAGACCCGCCGGCTGTTCAAAGCCGTCTTGAGCGGCCGGAAGAAGAGCTGGAAATTCAACCAGAGCCCGCTCTTTCTCGAATTTCTCGCAGGATCGAGAGAATACGACTGCACACCCTGGGGCATGCCCGGCTACAGCATCTTCGGCTGGCAGAAGCCCTGTTATCTGCTGCAGGACGGGTATTGCGAAACCTTTGCCGAGCTGCTTGAGCAGACCGAATGGGAGAGCTACGGAAGGAGGTCAGGCAATCCGCGCTGCGCCGGCTGTATGGTGCACAGCGGGTTTGAGGCCAGCGCCGTAAACGACACTTTCGGGTCGCTGAAAGGATTGCGGGACACCATCCGGGCTATTCGAACTGATGCAGAATGATGTGCGACGGTGCGCTTCGCGAGCGGTATACACGCTGCGTGGCCTTCTTGAAATCGCCGGCCTTCGCCTGGTAGATATCGACAAACTGTTGCGGATTGCGATCGACAAGAGGAAACCAGCTGCTCTGCACCTGGATCATGATCCTGTGCCCTTTCCGAAAAGTATGAAAAATGTCGGGCATCCGAAACTCGATTTTCGTGATCTGGTTGGGAACAAAGGGTTCAGGATTTGAAAAACTGTTGCGGAATCTTCCCCGGAAAGGTTCTCCACGGACCAGCTGCTGAAAGCTGCCCATCCGGACGCCGTCCGGATTGCGAGGATCGTCCTGCACGCTGTCCGGGTATACATCTATCAGTTTCACGATGAAATCCGAATCAGTCCCGGTGGTCGACACGTGCAGCACCGGAATAACGGGACCTGCGATGGTGACATCCCGCTCGAGGACGGACGACTCGTAGGTGAGAACATCAGAACGGCGGGAAGCGAAACGCTGATCCTCGACCATATACGTACGCGCCATTCCGGTGGTTACCTCCCTGGTGTACGGCACCGGCCGCGCCGGATCGCTGATGTATTCATCGAAAAGATCACCGGAATCCGCGGAATCGGGTCCCCAGTCGAGGCTCGCTCCCGCACGGAAATAGAGCTTTCTCTCCCGCGTCCCTGCAGGCGGCCACTGGCGTTCACGGCGCCACTCATTCGATCCCGTCAGGAAGACTGTCGCTTCCGGCAGGTTCAGCTCGCCAGTTCCTTTCAGAAACCAGTTGAAAAACGGCGCCTCTATTTCGTTCCGATAGCAAACGGCAGTGTTGGATCCGAAATGGATGTTCCCGAGGTGATTGCCGTTTGTATGTGCCCAGCCGCCGTGATACCACGGTCCCATCACGAGAATGTTGTAGGCGCCCGGATTCTGCCTTTCCACTGCCTGATACACCGCAAGGCTTCCGAACAGATTCTCGGCGTCGAACCATCCCCCCACCGTCATCACGGCAGGAGTAATACCCTTCAGGTGCGGCCGTATATTCCTCGACTGCCAGAACTCATCGTAGCTTCCGTGCCGCATCACTTCGTTCCAGAAAGGAACTTGATTCCTGAAGATTTTCTCGTTGATGTTCCGAAGCGGTCCCAGTCCGAGGAAATAGCTGTATCCGTCGGGAGTAGGAAAATTGAAGCTTCTGTCCAGTCTGGTAGTGGGTTTCGCCCGCGGATAGCCGAATGACGAAAGGAAGCCGAATGCGTGTGCAAGGAAGAAGGCGCCATTGTGGTGGAAATCGTCGCCGATGAACCAGTCCGCGATCGGGGCCTGGGGAGATACGGCCTTCAGCGCGGGATGCGCCGCAATCATCCCGGACGCGGCATAGAAACCGGGAAAAGAGATTCCCCACATCCCCACTTTGCCGTTGTGATCCGGAATATTCCTGAGCAGCCATTCTATCGTGTCGTAGGTATCGGTCGACTCATCCACATCATTCTGCAGCTTCCTGTCCTTTACCGGAGTCATGTAGATGAAGTCCCCTTCGGACATCATCCTGCCCCTGACATCCTGGTAAACGAATATGAATCCGGAATCGGCCAGTTCCTGCGAAGGACCGAGATAGTAGGGATAATTTTTTTCTCCGTAAGGAGGTATGCCGTAGGGAGTACGGTTCAGCATGATCGGATAGCGCTGTCCCGTATCGCGCGGGCGGTAGACGGCGGTGAACAGCTTCTTGCCATCGCGCATAGGAATGCGGAATTCACTCTTTATATATCTCGCCTCGATGCCATGCTGCGGCCAGAGCCACTGCAACACAATCAGGGAGAGCGCAAGCGATGCAAGAAGCCGTATCCTTTCTTTCATAGCAGAAGGCTAACCTTTCAAACGGCCTACAGCAAGAGATTATCGGGTGTGAATCAGTTCCGATCCATGGTAAATCTTTGTTACCATGACGAATCAGAGCAAAGCCGGAGCTGAAAGCCGGGCATACACAGCATTGAAGGAAGTCTTCCAGGCAGGCCGCCCCATCATCTTTATCCGCACGGCCGAAGAGGCGCGTGCACACACGCTCCTGCAGGAGATTGGGCGCAAACTTTTTGCCGGGTCCACCACGGTGTGGAGCTGGTCGCTCACAACCGGCCTTTCGCACCCGGAGAGCACGAATAGAGAGAAACTCGGGCCCGATGCAGTGCTCGACTTTATCGCGTCACACCGGCAAAAGGGGATATTCCAGCTGAAGGATTTCCATCATTTCATGGACGATCCTCTCATACGCAGGCGTTTGCGCGATCTGTACGGGCTCTGTCTGGACTCAGGCAAGTTCATTGTCATCACATCCCCAGGCCGAACGATACCTGAAGAACTGGGCCGTCAGATTGCCCTGGTTGAGCTGCACACGCCGGATGCGGAAGAATTGCTCCACTTCCTTCGCAGCGAAGCGGAGACAATTGCGCGGCAGGGATTTCGGGTTGACACTTCCGAGCCGGTTCTGTTTGCACTTTCGCGGGCACTGCAGGGACTGACTATTGATGAGTCGCGTCACGCACTTCGGCGGGCGCTGTCGGTCGCCGGCGCCCTGGACATAAACTCGCTGCAGAGCCTGGTGGACGAAAAGAAGCTCGTTGTAAACAGGACCGGACTGGTACAGTACGTTTCGGATTCGACCCGGATAGAGGATGTCGGCGGGCTCGAGTACCTGAAGGCATGGCTGACGGAGCGCCGCAAACTCTTCATCGAGCGCGACAGCATGAGCGCCGAAATCGTGCCCAAAGGGCTGCTGGTCATGGGAGTTTCAGGCTGCGGCAAGAGCCTTTCAGTCAAAGCCATCGCATCCTGCTTCGGACTGCCGCTTTACCGGATCGAAATGAGCGAGGTCTTTTCCGGGCGACATGGCAATCCCGACGCCGCATTTGTCGAGGCGTGCCGTACGGTCGAGGCAGTCGCGCCGGCAGTCGTCTGGTTTGACGAAATTGAGATGGGGATTACGGGCAGGGCGACTGACGATGCGTCTCTCAGCCGCATCTTCGCATTCTTCCTCACGTGGATGCAGGAGAAAGCGCGCGGCCTGTTTGTCGCAGCGACAGCCAACCGGATCGACTTGCTTCCTGCCGAGATGATCCGGAAGGGAAGGTTCGACGAGGTCTTCTTCATCGATCTCCCCACAGAAGAGGAAAGGTCTGAAGTTTTCAGGATCCATCTCGAGAAACGCGGGATCGATCCAGTGCCGCTTCAGCTGCACAGGTTGAAGATAATCACCCAGGGATGGACGGGAGCCGAAATAGAACAATGCGTCGTCTCCGCCCTGACACAGGTGCGGCTGCAGAACCGGGAGCTTACGTTTGACGACCTTCATGAAGCGGCCCAGAACGTCATTCCGCTTTCAAAAACGATGCGCGAGCAGGTGGACCATATACGGTCCTGGGCTTATGACCGCGCATTGCGCGCCTCGCCGAAAGAATCGCGCAAATAACCGGAAGCCGAATTAGGCTCACCTCAGCTCAATGATATTGACGTTCTTCTCTTCGAGGGCAAGTTCAAGCAGATCGTCGCGGCAGGTGAACAGCATGAGCTGGCGCCGTGAAGCCTCTCCTGTAAGGACGCCGATCGCCTGCTTCAACCGGTCGCTGTCGTAAGCTGCGAAGGGCTCATCCAGCAGGCAGGGGCACGGTTCCTCCTCGTTGGAAATCAGATCAAGAACACCGAAGCGCAGCGAGAAATAGAGCTGATCCTGGGTGCCTCGGCTCAAATGCTCGGCTAACCGGAGTTCCCCTGAATTCGTCTCCCGCACCCAGACCTGGAAATCCGGATCGATTTTTACTTCTTCATATCGCTTGTTGCACAGCAGCAGGAACCGCTGTTCGACAGAGGCATTTAGCTGCGGCGCGAGCACCTCCTGTTGCTGGCGCGACAGCTTCTGCAGCGTTTCGAGAGCAAGCTCCAGCGCAGTCCTGTTCTTTTGCAGCCGGTCGAAATCCTCTTCCGCCAAAGCGAGGTCTTCTTCGATTTCCGAAGAGAGCCGGGAATTCTCGAACGCGTGCTTCACTCTCTCAACAGCTCGGGCATGCTCTTCCCGTGCCCGGACCAGCTGCGATCTTATCTCTTCCTCTTTTTCTTCGGCTTCGGCGATATCGGGAAGGTAAGGCAGAAGCGGCGCAGGATCCTGTGAGTCCTCCGGTGCACCTTCGGGACATGACTGTGCCATCAGCTCATCGAGTCGCTCTTTCCACTGCTCCAGGCTCATATTTTCAGATAGCCGGCGAAATTCGCGCGTGTACGACGCTTCCTTTTCGAGCATGTCGAGCAGCTTCTGCCTCCTGGCGCATTCCTCGCGAAACTGCTCCGGGGTGGCGACACCGGCGTGATCAAGCAGCGACTGAATGCGGGAACATTTCGCTTCATGCTCGTCTGCAAGCTCCTGCTCCCTTGCCTCCAGGGAAGCGGCCTTCTGAACACAGGCATCGTATTGGGAATCGAGCTCGCGGTAGCGCCTGAGATTCGCCCTCAGGACATCGATCTGGAATTTGAGGTTGCCGGGAGAACAGGAAAGCCCGGCCTTAGCCAGGCCATCCTTGAGCAAAAGGTAAAGTTCCTCCAGCTGAGCATTCAGGCGTTCTCTCTGCTGTTGCACTTCGTCCAGGCGCGATCTCAGGTCGCCGAGTTTCTGCCGGTCCTGCTCCGCCTGTCTTGCAGCTGCAAGGAAATCATCGATCCTGACGAAGCCCGAGTTCTTCATAACTTCGCCCAGTTCGCGCCGTTTCCTTCCGCCCTCCTCTCTCGTGGAATTCAGCTCCTTTTCGAGGCTGCGAATCATCTCTCTCGTTTTCGCAGCGGTTTTCCGCGCCAGGGCGGCGCCGGCAAAGAGAATGATGGCAACCAGCACCAGCAAGGCCCCGAGTCCGATCACCGCACCCTGCGGCAAAACGTCCAATCCGAATCCGTACCGGACAACGGAAGGCGCGATTCCCAGAAACAGCGACAGTCCGGCAAGAAGTTTTCTGCTCGAGGAGGTGCGCTCCGCTTCGGCAAGAGCCGATTTTTCAACCGCTGCCTTTTCCGCCAGCACAGTGCACTTCTGGGAAGCGATCTGTTCTTCTTCGGCGGCCTCGCGCGCAATGCGCTGCCAGTCGCTTTCGGGATTCCTGAAGGCCGCGCTCAGTTCGCTCAAGCGGTTCTCCAGTGCAGTGACTTCGCCTTCGAGTCTGGTCTGGGTTTTCTGCTGACCATCTCTCTGCAGCGTAATGCTGAGATAGGTCACAAACCATTCCGTGATCTTCTCTGTCTCATTGCCCTTGGCGAATTCCGCGTATGCGGCAAGTTCTTCCCTCTGCCGTTCGGCCCTTGAGAGACGCTCCAGCGCTTCTTCCTTTTCGGCCCGGATCTCGTCCAGATGTTTTCCCAGACTGTCGCGGGCGCCCATCAGCTCATTGAGTTCATTGAGATCTTCCGCAGGAAAATCCTCGCGCGCGCCCAGAACGCCGATTCCGCTCCTGAGGTCGAAAAGATTTTCCTGGAGTTCCTCAAGCATCCGGATTTTCGCGGTCACTTCGCGTCTGCGAGCGGACAGAAGCGCTCTCTGGATTGCGGCGAGTTCCCGCTCCAACCGGGACATTTCGTTCGCCGCGCGACTCCGCTCCTCTATCCAACCCTGAAATTGCCGTCGGCGCTCTTCCAGCGCCGTTCGCTCGTTCTGCAGTGTCTGGACAAGATCCATCGCCTGGCGGTAAGGCTTCGTCGGGGCCCGTTCTGAACCGATAGAATCAAGCTTGTCCTGAATCTCCAACAGGCTCCGGCGAATCGAGAGTTCCTCATCGCCGGACTGCGCGAGATTCGCTATCCTGTCGCGTATGCTCTCGTGCCCGCTGATCTCCGCGGCCCTGTTCTCACGTATGATTCCCACGGATTCGAAGAGCTCCTTCGGCATTCCGAGATGGGTCCGGGCAAAGAGCACCTCTCCGTTGCGCTGCTGTTCGTACTGTCTGGTGATCTCCTCGCCAGCCGACGTGCGAAGCTCGATCCTGGTTTCCTCTCTTCCGAACCCCCGGTGTATTTCAATTTCACGGCCGTCCTGGAGTCTGCACCATACGATCCCCCCGTATTCCTGGCAATGCCATGGCCTGTAGTGCTCGACCCACGGATCCAGGCGCCGCTGGACCCTAAGGTCGGCCCGTAACTGGCCGTACAGCATTCCGGTGAGGAATCGCTGGAGGGTCGATTTACCGCCTTCATTGGCGGCGAAAACAAGATTGAGCCCGCTCTGGAATTCGAGCATCGTGTCGCGCAGTTTTCCAAATCCAAGGATATGACAGCGTGTCAGGATCATAGCAGCCTCACTCCCCGTCCACTAAGTGCCTGGACGCCATACAACCGCGCTCGTTCGAGAACCGTTCTTTCGGATTCCGAGGCCGAGGCGATCCGCTCGTTCATGATGCGGACAAACCGCCCGCGCATCGTCTTTTCCCGTGCGAGAGATTCGAAATCATGCGCCGGCTGAGTCCTATCTTCCCACTGCAGGTAAAGCGCCTCCCCTGCAAGCCTTTCTTCAAGTTCGGAGAATGAAAGGTCGAGTCTGGGATCCAAAGTCCCGGCAAGTCGGACCCGGAGAATCGTGTTGGCATCAAACGATACGCCGCGCCGCTGAAGAATCGCGTCCAGGATCTGCTCGCGTGTTGAGAACGCGTCGCATTCGATTTCGATGGTGTTCAGGTTGTACTGGCTGCATGACCTGCTGTCGATTCTTACGGCTCCATCTGTTATCTCACCGACGAGATAGCCGCGGCTCCCCTCTTCGTCCCATCCCCTCCCCTCAGGTATGCCCGAATACCAGACCTGCGTCTCATCAATCGGATTCGGGATCTGACGCTGCTGATGATAATGACCGAGGGCGCAGTACCGCACGTTCTTGCGAACGATCTCCTCGACCGCGAACGGTCCGTGTGGCGACTTTCCGGTGGGAACACGGCTGAGATCGGATCCGTGGGACAGGACGATGTTGAAGAAATCGTCGGGGAGCACGGGCAGGCGTTCGAAGTGATGCTCGTCGAGCCTGCTTCTGCTGAAGCCGAAGCCCGTGACCCGAACGCCAAGATCCGGAAGTTCAACCGAACGGAATTCCTCTTCAGTGAAGATGTGGACGTTCGAGGGCCATGATTCTTCCCTGTAAGGCGATCCCTGAATACATGGGTCGTGGTTGCCGGGAGAAATGAAGACCGGGGCAGGATTCAGTCTCTCCAGCTGAAGTCTGAGAAATTCGAAGGTGTCGGGAGTGATGCGGTCGATTTCGAAAAGATCTCCTGCTATCAGCACGAAATCAACGCCTTCGTTCTGCACATCCTCCACTATACGGCGGAAGGTACCGCGTATGGCTTCCCTCTTGCGATCTCCAAGACGGGAAGGAAAACCCGAACCGGAAAAACTGGTGTCCAAATGAACGTCCGAGGTATGGACAAATCGAACGGGTCTCATTGCGGTTCTCCCTTCACATGCTTATGCCAAATGCACGCTTTCAAGCAGCCTCGGCACATGCGTCTTCCAGCCGAGAGTGCCCTCGATCTCGCGCGCGAGAGCCCTGCTCGACTCCTCCTCTCCATGGACGATGAATGTGAGCCGCGGCGCCTCTCTGAACTTGCTCAGCCAGCGCATAATCTCGATGGAATCCGCGTGGCCGGAGAATGCGTCAACGGTGCGGATCTGGGCACGCACCGGCACCATTTCACCATGGATCTTGATTGCTCTTGCACCGTCTCTCAGCAACTGGCCGCGCGTCCCGACGGATTGGTAGCCTACAAACAGGATGGTATTGCGCGAATCCGGCAGCCGGTATTTCAGATGGTGCAGGATGCGTCCGCCGGTGGCCATCCCGCTGGCCGAGACTATCACGGCCGGAAAGCGGATGTCGTTGATCTTCTGTGAATCTTCACGCGTGTGCACGAACTGCAGGCCGGGACAATGGACGGGACACTCTCCCGTTTCCCGGAAGACCTTCTTCGCCTCCTCGTCAAACTCGTCGATATGGCGGCAGAATACGTCGGTTACTCTCCGGGCCATAGGGCTGTCGACGAAGACCGGGAGGTCGGGGATAAGACCGCGGACTTTCATGTCCCGCAACAGGTACAGAAGCGTCTGAGTACGGCCCACCGCAAAGGACGGGATTACAACCATCCCGCCGCGTTTGGCGGTCTCCTTGATGATCGCGGTCAGTTCCTTTACAGGGTCGTCCTCCATATGCACACGGTTCCCGTACGTCGACTCCAGGACAAGGTAGTCTGCCTGGATGACAGGCGCCGGATCCCTCAGGACAAGGGCGTCGTATCGCCCCAGATCGCCGGAAAACACCAGTCGCATGGGCCTTCCGTTGAGCATGTTGACCTCGACGGTTGCGGAACCGAGTATGTGCCCCGCGTCGCGGAACCTGATCTGTGTCCCGTCAGGCAGTTCCGTCTGCTCGTCGTAATCGATTGTGCGGAAAAGCGGCATCACGTGCTCAGCATCTTCGCTTGTAAAAAGCGGGAGTGCAGGCGTGTGCTTGCTGAATTTCATTTTGTTGGCAAAACGTGCATCTTCTTCCTGGAGGTGCGCGGCATCCATCAAACTGATTTCACAGAGTTCCGCAGTCACGGCGGTCGTCCAGATTTTTCCGCGGAAACCCTCACGCACCAGTACCGGAAGCATCCCCGCATGGTCTATGTGCGCATGAGTGAGCAGCACGTGATCAACAGATGAAGGCTTCACCTGCGGGGGTTCCCAGTTCATAAGGCGGAGGTGTTTGGGGCCCTGGAACATGCCATAGTCGACCAGGAAACGAGTTTCTCCGGTATCGATCAGAAATTTTGAGCCGCTGACCGTACCGGCCGCTCCTAGAAACCTGATTTTAGCCATGATGTTGAATATGCAAGAACAGGCACACAAGATGCAACATACAAATCTTCAATTCCCTTCAAAGAATTGTTGCGGACGCTTCGCTACGGCTTCTCAAGCCCCTTCGCGGCCGTGGTAAGAAGTGCGGCCGTCGGTTCTGCGGCGGACGTGAGAATCGAATTGAACAGCAGTTTGAATGTCCCGTGCGACTGCGCGCGGTGCTGAACCCTCAACGGCATCAGGATCATTCTTCCTTTCCCGAGCTTCACTTCGACCGCGCCGATTTTGCCGTGCAGATATGATTCACCATGGAGCCAGCCGCTCCTGAGAATGTCTGCCGAAGGATAGCGGACGAGAACGGAATCCCCGGCTGCCGACTCGGGAGCGGTGGGTTCAAGCGCCATGGAGTTGATGAAGTAGCCGCTTGCCTGTTCCGGCATGCCATAGCCGATAGGATGAGTGTTGTCGACTGAAATGCGCAGAATGGAGCCGGGGCAGAGAAATGTTTCCCGGTTCAGACCTCGCAACGCATCTCTGTACGGAGCACCGAACTTCTCGACAGCGAGAAGCGAACTCCGGCCAAGCGTGATAAGAGTCCCCCCCTGGTTGATGAAGTGGTGGAGCGCCCTGACGCCGGGCTCTTCGATCCCTCCGCGGAATTCCTCCGGCATGTTCTTCTGAGTCAGACCGTAGATTATCTCAGACGAACTCATATCCGGAAAAATGATCACATCAAATTTGTTGTCCAGCGCCCCGGCCCTGATGTCTTCCGGATGAGCGGTGACGAAGGGAAATTCATTCTGTTCCAGCAGCCAGCGTGTCCAGCCTTCATCCATATTGCCGCCCCACGGCTGGTAGAGCGCAATACGGGGCGACTGAATGCGCAGCCCCTCAAGTTCAGGAAGATCCTCAGCTACGGCATCAATCCCAAGCTCTTCGGTAATTTGTCTCATCACAGGACGAAGATCGTTTCCGCCGCGTACCACGATCGCCCCGGGCCCGTATTGCCGCCTGCCGAGCGACAGTGGATGCGCAACCCAGGTTACGTAGTAGCCCAGTTTGAGCAGGCGGTTCACCGCCCTGGTGCTGTTGTTCGGCTCGTGACTGATAACATAGTCACGGCCTTGACCAGAAAGTCTCCCGGAAGGAAGTTTGACCCGGTTCAACCTCTTGAGTCTGGCCTCAAACGGGTTGCGGACAAAGACGGTCTCGACGCCCATCTGCATCCCGAGCGACCAGCCGGTAATGTCGTATGGCGAATAGGACGAATTCGCAAGGGCAGCCGCCGGATAGGTCTGCGGCTCAAGCATGTCTTTGAGGTAGGCCCGGAAAGGCTGGCTCATCAGCAGCACGTATGTGCCGGAGGGATACACGACATCATCGGCTGCAAACGGCTCCTGCGCCTGGTGCACCTCGATCCCCGCGTATTCCAGCGTCTGCAGCATCTTGACGGCTGTGGGCCGGTCGGCCTGCTCGGCGGGAACGATGACTGCGTACGGATCACCTTTCTTTCCAAGCTCGATCTGGCGCTTGCCGACAATGTACAGCGATTCCAGTAACTGCGAACGGAGCCCGGCGCTGCTTTCAAGCAATCCCATGGTCGCAATCAGCTCGTAATCGACAATATCGCGCAACGACCACTTTCCTCCGCGCCACGGCTGCGGATACTGCACCCGCGGGTTCAGATCGGCGGGAGGCGGAAGCAGCTTGCCGTTCTGCGGGAGTGTTGTATTCACCCGAGGGGATTGCGGATCCGCCAACTCCTGCTCGATTGTTCCCGCCAACCGGGCTGAGGCGACTTCGGTCAGAAGCCCTATCATGTTGTGCCACAGTCCAGCCCACGCCATGGCGCCTTCCCACCAGTAGGTGTAGACGTCGCCATAGATGATTCCATTCTTCCCTTCGCGCTCGAGCGCCGCCGCCTGCGAGAAACCAAGCAGCCCGGCATTGCGGTAGATGAGCGGATCCACGTTCGGATTGATGGGGTCCATGGCGGGCATCACGAAGATGCGTGGTCCTGCGGAGCCCATCTGGTGCAGGTCGAGCCAGACTGCAGGGAACCAGTCCTGATAAAGGACTTTGCCGATGAGCCGCGTCTCTTTCTGGGTGAACATGAACGAATCACGGTTGTTGTCATGGCCGGTATAGGGATGGAACAGCCATGGCAAGGGCGCGTCTTCATGCGGAGTATCGACGGTCCGGTTGTACCAGTCTGTGATCATGATGTGGCCGTCGGGATTAAGGCTGGGAACCAGCAGGAATACCACACCATCCAGAATAGCGTCGATCTGCGGCGTCTTTTCCGTCACCAGTCTATGCGCCAGCTCGACCGACATCTGGCTCGCACCGATCTCGTTAGAGTGAATGCTGCAGGTAACGAGGACGAACACCTTTCCTTCGTTGATCAGCTTTCGCGCCTGGACCTCGTCGGAAATGGTACGCGGATCAAAGAGCCTTCGGTTTATCTCCCTGTAGTGATCGAGTTCCCTCAGATTGCCGGGGGAAGAGATCACCGCCATCACCAGGGGATTCCCCATGGTGCTCTCTCCCAGGTGATGAAACTTGAGCCGGTCCGTCGTTGCCGAGAGTTCCTGCAGGTAGGCGATCAGCCTGTCCCACTGGATCAGCTTCTTTTCCGCACCAGCACGATGTCCGAAGAACTGCTCGGGGCTTCTCGGTTGAACGGAAGTATGTCCAGGGGACAGGAAGAAGAGCACCGCAATTGCGAGGAAACAGTTTCGGACAAGGCTCATTCGACAATCCCTCCAGGCGATTGACAGTTGTTCGGGATGTTGGAAGAGTCTGGTGCGCGAGAAGAGGAACTCAAGAACCGGAAAACCAGAATCGCCCAATTCTACACGGTAATGGGCGATTCAGCACAGGAAAAGTTGAACATCCCTCCGCAGCCCCGGTTTTGGCGCGACATCACCGATTCGGGTCGCGATGGCCTTGTATTGCGGTACCCCGCCCATGCGGCGTAACGGCCGGGATGGTCAGCGGGGATTGTAGAATTCACGGCGGTCAAGAACGCCGTTCCTGTTGCGGTCGAGCCTGTCAAAAACGGACGTCGAGTCAAGCCATTCGGAGCGAGTTATGATCCCGTCTCCATTCAAATCGAGATTTTCGAATCTTTCGTTCCACCATCTCGCTTTTCTTGAAAGGAATTCCTCGCGGCTGAGCACTCCATCGCGGTTTGAATCGATGTACTGGAAATCCACGGCTTTCCCCGGCCATTCCTCGGGCTCAATCAGATCGCTGGTATTGGCGTCGAGGCGTTCGAACGCGGCCAGCCTTCCATGATCGGCATCGTCCACTTCTTCCTCGTCAACTCTCAGAGACAAACGAAGCTCTTCCAGTGAGAGCTGTCCGTCATTGTCCTTGTCGTGATCGGTGAAGAACCTTTCCCATTCATCCCGCGAGACGAAGCCATCCCGGGTCGTATCCATCCGCCATGACAATTCGAAGCCCGCCTGATCCGGGTCACCCGGCTGCAGGCTCTGGCCTGCCGCGGCGCACACCGAAACCGCAAAAACCAGCGTAAGCATGGAAAGGAAGGTGGCACTTTTCATCATCTTGTCTCCATCCAAGGAAGAAAGCTCGTCATCATCCAGACCGCCACGGTATATGGATCAATCATAGCAGTTTTTGGGCCGCGATAAGTTCAGTATATTCGAGCTTTCCTCTCCCTTTGTGATCACATCTTCTATATCCTTGCCGTTTTTGGTTCGGACCGACAGTTTTTTCAGATTTTCTCTGCCGAACTGTCGCAAGGATGCCGAATAGGTGGTGAAGGAGTTGGAAACATAGGCAATGAGTGAAGACCATCCGAGGGACTGGAAAAATCTCGATCTGACAGCTGCGTGTCGGATACTGGAGAATGCGGGACGGCGGGATCCCGCAAGCGTCAGCAAAGACCCGTCCGAGCAGCTCCAGTACATCATCAATTCTCTCTGCGATCTGTCGGTGCATGACGGACTCACAGGCCTGGTCAACGCCACCTTCTTCCATGCAGTCCTGAACAGAGAAATCGAGCGCAGCATGCGCACCGCCGGGACCTGTGGATTGATGGTGATTGATATCGATCATTTCAAGAACGTAAATGACACGTACGGCCATAGCGTCGGGGACAAGGTGATCCAATCCGTGGCAGCTCAGATGAAGAAAAGCATGAGAAGCATGGATACGGCCGCTCGCATCGGCGGTGAGGAGTTCGCAATCATATTGCCCGACTGTACCCCGGAAGATGCTCTGAAGGCTGCAACCAGGATACACGCTTCGCTCAACCCATTTACCGCAACCATCGATGACATCGTCCTGAAACTCACGACGAGCGTAGGACTGGTATGGACGGACCCGAACGCAACGTCGATCACGTCGTCGGTAATGCTTTCCCTGGCCGACCAGGAAATGTACATGGCCAAACGGTCCGGCAGGGGGCGTATGTGTTACAGGCATACAGAGCCGATTTTCGTCTCGAGCCATGAAAAGTCTGCATTGATGAACATCAGTTTCGAGGAACGGTTGAATGGGTAGCGAGCGGAAAAGGGCCCGCCGATACGCATTACTGAGCGGAAAAGGGGGCGTCGGCAAATCGATCATCACGGCCAATCTCGCGGCAACACTGTCGACCTTCGGCCGCAGAATACTGGTCATTGACGCAGATCTGGGTCTCGCAAGCCTCGATGTCATACTCGGTATCACGCCCGTTTCCACAATACAGGAGTCATTTCGTGGGGAGCAGTCGATCGAACAGGTCCTGCAGTCCACCAGGGGGTTCGATTTCGTTCCGGCGGCTTCAGGTCTGCCGGAGGGGACGGTCCTGACCGAACGTCTCACAGCCGGTGTGGAATCAGCCATTGCTGCACTCGAAGAGCGTTATGATGCGATCTTGTTCGATGCCGGAGCCGGGATAGGAGACGTGGTCATGTTCTTTGCAGGCCTGGCGGATGAAATCATGCTCGTGGTCACTCCGGAACCAACCTGCCTGATGGACACCTACGCCACCATCAAAGTCCTTTACCATACCCATGGAACAAGAGACTTCCTTCTCGTCGTGAATCAATCCGGGCCATCACCGGCTTCTGCAGACGCAGGTGAACGGATTGCGGCTCACCTGCAGGAAGTCATCTCATCTCACTTCGAGAGTCAGGAAACCGATCCCGTGCGGATACGGCTTGCAGGCTCCATTCCGGTTGATACCGCGGTGAAACATTCTGTCATGCGACGCCGGCTCCTTGGGGAGACGAACCCTGACGCGCCCGCAACACGGGCTCTGACGCGTCTGGCGGCTTTCATTGATGCCGCCATCCGGAACCGGAAGACACCGTAGTCATGTTAAATCTCTTCTTCGATGGGGAGATTTCATCGCACCTGGTGTAATATTGTTTTCGTCTTGAAAATCATCTTTCCTGGGGAACAAACTTGGATAAAGACGGCCAGGCTCCGCTCAATGATGAAACCGCCCTCGCGCTGCTGAATCGGATCGGGGAAGGCGATCGATCAGCGCTGATGACGCTGTACGACAGGACGAGTCCGCTCCTCTTCGGACTTGCGGTGAGGATTCTGGGCGACAGGAGTACGGCAGAAGAAGTGCTCCTGAACCTTTATACGGGCATCTGGAAGCATGCGGCCTCATACGATGGCGGAGTCCCGGTTCTGGATTGGCTGATGGCGATGGGCCACGACATGGCGGCGGCCCGGATCGAACGGAATCGACAGGTAAAGAATGATCCGTCGAAGGGAGAGGTCGAAAAGCGTGTCGCACCTGACCGGCAGACTCTTGCGCAGTCATGTATGGAATCGCTGGTTCCGCTCCAGAGAGAAATCCTTGAGCTTGCGTATTTCTCCGGTATGAGCTCCGATGAGATAGCTGCACTGACCGGAAGACCGCTCGGAGCGGTGAAGACGCATGCCAGGCTCGGACTGACAGCATTGAGTGAGTCGCTGCAGAAAGAGAACATGGCTGACGGAGGGAAAGAGTGAGGCACGAACGCGCTACTGAAGAGCTGAGGGAGACGGCATCGCTGTACGCGCTCGGAGCCCTTACCCAGCACGAAGCCTGCAGCCTCGAGATCCACATGAAGGAAGGCTGCTCTACATGTGAGGCCGAGGTAAGGAGATTCAGACGCGCCGCTGTCACTATTGGGTTCGCGGTCGACGAAATAGCGCCACCCGATTACATCCACGACCTTCTCTCGGCCCGTATCGAGCGCGAAACGCAGAATCCTGCGCCCTCCAGGCAACCGAATCCACCGGCAAAGGAGACTAATGCCTCCGTGCCATCCTCTCTGTTCAGACAACCTGAAAAGGAAAGACACTCCATTTTTGCGTGGGTTTTGGTGGCGGCTCTGGTAGTGGCCGCAGCCGTTGCCGGCTATTCATGGAAGATTGAGCAGGACAGAACTGTCCGGCTGTCGAATGAGCTGGCGACTTCCCGCTCGGATATGGCAGATCTCCAGAGTTTACTGGACAGCCGCAAGTCAAGAATCGAGGAGTTGGAGCAGCTGCTCAAGTCGCTGAGTAAGCCCGGAAGCCGCCTGGCGCATCTCAAGGGACAGCCTGCCGCACCCGAACCGATGGGAGCGCTCGTGTGGGATCGGGAACTCAACGAGTGTCTGGTTGTTGGAGCATTTCCCGAGCCGCCGGAAGGAAAGACATACCAATTCTGGTTTCTGCCGACCGGACAGACGATACCTGCAGGAATTCTGCAGATAAATCCTGCCGGGACCACGATGGTCAGGTTCGCCATCCCGGAACAAGCCGGGAATGCCTCATCAGCAATTCTCACGATCGAGCCGGAGTCGGGCTCTTCAGCCCCCACATTCCCCTATTACGCGCTCGGACGCTTCGATTAGAACTCCGGGGCTTTCACCCAGATAGCACTTTAAATATTGGGCAAAGCTCGATATTCTCTCTCGTTTACGGAGGAGGATTCTGAGATGCCTGTATATGATCCCCGTGCTCTTGAAGCTAAATGGCAGGAGTACTGGGAACGCCACAAGACCTTCAGTGCGGAAGACAAAAGCTCCAAACCCAAATTGTATGTACTCGATATGTTCCCCTATCCTTCGGGAGAAGGACTGCACGTCGGCCACCCTGAAGGGTACAGCGCAACCGACATGTACTGCCGCTTTCAGCGGATGAGAGGGTACAACGTCCTGCACCCGATGGGCTACGATGCTTTCGGGCTGCCGGCTGAGCAGTACGCGATCGAAACCGGCACGCATCCTCAGGTCACGACTGAACGGAACATCGCCAATATCAGGCGCCAGATCAAACAGCTCGGCTTCAGCTATGACTGGGATAGAGAATTCGCTACTACCGATCCGGACTACGTCCGGTGGACGCAGTGGATTTTCCTGCTCCTGTTCGACACCTGGTTTGACAGCGAATTCGAGTGGGTGGATCCTGCCGGCAGGAAGCGCAAGGGGAAGGGGCGACCGATTTCGGAACTGCCGATTCCGCAGTCGATCCGCAGCCAGGGAGAAGCGGCTCTGCGGCTCTACCAGGACTCGTTCCGGCTCGCATATCAGGCGGAGTCGCCCGTAAACTGGTGCCCGGCGCTCGGAACAGTGCTTGCGGACGAAGAAGTGATCGACGGCCGTTCTGAACGCGGCAATCATCCTGTTCAAAGAATCCCGCTGCGGCAGTGGATGCTCAGGATAACGGTCTATGCAGACCGACTCCTCGAGGACCTGGACATACTCGACTGGCCGGAGCCGATCAAGGAGATGCAGAGGAACTGGGTTGGACGCAGTGAAGGAGCTGAGGTGGATTTCTTTATTGGAGAAAGCGCCTCTTTCGACAGTTGGATTTCCTCCAGAAAGAAATCCGGGTTTCCGGAAGAGCCCGGCCCTGAAGCCATTCGCGTGTACACGACGCGTCCGGACACCCTGTTCGGCGCCACATACATGGTACTTGCTCCGGAACACCCGCAGGTCGACCGGCTCACCACGGACGAACACCGTGCAGAGGTGGACGATTACCGGCAGCGCGTTGCAAGAACCAGTGAAGAGGACCGCATCGCGGGCCGCGGCGAGAAGAGCGGAATGTTCACCGGCGGGTACGCGACGAATCCTGTCAATGGAGAGCGCATCCCGGTCTGGATCGCCGATTATGTCCTGATCAGCTACGGTACCGGTGCGATCATGGCAGTGCCGGGCCACGACCAGAGGGATCTCGAGTTCGCCCGGAAGTTCAGGATCCCGGTCCGGGCGGTAGTAGCACCCGCGGCGGAATGGCTCGAGAGAATGCAGCCGGGGCTGAATGTCGAAACATACGCACGGGTGATTGCAGAGCTGCCGGAAGCTTTCGCCGGCGACGGCCTTGGGATGCAGTCGTCGAACGCAGAAGTCTCACTCGACGGCATTCCCACGACGCAAGCCAAGGGGCGGATCACCAGCTGGCTTCTCAAGAGCGGAATCGGGCGTGGCGCGGTCAAATACAAGCTGCGCGACTGGCTCTTCAGCAGGCAACGCTACTGGGGAGAACCGATACCGATTCTGCATGAACTCGATCCGGATGGGAAACCCAGCGGTTTGACAAGAGCGGTGGGACTGGATGAATTGCCGGTTCTTTTGCCGGAGATGGAGGACTTCAAACCCACAGGACGCCCGGACGGGCCGCTCGGAAAAGCGACCGAATGGATAAGAGTGCGCAGGGACGGCAGGGATTTCGCGCGGGAAACCAATACCATGCCCCAGTGGGCCGGCTCCTGCTGGTACTATCTTCGGTTCTGTGATCCGCGCAATGAAAAAGAGCCATGGAGCCCGGAAAAGGAACGCTACTGGATGCCCGTGGATCTGTACGTCGGAGGGGCCGAACACGCCGTTCTGCATCTTCTTTACTCGCGCTTCTGGCACAAAGTGCTTTTCGATCGCGGATATGTCTCAACGATGGAGCCTTTCCAGAAACTGGTGAACCAGGGAATGATCCTGTCAGTCACCTACCGTACCTCTGAAGGCCGGATAGTTCCGTACCGCCAGATAAGGTTTGAAGAAGGAAAGGCCTTCCATGCCGAGACCGATGAAGAGCTCGCAGGAGAGACGGAGAAGATGTCAAAGTCGCGCGGCAACGTCATCCCGGTGGACGTTCCGATCGAGCGTTACGGCAGCGACACAACGCGTCTCTACGAGATGTTCATGGGTCCGCTCGAAAGCACCAAGCCCTGGAGCATGCAGGGAGTTGAAGGAATCAGCCGGTTCCTCAACCGCGCCTGGCGCATGATAGTGGATGAATCGGCCGATGCCTTGCAGCTGAATCCAAAGGTGGTAAAAGGGGCGGATCCGACCGAAGAACAGAACCGGGTGCTGCACAAGACGATCAAAGCTGTAACGCAGGACATGGAGACTCTGAGCTTCAATACTGCAATCAGCCGCCTGATGGAGTTCGTCAATTATTTCACCGGCCAGGATTCCCGTCCGCTGTCCTGCATGAACTCTTTCGTGCTGATGCTCGCCCCGATGGCTCCGCATATCTGCGAAGAGCTCTGGCAGATTCTTGGGCATTCGGAATCGCTTACGTATGAATCATGGCCGGTCTTTGATCCGAAGTACGTCGAAGAGAGCACGGTGGAACTCCCGGTCCAGATTAACGGCAAAGTTCGGGGACGTATTACTGTGCCGGCGAATGCAGGTCAGGAGGATGTGAAGCAGGCTGCGCTGGCCGACAGTAAGGTGCAGAGGTACATAGAAGGGGCGTCGATCCGCAAGGTGATTGTAGTCCCCAGGAAGCTTGTTAACATTGTAGTAGGTTAGAGAGGAACATGAAGCAGATAAGACGACGCCTTCTCTCCGGACTCCTGCTGCTGGGATGTGTGCTTGCGGCGGGCTGCTCGTCAGGACCAGGACCCGAGTCCGCCCACGGCCCTGCCGGGAGTGAAACGAATGACGCGCTGAAATTCGACGTTCCCGCAGGCTGGGTTGAGGAGAGCCCGTCGTCTTCGTCCAGGAAGTTGCAGTACAGACTTCCGCGCGTGGAGCAAGACAGTGAAGACGCGGAAGTTGTGGTCTTTTACTTCGCCGGCGGGGGTGGAACTCCACAGGCGAACGTGGACCGCTGGGTCGGCCAGTTTCAGACTCCGGATGGAAAACCGGTATCCGACAAGGCCACAACGTCACACAAAGACGTCAATGGCATCCATGTGACAATCGTCGATGTCAGCGGCACCTATTTCAGTTCAATGGGTCCGATGCAGGGCGCCGGTGAACCGAAACCGGGCTACCGCATGCTGGGTATTATTGCGGAGACTGCGAGCGGTCCCTGGTTCATAAAATTCACCGGGCCGGAACGTACCGTCGCCCGATGGAAACCCAGCTTTCACTCTTTTGTGGATTCCATGAAGCAATAGTCGTTTCCTGGAATCCTGCATCACTCTCCCCCGACGGTTCCGGCTGCCGCGACTTGGCAGCTGGAACGGCCGGGGCGTCCCCCTCCTCCTTCTTCAACCGTTCCCCCCTGGAAAAAAGGGAATCGACCTCATGACGAGTGATGACACCTATTCTGTGTCTGCCATGATTGACAGCGTTCGGCTGGGGCTCGGCAGGAAGGAACAGAAAGAGCTCCCGTGCATGTATCTCTACGACGAACTCGGATCGGCGCTCTTTGAAGCGATATGCGTCCTTCCCGAGTACGGTCTGGCGCGGGCCGGTGAACGGCTGCTGCGGGCTAATTGTGGAGAACTGGTCCGGCGCCTTCCGCGGCCGGTGGTGGTTGCGGAACTCGGCAGCGGCAGCGGAAAGAACGCCCGCTGTCTGCTCGAGGCCCTTTCTCAGCGGCAGCGTTCGATCACCTATTTTCCAATCGAGATTTCATCGTCCGCCCTGTCACGCTGCAGTCGGGAACTGGAAGGGCTGGAGCAGGTGACGGTGATCGAGATGAAGCATGAATACCTTGACGGGCTCCGCGAGGTGGGCCAGCGACGCTCATCGAAAGTCTATCTCCTGGTGCTCTTTCTGGGGAGCACGATAGGAAACTTCAACAGAAAATCGGCGATTCGGTTTCTGCAGCAGGTACGCCGCTTCATGGATCCCGGAGACGCCCTGGTGCTCGGCACAGATCTGGTGAAGCCGGAGGAACTGCTCCTGAAGGCCTATGACGATCCGACCGGAGTGACGGCCGCATTCAATCTGAACCTGCTGGCAAGGCTCAACCGGGAGCTTGGCGCAGATTTCGTTCTGCCGCAGTTCAGGCACGAGGCACGGTTCAACCGGGCC
>JAAYAM010000078.1 GCA_012719355.1 Acidobacteriota bacterium
AACCCAGGATGGACTGGAGCAAGCCCAGTGTGTAGAGCGAAATCGTGACAGAGAGTAGCCAGCCCATTTGGTTTGCCTAAGAACGGAAATTCTAGCATCAGCGTAGAAGGGCGGCAAGGCAAATGACCATTCCCGGCTTTCCGCCGAAAAAACCGATTTTGGGCCCGGGCGCTGATTTGGTATAGTGAGGGGCCTTTATTTTGAACCTGGGGAACACGTGTGGACTTTCTTCGGAACATCGACATCAGTCTGGCGGTCCTGCTTTTTTCTCTGAGCATCCTCGTCATCGAAAGCGCATTGCTATAGCCATGGAGAATGGAGACAACCCAAACGTCGAGGAATTCCAGGAAACCGCCGGCGAGTCGTCGATTACGATTCGGCTGGAATCCTTCGAAGGGCCTCTCGACCTCCTTCTCCACCTGATAAAGAAAGAAGAAATCGATATCTGGAATATCCCGATTGCCGGGATCACCGAGCAGTACCTGGAATATCTCGATATAATGAAGGAGCTGAATATCAACGTCGCCGGCGAGTGGCTCATGATGGCCGCCACCCTGATCTACATCAAATCCAAAATGCTCGTTCCCCAGGAAAAGAAACCTGACGAACAGCAGGAGGAAGAGGATCCGAGAACTGAGCTGGTCTATCAGCTGCTGGAACATCAGAAATTCAAGAACGCCGCCGAGATGCTCTATACGCGCGAAGAGGTCGAGAATTCCGTATGGAGCAAGCCGCCCGACGACGCGCTGGAAGACGGGAATGAGGTGGTGGCCGTAACCCTGTTTGATCTTCTGAGCGCCTTCCGCGAAGTCGTGAAGCGCTTCGAAGAGCAGCGCGTAATGGAATTGGAGCAGGAAGAAGTCACAATCGAACAGAAGATCGAAGACATCAGAAGGCGTTTTCTGGTGCATGACAAACTTCTGTTTTCGAGTTTTCTCCTGGAAGCACGCACCAGGCGCCATCTGGTTGTGACGTTCCTTGCACTCCTGGAGCTTGTGCGCCTGCGGGAGATCGGGCTTTACCAGAAGAAGGCATTTGACGAAATCCAAATTTCCAAACTGAAGGAAACAGCCTGAGCGATATGGAACCAGTGGAAATACAGGCCATAATGGAAGCTATCATCTACGTTGCCGAGGACCCCGTTAAGCCGGAGCAGTTCAGAGAAATCTTTCCGGAGGAAAGCAAGGACATTCTCGATCAGGCTCTCAAGACCATGGTGGAGAGTTTCAACGCTCGTCCCGGCGGGATGATGATCCGCGAGGTGGCCGGTGGATACCGGATGACGACGCGTCCTGAGCACCACGAGCGGATCCGCACCTATCTCAAGACGCGCCCGAGCGCAAAGCTTTCAATGGCGGCGCTGGAGACTCTGGCCGTGATCGCCTACAAGCAGCCCGTTACTCTGGCCGAAATCCTGGCGATACGCGGGAAGAAATCGAGCACTGCCCTCCAGACGCTGCTGGAGCGTAAACTGGTAGCGATAGTCGGGCGCAAAGCTGTCGTCGGCCGTCCGATACTGTACGGGACTTCGAAGGAGTTCCTGATCCACTTCGGACTCAACAGCCTTTCGGATCTTCCGACGCTCGAGGAATTCAGTCAGATCGCCGGGGAACAGCTGTAGACGGGTTTATATGGGTGAAGAAGAACGGCTGCAGAAGATCATTGCCGCGGCGGGACTCGCGTCGCGCCGGCATGCTGAAGAACTGATACAGCAGGGAAGAGTGACCGTGAACGGCCGGATCGTCACCCGGCTCGGCGCCAAGGCCGATCCGCAGCGCGATCACATCAAGGTCGACGGGAAGCTGATTCACGGACTCCCGCAGAAGCTCTATTTTCTTCTCAACAAGCCTCGGCAGGTCATATCTTCCGTATCGGATCCGGAAGGAAGAGTCAAAGTCACCGATCTCATCGACACCAGCAGGCGGATCTATCCGGTCGGAAGGCTCGACTACAATACCGAAGGGGTTATCCTGCTGACCAATGACGGCGACTTTGCAAAAATCGTGACCACCGCCGGCAGGCATATGCCGAAGGTCTATCACGTGAAGGTGCGATCGACACCGGAGGAGCAGGAGTTGATCCGGCTGCGGAAAGGGCTGAGGCTGAAAACGGGAGTCCGGCTGGCCCCCTGCAGGATCGTTCCTATCAGGGAAAAGGAAACAAACTGGTTCGAGGTGACGCTGACACAGGGGAAGAACCGCCAGATCAGGGAGATGTTCGAGTCCATCGGCCACCCGGTCCAGAAACTCAGGCGTGTGCGCATCGGCTTTTTGACCAGTGACGGGCTTGCAGTCGGGCAATACCGCCGCCTGACACCGCTCGAGGTTGAGCGCATACTTCGGATCGGCAGGAGAATGGGGAAGCAATAATGCGGCGGGCGGACTTTTCATGCGCTCCGTGAGCGGGTAAGATTCGTACGGTCAGGGGAGTAATCGTGTTTACTGGAATAGTGGAAGAAGTAGGAACCATTCAGGAGCTGCGCTTCATTTCCCAGGGAGCTCTCGTTACCATAGCGGCTCCTTCAATCACCGGCGGTGTGAAGATCGGTGATTCGGTTTCGGTAAACGGCGTCTGCCTTACCGCCACCCGTGTGGGCTCCGGTTTCTTCGTGTGCGACGTCTCGGCCGAGACGCTCCGGGTCAGCAATTTCAAACAGGCCAGGCAGGGGAGCGAAGTGAATCTGGAGCGTTCCCTGATGATCGGAGACCGGCTCGGCGGGCACTTCGTTCTCGGACACGTTGATGGTGTAGGAAAGCTCCTCTCCAGAGCGGCCAGCGGAGAAGGATTTGAGATGTTGTTTGAATTCCCCGGGGAACTCGAGCGCTATCTCGTCTACAAGGGATCTATCGCCGTCAATGGGATAAGCCTGACCATAGCATCGCTGAAGAACAGGGTCTTTTCGGTTGCGGTGATTCCGCATACGTTCGAGTCGACCAATCTGAAACGGCTCGCGACAGGCGACCTCGTCAACCTCGAAGTCGACATTCTGGGCAAGTATTTCGAGCGGTTCTTCCAGCTGGGGCAGAGACAGAACGATGCAGGCGGTTCGAAACTGACCGCTGAATACCTGAAGAGTCAGGGATTCTGAAGATGAGACGCTTCCGAAAATCTTTTTGTTCTCTCCTGTTGTTTGCGGCCCTGGCTGTCATGGCGCCGGCGTCGGCATCAATGCCGGTATTCGGCCGGGACACGGTTCTGGTGTGGAGTATCCGCAGCGGCGAATATGACGGAAGTTTCGTCGTCCGGATCGCCGAGTTTCTGCCGGACCGTTTGCTGGAGTGGGAGGACGAGCAGACGCAGGGCACGGTTTTCATGGCCGCACGTGATCTCGAGGGTGCAAAGGCGTTTGCCACCACACGGATGTTCGAGTCGGGAATCAACACCAATAAGAAGGGTGTCACGACCCTATGGCTGAGCGGCCGCATATTCCGCGACCTGAAGGAGAAGAAGAAAGCCAGATGTACCCTGGACGGCGTTCCCGCGGTTCTGACGAACAAAGGGGAAGAGCAGATCGAGGTCGAAGTGAACCGATCCGTGATCCTGCTGCCGGCGATCAGGGTGGCGGACGATCGATCTGCCGAGCGCTGGTTCCTTGACGATCAGGACAATCCGCTGCTGCTGAAACACCAGGTGCGCCAGTTCACCCAAACCCTCACCAGTGTGACGACCGACAGGAAAGGGACTCTCCGGTGGCTCAGGAAGCCCCGCATCTAACCGTATGGGCTTCCGGGAGGCGCGACGCTATTGCTTCGCGTGTGAGGTGGATGAGCCGCTGGCGATCCTCGAGTGTCATTTCCGTGGTTTCGATCGGATCATGGATGAATACCTCGATGGATCCGGGCCTGATGCGGTACTCTCCGGGACGCTGAATTGACGAACTGTTGATGATGGTGATCGGGAGAACCGGCGCCTGCGCCTTGATGGCCATTATGAACGCCCCTTTCTTGAATTCTCCGAGATGCCCGTCCCTGGATCTGGTTCCTTCCGGAAATGCCAGATAGGATTTGCCCCGCTTCAGGAGCGCTGCACCGCGATCTATCCCGAGATGCGCTTTTTTCGGATTCCTGCGTTCTATGGGGATGAACTGCGCCAGCCTCAGGACCGTTGAAAGCACCGGGATCCGCATCATCTCCTGTTTGATCAGGGCGCCCCAGTCTCTCGGGATGACGTGCATGAGGACCGGACCGTCAAAGTTCCCCTGATGATTGGAAAGGAACACATAAGTCACACCGGGGGCGATCTTCTCTCTCCCATGGATCGCGACTCTGATTCCGAACATCCATCCGGCCGCACGTATGCAGAAGCGCGCCATGTGGTACATCAGCGCGCTGTTGCCCGAAAGAATGGTCCAGAGGATACCGAAAGGCCCCAACAGCAGGACGTAAAGGCCGACAAAGAGATAGACACAGGTAGCGCGAATCATAGCGAGAATTCCGATTCTACAGCAATTCGTGTCGTAACACATTCGTAGTTAACATTTTTTTGTGATATCGGATACGATTGATGGTTACAATAGCGGTTCGCGCAGGGAGGGTGCCGGCGCAGGAACTACCGGGGATTGCTCGCGCGCACAGCGGCCCCCTCGATCAAAGAGGTGAGTTTTGGGATTTGACACTGTAGAAGAGGCAATTGAGGATATTCGTCAGGGCCGGATCGTCATCGTGGTGGACGACGAGGACCGCGAGAATGAAGGGGATCTGACGGCTGCCGCGGTCAAAGTCACCCCTGAGACTATAAACTTCATGGCCAAATACGGCCGTGGATTGATCTGTCTTGCCATGACCGGGGAGCGGCTTGACGAGCTTCACATCCCGATGATGGTAGGGGAAAACACGAGCAAATTCGGCACTGCATTCACGGTTTCGATAGAAGCGCGGCATGGCGTGACGACGGGGATTTCCGCCGCCGACCGCGCGAGAACGATTCTTACCGCAATCGATCCGCGTACGGTTCCTTCAGACCTTGCAAGGCCTGGACACGTTTTTCCGTTGAGAGCGCGTTCCGGTGGAGTTCTGATGAGGGCGGGACAGACCGAGGCCTCGGTCGATCTTGCGCGCCTGGCGGGACTCTATCCGGCTGGCGTCATATGCGAGGTCATGAACGAGGACGGCACGATGGCCCGTGTCCCTCAACTCATGGAGGTGGCACGACAGCACCAGCTCAAGATCGTTACCGTGGCCGACATCATCGCCTACAGGCTCAAGACCGAGACTTTCGTCAAGCCGGTGGCCGAAGCCGATTTCCCGACGGAATTCGGCGATTTCAGGGTGATGGTTTTCGAAAACGAGCTGGACAGCGAACACCATATCGCGCTTGTGAAAGGTGATATCGCTTCGGATGAACCTCTGATGGTGCGTGTGCATTCACAGTCGACCATGGCGGACGTGTTCTACTCGCTGCGCAGCGGCGGCAGAAACGAATTGAAGACGGCCCTGAAGACAATTCACGATGCGGGCCGCGGCGTTCTGATCTATCTCAGACAGGAAGAGAAGGGTTTGAACCTGGTCGAAGAAATCCGGTCGTACGCAATCGAAGATGCCGGCGCCACCCGCATCGAGGAGAGATCGGCCAGAAGCAGCAACGATCTGCGCCTGCACGGCATTGGTGCCCAGATCCTGCGCGCACTTGGGATCAAGAAGATCCGGCTGCTGACAAACCATCCGAAGAAGATCGTCGGCCTGCAGGGCTACGGCATCACGGTGGTCGATCAGGTCCGTCTATAGCCGGCACCTTCCGCCTTGGCTTTCATTTCTTCAGTTTTGCGATCTGCTCTTCAATGATTGCGTCCTCTATCTTGCTGAATAGGATCTCGCGTTTCCCCAGCGGGTGTCCATCAGGAAGCCTGAGTTCCGGCACGTCGTTCCAGCGCTGATCGTGATGCGATCCCGGCGCATTGAGCATGCGCCAGAGCTTCTCGGCTGAGAACGGAAGGAAAGGTTCCATGAGGACGGCAAGCGCAGCGAGAAGTTGAACTGTCGTGTTCAGTGTTGTGGCGCACCTGGCGCGGTCGACCTTGAAAGAACTCCACGGTGCTTCGTCATTGAAATACTTGTTCCCTGAGCGGGCCAGATCCATCAGCGCGCCGACGGCGGCCCTGACCTGGAAATCTTCAATGGCCGCTCCGATCCGCCGTGTGGCGTTGCCGATCTCGGCCAGGATGGCGCGGTCGGGATCTCTGAGGGTTCCGGAAGGCGGCACCTTCGCCTCAAAATTCTTCTCGATGAAAGACAGGCTGCGATTAATCAGGTTCCCAAGCACGTCTGCCAGTTCGCTGTTGTTGCTCGTCTGGAAATCCTTCCAGGTAAAATCTGCATCCTTGCTCTCTGGAGCATTCGATTCGAGCCAGTAGCGCAGCGGATCGGGAGGGAAGACCTCGAGATAGTCATCCACCCAGACTGCCCAGTTGCGGCTGGTCGAGATCTTGTCCCCTTCGATGTTGAGAAACTCGTTTGCCGGGATCTGGGAAGGGAGAATGAAATCTCCGTGGGCCATCAGGGTGGCGGGCCAGACGATGGCGTGGAAGACGATGTTGTCCTTGCCGATGAAATGGATCAGCTTCGTCTCCGGGTTCATCCAGTAGTCTCGCCAGCGGTCAGGGGCGCCCTGCTTCTGAGCCCATTCGACTGACGAGGAAATGTAGCCGATCGGGGCATCGAACCAGACGTAGAGCACCTTGCCGTCCGCGTTTGGAAGCGGAACCGGGATGCCCCAGTCGATGTCGCGCGTGATGGGGCGATCTGTAAGTCCTTCCTTGAACCAGCCGGAGCAGAACTCCCGGACATTGCTTTTCCAGTCGGTCTTTGATGTCTGCCAGTCTTCGAGCCGCTGCTGGAATTCGGAGAGCCGGAAATACCAGTGCGTGGTCGTTCTCATTTCGGGAGTGGAACCGCACTCCTTGCACTGGGGCGACAGGAGCTGTTCGGGTTCGAGCCAGCGCCCGCAGGCCTCGCACTGATCACCCCTGGCGCCCTGGCGATGGCAGTGCGGGCACTCGCCCTCGATATAGCGATCGGGGAGAAAACGGCGGCAGGTAGGGCAGTAGTACTGCTGGATCGACTGTTCCTTTATGTATCCCTTGTTGTACAGATTCAGGAAGAAGTCCTGCGCGATCTTGTGATGCAGCGGAAGCGAAGTGCGGGAGTAATTGTCGAACGCCAGCCCGATGCGCCGGAAGCTCTCCTTCATCCTGTCGTGATAGCGGTCGACAATTTCCTTCGGAGATACATTCTCTCTGTCGGCGCGAATCGTGATCGGGACTCCGTGTTCATCGGAGCCGCAGATGAAGAGTATATCGGATCCTTTCAGTCTCTGGTAACGCACATACACGTCTGCGGGAATGTAAGCTCCGGCCAGGTGCCCGAGGTGCAAGGGGCCGTTCGCATAAGGGAGTGCGGCGGTAACGAGAATTTTAGCGGCCACTGGATTTCCTTTCTTTCAGGTTTGGCGGACCTGATCGTCAATACGCAAGTAGTCTTCAAGAGCCCGGCGTGTCGACGGGAACGCGAGTTCGTTCCACGGCAGCCCGTCGAGCGGGAAGGCCACGACCTGCCGGCTTTCGGGCGTCGCTCCCGCGGTACCCCCGGTTACGGTGGCGCGGTATACGACCAGCACTATCCCGACATCTTTATAAGAATACACGTTCAAGAGGCTGTCGAGGCGGATTTCGAGCCGCGTTTCTTCCAAAGCCTCACGGACTGCGGCTTCGGCAACGCTCTCGCCGAGGTCGACGTATCCGCCCGGAAAAGTCCAGCTTCCCGACGCAGGCTCAATGCTCCTCTGGACGAGCCATATACGGTCGTCCTGTCGGGGGATGGCTGCGGCAACCACCTTCGGATTCAGGTAGAAAATGAAGCCGCAGCCGGAGCAGACCTTGCGCACGTGCTGCTCGACTTCGATATACCGTTCTTCGAGGCGGCCGCCGCAGCGCGGACAGAACCTCGCCCACTTCGAGCCGTGGTTATGCTGGAGCCGTTCGTGATCGTTCATAGGGTCTGTTAGAGGATACGTCGTTCCAATGCCGAAGTATAATAGCTGAATGCAGGAACCGCCACTAAGGATTCGCGGCTATCGCCCGGACGATTTCGAAGAGCTCCTCGTGATGGACCGTGCCTGTTTCCCGCCACACATCGCATTCTCCCGTTGGGAACTGGCATTCAATCTCAACCATCCGGAAAGCATAGCACGCGTCGCAGACGATTCACGCAGGATTGTGGGATTTGTCCTCGCGCGGATGGAGGGAAGGAGCCGCACGGCGCACATCATAACTCTCGACGTGGCGCCCGAGGTCAGGAGAAAGAAGATCGGAACCGCGTTGATGAGGTTCGTGCACGACGAGCTGGCCGGTCGAGGGATAAGATCCGTTATTCTCGAGGTGAGCGTGCAGAACGTTGCGGCGCTGCGGCTGTACGAGAAATTCCATTACAGGCGCACGTGCCTTCTTTCAGGTTACTATCATGGTATCGAGGACGCTTACCAACTGAAAGCATCAATCCCGTTCCCTAAGGCGCTGGACGCTGAACCGTGAGCGGCGCGACTAGAGTTCGCGCGCGTAATACCCTTTGCGTGTGACCACCTTGAGTTTGAGCGGTTTCCCCTTATTGTCGGTGAGGTCGGTCTTGACGTCGACTTTGATCTTGCGGTATTTGCCGTCTTTTTTCGTATTGCTCGACACATAAGCAATGCTGTACTGGCTTCGCAGCAGCTGAGAGATATTGTTGAATATCGCCGGAAGCTCGGTTGGGAAACGGGGGAAATACGCTGCGCCCCCGGTCAGGTCGGCGAAGGATTTCAGCCGGTTGTCTCCCATGAGAAGGTCGAGGTTCTCTTCCTGGCTGATGACGCCGGCGGCGTCGGCGCGTATGCGGAAATGTTGCCCCAGCCCGATTGCATAGACCGATGCGTTGGCTTCCTTGCATTTCCTCAGCGCATCATCGTACGTGTGGCGGCTGAAGGTGTCGAGACCGGTGCTTATCAGCAGCACCGCGACTTTTCCTTCCAGTTCCTGGGTGCGATCGAGCGTTTCGATCAGTGCGTCGGACAGGTTGCTTTCCCAGAAGGAAGGATACATGAATTGCCTGAGCGCCTTATAGAGCTCCTGGCGGTTCTGCGTGAAGTCGCACATGATTCTGGTGTTCATGTCGTAGCCGATGACGGCCGCCCAGTCTCCGGGCCGCAGGGTGTTTGCAAAACCGTACATCGCATTCCAGACCTCATCAATGAAGTACTGGATGTTGTTGCTGTACTCGACGAGCATGACCACGGTAATGTTTGCGTCGACAGGAGAAAAACTCTTGATCTCCTGCTTGACGTTGTCTTCATAGATGGTAAAGTTCTCTGGTTTCAGCCCGGTGAGCGCATTGCCTTTGTTGTCCGTCACCAGGACCTGAAGGGTAACCATGTCCACGGAGACAGATATGGAGGCCTGACCCATCGGCTCATCCTGTTCCTGTGCGAGAACAGGAGCTGGAACAAGAAATGAAGCGCGGTTATGGAGCGCGATTCCCGTACCTGCAAGAACCAGACTGAACAGCAAAAACAATCTTGGGATCCTGGTAAATTTCATAGCAGAACATGCTCCGGAAGCATCGAAAAGCAGGAACTTTATTGACGCTTGACACGACGAAATGGTAGCACAATCATGGTAAGGTCACAAAGGAACGGTCCGGGGACAAATTGATTTGACCTGGAAAAAGTCGGGTGCTAATAATTTTCGGGGTGGTAAAGAACAACAGGTCCGTCTCGGTCTCCGGGGACTATTGGAGGTAAATTGTGAGCTACTGTCCGGAATGCGAAGCCGTTATCGATGAGGAGTTCGAGGATGTTGGAGAAGTGATTTCGTGCCCCGAATGCGGCGTGGAACTCGAGGTGATATCCGTCGATCCCGTTGAATTCGACCTTGCACCTATCGATGATGAAGGTGACGAAGATGATGAGTTCCGCTTCGACGACGCCGATGACGAAGAGGAATGGGATGATGAAGATTCCTGTGACGAAGATGACGACATCTAAGACGGCGTAAGACTGCGGTCGTGTTCTTCAGCCTTTCAGAAGACTTGAGGTTAATCAGATTTATACGTGTTGCAGCATATCCGATTGCTTATCTTGGATCTCGACTATCTCGTATTCGACTGCACCCAACTCAAACTACAGGCATTGCGGCAGAGCATGATTTCACTGGCGGATTCGATTCCACAGGACGTGCGGCTGCCTGATGAGGTGGATGTGGAAGAAGGCTTCCGTGACCATGGCTTCCGCTGG
>JAAYAM010000079.1 GCA_012719355.1 Acidobacteriota bacterium
CCTTGATTTCCGAGGCGAAGGCAAATCGTCCTCTCCTGTGATAGTAGTAGAGTGGTTTGATTCCGAGTCGGTCCCGCGTTATCAGCAGCACCTTCTTCCGGCGGTCCCACAGAGCGAAGGCGAACATGCCGATGAATTTGCCGAGGCAGTCAATCCCGTACTCTTCATATGCATGGAGAATAACCTCCGAGTCGGTGCGGCTGCGGAAAACGTGCCCTTTGTCCAACAGCTCTTCGCGAATCTGTTGGAAATTGTATATCTCGCCGTTGTAAACCAGGACCATGCTTTCGTCCTCGTTGTACATCGGCTGGGTGCCGTTTTCACTCAGGTCGATAATGCTCAAGCGCCGATGTCCAAGGGAAATCGATTCGTCGCAGAAGACTCCCTCCTGATCAGGACCTCGATGTGCCATCACTCCCGACATCAGCCTGATATTCTCAGGGTCATTCCAGGTGAAGCCACAAATTCCGCACATCCTGCAGTCTCCTTGTCAGCCGGCGCCTAGAGATAGCCGTTTGCGAGATACCACTCGGCAGTCATTTTGAGCCCTTCCTTCAGCCCCACTCTCGGGGCATATCCCAGTTCGCGCCGGGCCTTGCTGATGTCAAACGAGCGGTACTGGCGGAACCAGTCGGCACGCCGACGAAAAAGCGGCGGTTCTGTGGGGAGGAACCTGTAGATGCTTTCACAGATAAATGCGGCAGTCCAGAGTGGCCAGAAAGGGAGATGAATAATGGAGACGTTTTTGTTGAGAACCTTGCCGATCTCCATTACCAGCCGCGCGATGGGATACGATGTTTCATCGGCGATGAGATACGTCTGGCCGCGTGATGCCGGTGTTTCCATCGCCAGGACCATCGCATCAACCAGGTTGTCGATATAGACCGGATGATAGTGCGCCGTGCCGGGGCCGAACATGTAGAATCTTCCTGTTTTGACGCGGCGGAAGAGCATCAGAAACCGCTCCGGGTCGCCCGGCCCGTAAATGGCCGTTGGCCTGATGATGCACGCATCCAGTCCTTTGGCAAGATATTCGTGGACAACCTCTTCTCCCTGGTATTTGGTGAGCTGGTAGTAGTCTTCAGGTTCGATCGGCGCGTCTTCTGCGGCCGGAGGATTCTTGACATCACCATGAACCCCGCAAGTGCTGCAATAGACAAACTTCTGCACGCCGTGTTTGAGCGCCGCCTCGAGGAGGTACCGTGTGCCGTTGACGTTCACATCATAGTAGACCGATTGAGGGAGATTCACTTTCCGAAAGGCCGCCGCCGCATGTTGGACTCCGTCGCAACCCTCGACGAGCTTGTCCATCAGTGCGGCGTCTGCAACGCTCCCGATCGTAATCTCTGCGCCAAGCCCGGACAGCTCTTCATAGAAGATCCCCTTCTGATTGTCGACGACCCGCACTTCATGTCCCGCTGCCAGAAGTCGGCGTGTGAGATGGCTTCCAGTGAAACCTGTTCCTCCTGTGACGAGTATTCTCATTCTGAGTTCTCCGATATATGGCGATATTTTGCGATCAGCATATGTCCCCTGGTGAAACAGAGATGATCAAGCCACATCAAAAACCGTACAAAAGGATAAAGCAGGGAATAGGCCAGGAAGAGTTTTTTCCTGCGTTGAACCTGCGCGACATCCACGAGCCGGCCCTTCGATTCACTTTCCGCGTTCGATCGGAGCAGGTCGAGCGCGCATGTGATTCCTGCGTCAACAGACTCCGAAAAAAACTTCGAGTAGGTACGGACCTCAACCGTTTCGAATTTCCCCTCGAACAAAGCCTTGAGACTGTCTTCGGTGTAGCCGGGGCGAACATGTCCATGTTTCCGGTCTGTCTGGTTCAGCAGTATCCTGAGTCTTCCCACCACCCCTTTGCCGGAACGGGGGACGTTGACGATGACTTCCCCTCCCGGCTTCAGAATCCGGTGGAGTTCTCCTGCGAATTCCGCGTCTGTGGGAATATGCTCCAGAAAATCAACGATGACCACCCTGTCGAATTCATTTTCTTCAAAAGGCGTTTTCAGGCCCGTGATGCTGTAGACGTCGTCTTCGACCAGATCGCGTATCATTTCAACTGCGCGTGCATCGAGGTCGGCGCTTTTCCACGATCCGCCCGTGCCGCGCAGCAGAAGACTGATCACCCCGTTGTCCGCACCGATATCGAGGCATCGAAGCCCATTTGTGGGGCCGAGCAGCCTGACGATCTGGCTGAACTTCTGCTGTTTCAACGGCGACTTGTGAAAGAGCGCGAGTGCCGATTGTCGATTCGACAGGCGTTCGGACCGGGCACTCATGGTTGATCCGGACCGGCCCACCGAGCCTGAAGGACCCTGCGCGCGTTCGCCAGTTCCAATTGTTTCCTCTGGTCGTCCCACCCGAGTTCTTCCGCAAGGATTGTGCAGCATTCGACCAGGCTGCTGTCGTCGAAAACAGAGGTGCCGCCTATGTCAGTGCGGCGCAGCAGTACATCCGTCAGCCTGACTGCCATTTCCTCCCGTGCAGCAAACAGGACTGCCTCAGTCAGGAAAGGCCGGTTTCCAATGCACGATCGCATCCTTGAGCTATCCCGATTGATCACTCTCGAGTATTCGGAACCGTAGTTGCTGATAAGCCCTTTCAACCAGGATGGATCAACGGCGGGATGGTTATTCGCCTCCTGATCGGCATATTTACTGAAACAGGATATATTGCCTCCGAAAATCGGAGTCTGTGGATTCGAAACCTTCGGGCTGCGTCCGAGCTTGCTGTTGCACAAAGCGACCGCCTTACGAGCCTCGGCCCGCGCGGTGGTGTATTTGACGCCGACAAGGCTGATGAGACCGGAGATGCCGTTTTCCCGGCCGTGATCGCAGATCAGGCTTCTTTCGGCCAGCCGCAGAGTGCCTTTGCCTGCCGGCAGCGCAGGCAGCAGGCCGGCATGGACCCATGCTATTTCATCCGGTCTGATGTCGAGACCGGACGCACGGTTTATCTCCCTGCGAAATTCGTCGATTTCTGACTCTTTCAGGCTGAGATCTGAATTGCCGGCCCGGAAATAGTAGGTCCCGATCATGGTCTGCCGGCGCCATGGGACAACAAAGAAGAAGCGGCCTGTTTCAAATCCCATGCCTGCGTTTGTGCTCGTGGGGCATTTCCGTTCCAGCCCGATGGCGAACTCTCCCGGAGGGGGACGTTTGATCACTAAATTGATGCCTTTGATCAGTGGTATAGGCTCGGTGTCAGGCAGTAGCGAAGACGACCAGGGGCCCGCCGTGACGACAGTAAGTCTCGCCCTGATTCTGTATGTGCCTCCGTCTATCACATCCCTGACCTCCACACCATCGACTCGCGATCCCGATCTGATCAGGGATGTCACATCCGCGTAGTTGGCTATCTGTGCTCCCGCCGCGGTTGCCGAGTGCAGAATCGAGATGACCAGCCTTTCGGAGTTGTGAACCTGGGCATCGTGCCAGAGCAGGGCTCCATCCATCTCCCTGATCGCCCGGTAGGAGGTGAGTTCGCGACACGCCGCGCCGGAGAGTGTTCTTGTACGTGGAATCGAACCGCTCCCACCCATCCGCAGCATGTCGTTCAGGATTCCGGCGACTCTCAGGGTGAAGAGCCTGTTCTTCCAGCCCCGTGAACATGGCAGCAGGATGGGTAACGGGTGCACCAGATGTGGAGCGATGTCCATTAAGACGGTCTGTTCCCGCATCGACTCGCGCATGCGGCTGATATCGAGTTTCTGCAGATACCGTATCCCGCCGTGGATGATCTTCAGGCTGTTTGCCGAGGTCGCATGCCCGAAATCACCCTTCTCGAGCAGGCAGACACTCAGGCCCTGCTGTGCCGCCTCATGTGCGACCCAGCTTCCATGAATTCCGCCGCCGACGACGATCACGTCGTAATCCGCTGCTGCGATCGCCTCAATGCTCCTTTTCATATTCCTGCTTCAGCTTGCTTCAGAGGCCGCGAGGGACTTGCGCGATACATGCTCGTCGAGCCAGCCATAGAGGGAGCGGATCTGCTGTTTCAAACGGGAATAGCTGTGTTCTTCTTCGGCCTTCCTGCGGGCTGCCTCTCCCAGACGCAACCGGAGATCGGGGTGGTCAATGAGCTCGAGCATTTTCTCGCCGAATGCCACGAAATCGGGATCAGCCAGTGCCGACACTTCCTCGTCCAGGACTTGAGTATGGGTCGGAAGCGCGGTTGCGAGGATCACCCTGCCGGAGTGGAGATAGGAGTAGATCTTCATGGGGGTGTTGTTTCCCCGAATGCGCGGTGAAACGAGGATGTCAGCCTGTGAAAGAAGGCCTCCTAATTGCCGCACCGGCTGGGGACCGATGAAGTGCACGCGATCGCCTCCGTTGTACGTTTTGCTCCTGGCTTTGTAGGCCGCGATGGTCTTGTCATCGCCGCCTGCTATCACGAGATAGCTGTCGGGTGCAGAGTCGGCGATGTGCGCGAAGCTCTGCAACAGGAGATCTATTCCCTGATAGAACTCGAGATTGCCGACGTAAAGGATAACGGTTCCGTCGATCTTGAGACGGTCTCGTATCGGGATGGCTTCAGTGTCAGGATTTATGTCGAGCAGCGATATGTCCTGCAGGATGCAAACCCTGGCAGAGGTCCATTTTTGAATCTCGTCTGCGAGCTGCCGGCAGACCGGGGCGACGGCATCAGCATTCCGTACCGCGATTCGCTCGAGTCCACGGAGTAGCGGCAGCATGAATTTCAGCCGGGGATAGGCGTCCACGATCTGCCGTGACAGAAGGGAATCCATATCGTAAACGTAAGGGATACGGAAGAGGCACTTGAGGAAAAGAGCAATGAAGACCGACTCTTCCACGGCATGGATGCAGCCGTAGTTGCCCCGTACGGCAAACCGGAGCGCTTTGAAGGCCAGGACAATGTCACAGAGAATTTTTGCCAGCGAGAGACCGGGCCGAATGCTCCGAATCCAGGGCATACGGGGAATCCGGTGAAGCGAGACGTTAGGAAGCGTGAATTCCATGCCTTCGTGATATGTGAGCACATCTACAACATCACCCCTCTCCGCAAGGGCGCGCAACAGGAGTCCCACAGCAATCGGAGTTCCCCTGTCCAGGTAGAAAGGTTCGGGTGCGAGTAACAGTATCTTCATGAGATCCTCTCCTTCGCAGTGAACTTCACTATGACGGGAGAGCCGAAATGCTCGGTAAAGCCGAGAGCCCTGAATACCCTTTCGGTCTTTGCAGAGATGATCCTGTTCCGGATGATCCGGTGCAGAACCATGGGCAGGAAGAACTCGGCCCGTCTGGCGGCACGGACGAAGCCATTTTCCCTGAAAACCCTGGTGATCTCTTTCTCAAAGAAAAGTTTGTAGGTGCGAGTGTTTCCTTCCATGCGCTTTTTGAGACCGAAAAGCAGGGGAGTACAGAGATTGAAGCTGATGATGGGGGGATAGTCGATCAGGACATCCCTTGCCGCGACACGGGCAAGTTCTGCAAGGAAGCGCTGCCATGAGTGAGCGTGGCAGACAAAACGGTAGCTGATGACGGTATCGAATTCGCCATTTCTGAAGGGGAGACGGGGAGGGCTTCCGATTACGAAGTCACATCGGCCCGGCGACAGGTATGGCTTGATTCGATCGCAGCATTTCTGGTGGCTCCCGGCAACCACTACGCGATATCCACGCTCGATCAGATGTGGGGTCAGTTGCCCGTGCCCGCCTCCAACTTCGAGTATCGCGGGCCTCTCGGACACAGGGGGCAGCATGTCCAGGGTAATGTTCAACTGAGTGCGCAGGAACCACTCACCCGAAGGACCGGCGAAGCGGCCGGCATAGCCGTCGGATGACGTCTCGATATCAGCCGTTTCCAGTATGCCTGTATCTGTCGTCGTCTCCATAGCGGTCCGGCAAGATCATCTGCAGGTGGATGAGGGCTGAGGCCGGCCCCATTTACTCTTTCCTTCCCACTTCTTTCGTGTTGCTTCGCTCCCGATCGGTCCCGCGACCAGGAAATTCCCCATCGCGAGATAATCCAGTCGGCTGTCCAGGAATGCCCGGATTGCATCGTCCGGGGAACGCACTATCGGTTCTTCATGGATGTTGTAGGAAGTATTGATGATTACCGGAATGCCGGTGATCTGGGCATATTTCTCGATGATCCGATGGTAGGAAGGATTGTCTTTTCGGTTCACGATCTGAGGCCTCGCTGTGTTGTCGACGTGCACGACGCCGGCACACCGATCTATCATCAGAGGTTTGCAGTGGAAGGTCATGGTCATGAATCGGGCGGTTTCAAATGCGCCCTGCGCATTCTCATAAAGATCAGCAGTTCGTTCGGCGAGAGACGAGGGAGCAAAGGGCATGAATTCGGTGCGGCGAAGGAGTTCGTTCAGCCAGTCATTTACCGACGGATCGCCCGGTTGATACAGAATGCTGCGATTTCCCAATGCACGTGGACCGTATTCCATCGCGCCCGAGAAGCGCGCGATGACTTTTCCCTCGGCAAGCAGTTCCGCGACTCTCTCCTCGATTCCCGATTCGTAATGAACTGCTTCCAGACCGGCTTTCTGGAGGGATTCATGGATCTGTTTGTCGGTGTATCCTCTGCCGAGATAAATGCTGTCCAGCCTTTGGCCCCGGTGGGAAGCGTCTTCGGCAGTCGACTCCCCCCACAAAGCGAGCGCAGCTCCGACGGCAAGGCCTTCATCGGACATACCCGGGTGAACAAATGTGCTTTCCACCATGGGGAGCATATGGATTTCTTCATTGATCCTGACATTCGCAAAGAGCCCTCCTGCCAGCGCAACGTTACGATGGCCGGTTTTGCGAAGCCAATACCCGATATAGTCTTTCGCTATGGATTCGGATACGAGCTGGATAGACGAGGACAGGTCCTCCATACTCCATCCGGAAGGTAGCAGCTGGCGAAGCCGATCCAGAGCCTGCGAAAAGAGAACCTGTCCCCGGTTTACGAGGCGTCCGTCTTCGCAGGCAATCATCTGTCTGAGCAGTTCCGCATAGAGCGGGCGTCCCCGAGCGGCAAGCCCGGTGATCTTTCCCTCATGCCTCTTTGCCTTGAAGCCGCAAAGAGATGTCACGTAGGCGTAGTAATTGCCCAGGGAATCGTATGAGGTCGTCGTTGACAGGAGCTTGAAATTCCCCGACTTCACGCTGTAGATATGGGAACTGTCTCCGTCTCCCCCGCCGTCCATCGTTACGACCAGGGCATCTTCGAAATTGCTCGTGAAGTAGGCCGCTGCTGCGTGCGCATAATGGTGGTGGAAAAAATGGACGGGCGCGTTTATCCCGTACTCCTGCTTGAGGATTTGAGGAATTTTCGATTTGCGCTGTTTGTAAAGCGGTGTTCGCAGGCCATAATACGCCTTTGCCAATACAGGAATGCGGCGGGCAAGATGCCCGTAACGTGAGGCTGCCGAGAAAAACAGTCCGTGCATGTCGCCATCCTGGCTGCGTGCTTCAAACCATCCGGGCCAGTCGGATATTTCGTTCCTGAACTCCATATTTTCCTGGGCGATGGCGACGGCGTGCACGTCCTTTGGTTGGGTGCCGGACAAGGCGAGAACTTCTCTGATTGATTCACGGGGAAAGCCGCGAGCCTGCTTTATCCGCACGATACGTTCTTCGTTATTTGCCGCCAGAATCTTCCCGTTTTCCACAATGGCGGCTCCACTGGTCTGGCCGTCGGTGATTCCGAGGATTCGCATCTTTCCTTCCGTTTCTTCGGCTGGTCACTTGTACCTGGCCGGGTTGCTGTTGACAGCCACAGCTTCGCCCTTTGACTTACAGGCAGACATACCGCAAGCCGGACGCAACTTCGTAAGCAGGTTGTGAAGAAAGCAAATCAATCCGGCTGCTCTGGACATCGCACCAAACCCACAGACCCTCGGGGAGGACAGGGTATGTTTGCCGTTCTCTTATCAAATCGGCCGGGATCAGCACGCCTTGAGGCTTTGTTCAAACCGGCTTTGCTTCTGATGATTCGATTCTAGCGCGAAATACCCTGAACGTGAATGGCAGCGCATAGAATAGAAATGTGTGGCGATTCGCGATGGGCACGCCACCACGGAGATTCTGACTAATATCGTTGGCTAATTCGGGCTGTTTTATGGATATTAGAAGGATGATCGGCGGATACCTGTACCGGACGATAGACAGAGACCTTGCCGCACGCCTCGAGCGCAAGCTGGTTTGCTGCGAAAAACTGAAGCTTTGGGATGTCGGACATTTCTTTTTCAGTAGCCCTCATCGGTCAAATGGCAAGTCATGTGTCATAGCTCCCGATCTGGCTGCACTCAGCGAAGATCTGCCGGTGTCGGGCGACGGTGGAGCCGAATACCGGCTTCTCGACCTCGAGACGGATTTCCTTGAGCTCTTCAGAAAGCACGAGGCGCCGGCTTTCGACCATATCCAGTCCGACTGCCGCATGGCTGTCCTATCAAAGAAAGAAGATTCGTACACCCTTTTTCTGGCTTCACACCGGGCCGGCGCCGGACGTATCTACTACCACAGACTCGACTCCGGGATCGTCTTCTGCTCCGATCTTCGCTTTCTGTTGAGCATCATCCCCCTGGATGTGAATCCGTTGGGCATCTACTCGGTTTTGAAGTACGGCTCAATTCCTGAGCCGTTGACCATAAGCCGGAACATCTCCGCCGTGCCGCCGGCGCATTATGTCGAGTATGGATTGAAGCGCGGCGGGTTGCGCACGGTCCCCTATTTCCGATTCCGTTTCCCCTGCGACAGCGGCGGGGCCGTGAGTTCGCTCCACGAAGTCGAGTCGGCGCTGAAAAGATCGGCGTCGTTCCTGGCCGGATACCCCTCCGCGATGCTGCTGAGCGGCGGGATTGATTCGAGTCTGTACGGCTGCTATCTCAACGAGGTGTGCCGCGAGCCGGTCGAGGTGTTCTACTGCGCGTTCGGTTCAACCGACCCGGAGTTTCCCTATGCTTCTGCCATTGCCCGGAAGCTCGGCCTTGAGTTGAACGTTGCAGTGATGCGAAAGGCTGACGCCTTGAAGGCGCTCGACGATGTGGTGCGGTTTGCCGCTCACCCGTTTTCGGATTTTTCCAGCCTGCCGATTGTCTTTCTTCTCAAGTACATAAGTGAGCGCCTGGATCAGCGGGGATTCCTGATTGAGTGCAACGGCGCCGACGACTGCTTCGGCTTCGGCGATCTGCAGAATCAAACGAAATTCCGTTTCAAACGCTGGTGCCCGAAAAATCTCAAGAGACTGACGGCCGTGCAGTTGAGAAATTCCACCTGCTGGAAATGGGAGTCGAGCGAAGGGCTGATCGCCAGGGTGGCTGCTCTTGCCGACGTGCATGAGCAGAACATGCTGAACTACTTCCTCGTGCAGGCCCCGGTCAACTATCTGTCGATTGACCGTCCTCCTGAATGGGACGAAACCCTGGAAGACCTTATAGAGCAGACTTCCTCGAATTGCGGGGAGGACTACCGGAATCTGGGATATGAAGCAAAGACCACGATACGGCAGCTGCTTTATGTGAACAGCGGCCGTTGGGCCGCAAAAGCCCTCTCGGTCGGGGAGAATCTCGGGATTCGCGTGCTTTATCCCTACATCTGGCGGGACGTGCTTGAAGAGCAGGGAAGACTCCCTTGGAGCATGAAAGTGAACGGGGGAATCGTGAAATGGCCGCTGAAGAAGTTGCTGGAGAACTTCATGCCTCCGGACTTCATCTACAGAAAGAAAAGCGGATTCGTTCCGCCGTTTGCCGCCTGGCTGACCAACCCTGAGTTCAATGAGAAAGTCCGGGGGATTATTGCATCAGGAAACGCCTATGTTACACAGATTCTACCCCTCCCCGTGCTGGACGAGCTCCTTTCGGACGCGCTGAGCGGCAGAAGACTGAGGTTTCCCGTATTGAACATGCTCTGGGGTGCCATTTTTGCCGAATCCTGGATCAGGTCTGTGCTTCAAAACGTGCAGTTGGCGCGCGAAGACGACTGTAAGATTTTCTGACACTTATTCCAGTTGGATCGCGCCCGGATAATAGAAAAGCCTCCGGTGACGGAGGCTTTCCGAAAAGAAAGCGGCGAACTTATCTGCGCATCCTGCTCATCAGTCCCAGTCCAATCAACCCGATCCCGAGCAGGACAATAGATGTGGGTTCAGGGACCGGAATCTCAGTCTCGGGGGGTGTCCAGTTGAAGAACTTATCACTATCTCCCGACGGCTTGATTGACTGTACATGAAGCGCAATTGCGGCTCCGGATGCGCCCGTGGGATTTGTCGGATTTGTGAGGAAGTCCAGCAAATCATCAAATGTCACGCTGCTGTTGAGCAAGAAAGACACCGTGAGAGAATCGATGCCGCCGGCGGTGATCCCGTTTTTGGGCGGGGCAGGATCCGCGTCAGTAGCATATACCAGAGAGTCCCAGCCGAATTCCGCACCATTGTAACTGGCTTGAGAGAACTCAACCCCTGTCTCGATCAGGGTAGGGCTGCCTTGGAAATAGCTTTGAAGCGTATTTCTGAAGAATATCCGTGTTATTACTGACTCGATGTCGCCGACGCCGTCTCCATTCTTGAAAGTGAAATCTGCTCTGTTGTTTATGCTGTCGTGCGTGACATCGAGAAACAGTTGCGCGGCAAGTGCAGGGGCGACCCCCGAATTGTTCTGCAGGTTGCTGAACTGTATCGGAGTCGCACTCAACATCGTAGCCTGCATCAGGATCAGAAAAGGCGGCACAGGCAATCGCGGCCGTCATCTTCTTCATAGCTTCCCTCCTGCCATTTACAATGCAAGTAGTAGTCCACTTTGTCCTATAGGAAGGATGCTGCCGTGTAATGTACGACATTTCAATCGGTTGACATAGAAAGCAGATTTTCGGGGGTTTTCCTGGTGCACCTGGCCTGACCTTGTCCTGTAAGCTTTCCGACACCGGCGGAGACTGCAGTCCGGCTACAAAAATGACGATACTCTGGAGATATTGGTGTATCTTAGTCAGGTCATCCGGAGGATTCCAATGAAACTGAAGAACGTCACCCAGATCATCTTGTTTTCAGTTCTGTCCATAGTCCTATTGCTGTCCCCTGCCTGTTCCAGGAGTCCGGAAAAATACATTGCCGCCGGCAACGAGTATTTCAGCCAGGGGAAGTACAATGAGGCGCTTATAGAATTCAGGAATGCGCTCAAGAAGGATCCTCAGAATCCGAAGGCTCACTACCAGCTGGCTCTTGTCTATCTGCAACTCGGGGGATTTCCGGAAGCCTACCAGGAACTGCAGCGCACGGTCGGTGCAGATCAGAACCACCTTGCCGCGCAATTACGGCTCGGCAATCTCCTGCTGCTCGAGCGCAAGTATGAAGAGGCTCGGGCCAAGGCCGAAATGATCCTCAAGCGCGAACCTTCCGATCTGCCGGCTCAGATTCTCCTGGCAAACACCCATGCCGCCATGATTCAAGTGAATGATTCTATTGCCGAGATCCGGAAGGCGTTGGAGCGCGAACCGAGGCTTATGCCGTCGTACATTCTCCTTAGTCCGAAGGACGATTCCCGGAGAGATCCCAGGAAAGCTGAAGAGCTTTACAGGAAGGCGCTGGGTTCAAGCGGCCGTTCGATCGAGGCCGCTCTCGCGCTGGGAAATTTCCTCGCTATGGAGCAGCGAAATGAGGAAGCCGAAAAACAGCTGAAGTCGGCGGTGGAAATCGATCCCCAATCTGCGGACGCAGTTCGGGCTCTGGCGTTCTTCTACATGCAGAGCAGGAGATTTCCTGAAGCCGAGGCGCAGTACAGGAAGTACGTGGATCTGAACAAAAGCAATCCGGATCAGAGAGTGGTGCTGGCTGACTATTACGCTGCCACTGGACAGATCGACAGCTCTATAAAGGAACTCGAGCAGATGATCGCCGCCGGGCCGGCATCGACTCTGCCGAAAAAGCGGCTGGCGAACATTTACCTGAACCAGCGCTCATTCGATAAGGCCGAGAAGCTGGCTGACGCCATCCTCGCACAGAACAAAGATGATGCGGAAGGCCACCTCGTGAAGGGACGTATTCTGCTGGCCCGCGGCAAAGCTGCGGAGGCAGTTCCGCAGCTCGAGGCGGTTGTCAAATCTCACCCTCGTTCGGCCGCTTCCCGCTATCTCCTCGGTATGGCATATCAGCAGAGCGGGAATCGGGAAAAGGCCGGTGCCGAGCTTGCGAATGCCGTGCAGCTCGATCCTTCGCTGTATCAGGCTCAGCTCGCCCTGGCGGAGTTGAAACTCGAATCGGGAGACGCTGATGAGGCAATCCGGCTGGCGCAGCAGGCGCTGAGTGTAAATGCCAACCTTGCTGAAGCTCACCTCATCTGGGGAAGCGCTCTGGCGGTCAAGAAAGACTATCGGACCGCCGAACAGGAGATAAGAAAATTCCTCGAACAGAATCCGAATGATCCGCGGGGATTGCACCGCCTCGGCATGCTGTATCTTGCCCAGGGTGACAACAGGCGCGCCGAAACGCAATTGCAGTCAGCCTTGAAGAGTGCCCCCGACAACCTGCAGGTGCTCTCCTCGCTGGCCGGTATGTACAGTTCCGAAAAAAGGCATGACAGAGCGATTCAGCTCCTAGATCAGGCCATTGCGCGCAATCCAAAACAGCCGAAGCTGCACGAGACTCTCGCGCAGGTCCACCTCAGCCGCAATGACCTTACACGGGCCGAAGAGGAATACAAGAAAGCCGCCGCGATAGATCCGAAGAACAGCGAGCACCGGGTGGCTCTGGCTGGGTTCTATGTAAACACAGGGCAACAGGACAAGAGCATCGCGACACTCCAGGCGATACTGAAAGACGATCCATCCAACGCCGATGTAAGGCTTCAACTCGCCGAAGTCTTTCTGAACCGCAAGGAATTCGACCGTGCTTCTGCGGCGGTCGACGAGGTTCTGAAGGCGAATGCGAAGAATGCGGATGCCCTTGTGATGCGGGGCCGCATCCTGATGGCCGGAAACAAAAACAAAACCGCCGAGGCTATAGGCGCTTTGCAGAATGCAGTTGCCGCGGATCCCTCCTCGCAGGCGGCGCGGTATTTCCTCGGATTGGCCTGTCTCGAATCGGGAGACAGAAAGCGTGCCGAACACGAGTGGACCGAAGCTGCCACCAGGGGAGGGCGCTTCGCACAGGTCTACTCTGCCCTGGGGAAACTAAAGCTGGAAATGGGGGATCCCGATGCGGCTATCCGGTACGCGCAGCAGGCGCTTAACATCAACCAGAGAATGGTTGATTCGCGCCTA
>JAAYAM010000080.1 GCA_012719355.1 Acidobacteriota bacterium
AGTTCTATTTCCGGACGACGGACGTGACGGGAGTTGCGGAACTGCCGGAAGGGACTGAAATGGTGATGCCGGGCGACAATGTTCAGCTGACGATCAAGCTGATCACCCCGATAGCGATGGAAAAGGGTCTGCGGTTTGCGATCCGCGAGGGCGGCAGGACCGTCGGCGCGGGGACGATTTCGGAAATCATTGAATAAGCGGAATGAACATGCTGAATGAAAAGATTAGAATCAGGCTGAAAGCTTACGATTACAGGGTGCTGGACCAATCGACTTCTGAGATTGTCGAAATAGCAAAGCGTACCGGATCCAGGGTTTCCGGTCCGATCCCCCTGCCGACAGTCAAGAACAAGTTCTGTGTTTTGCGTTCGCCTCACGTGGACAAGAAGTCACGGGAACAGTTCGAGATCAGGACTCATAAACGCCTGGTCGACATTCTCGAACCGACGCCGCAGACGGTCGATGCGCTGATGAAACTTGATTTGCCGGCGGCAATCGACGTTGAGATCAAGGCATTCGGAACGGAACATAAGTAAATTCATTTTGCATGTTCCCCCGTCCGGTTTTCTGATGACTGGGAACTGAAACCCGGAACCGGGAACTCATACTGGGAACTCATATGGTTGACGGATTGATTGGAATTAAAGTTGGGATGACCCAGATTTTTGATGATAACGGGTTGGTCGTTCCGGTGACCGTGATCAAAGCCGGGCCGTGCGTGGTCGTCCAGAAAAAGACGGCCGAGACCGACGGGTACGACGCTGTGCAGCTGGGCCTTGTGGAGTTCATTCGTCCTTCGAGAGTGAACAAGCCGCGGACCGGTCACTTCAAGAAAGCAGGCGTCCCTCCCTGCCGCATTCTGCGGGAATTCCGAGGAGCGGAGACGCCGAACGTCGGCGAGCAGATCCTTGTTTCGCAGGTCTTCAAAGCCGAGGACAAGGTCGACGTTCAGGGCACGAGCAAGGGGCGCGGATTCGCGGGCGTTATCAAACGGCATCACTTCGGCGGCGGCGTTGCGTCTCACGGTTCCATGTTCCATCGCGCTCCGGGATCGATCGGGGCATCCGCCTATCCGAGCCGTGTGCTGCCCGGGATGCGTGCGGCCGGCCACATGGGGTGTGAGACCGTTTCTGTTCAGAACCTGCGGGTGGTCCGGGTTCAGGAAGAAGAGAACCTTCTTCTGATCAAGGGAGCGGTTCCGGGCCGCAATGGCGGTTACGTGGTCATTAAGAAAGCTTAAAAAAGAGGCGAATCCCCGACCCGGGATTCGAAACGAGGTTGGTAATGGCGGAGATTGAGGTAAAAAACCTTGCCAGTGAGGTAGTCGGAAAGCTTGAACTGTCCGACGAGGTGTTCAAGGCGGAGTTCAACCAGCCCCTGATCTGGGAAGCGGTGAAGCACTACAACGATTCGCTCCGTGCCGGCACGGCATCCACGAAGGTTCGGGGCGAGGTAAGCGGAAGCGGCAAGAAGCTGTGGCGGCAGAAGGGTACGGGACGAGCCCGCATCGGCAGCATCCGGAGCCCCCTGTGGCGGCACGGCGGCACGGTGCACGGCCCGAAGCCACGGGATTACTCCTACCGGTTCCCGCGCAAGAAAGTGCAGAGCGCAATGCGCTCGGCTCTTTCAGCCAAGCTTGGGGAAAATGCGGTCGTGGTTGTCGAGTCGCTGAATCCGGAAACCGCCAAGACCAAAGACTTCCAGAAGATCCTCAACGGCCTGGGATTCACCGGCAAGATCCTGATCATCGACTCGAGCGGAGACAGGAACCTGCTTCTGTCCTCGCGCAACCTGCCTAAGGTGAAGCTGGTTCCGGCATCGGGGCTGAACATCTTTGATGTTGTCAACAGCAACACGCTCCTGTTTTCCAGGGACACAATCCTCCAGGTGGAGAAGGGCTTAAGCAAATGAACCGTAGACACTATATTTTGAGGACCCCGGTCATCACGGAAAAGAGCACGAACCTGAAGGAAGGCAACCGTACCCTGGCCTTCAGAGTGGTCCGTGATGCAAACAAGATAGAGATCAAGGACGCCGTCGAGAAAATCTTCAAGGTGAAGGTCGAGAGCGTACGGACAGCCAACTTCCACGGGAAGAAGCGGCGCCAGGGGCGCTACAGCGGACGCAGGCCCGACTGGAAGAAGGCTTATGTGACGCTGAAGCAGGGCGAGAAGATGATCGAATTTTTCGAGACGGCATAAAGCAGGAGCTGGGTTAAATCATGTCTTCCATCAAGACCTACAATCCCACGTCACCGGCGCTGCGGTTCCGGACAACCCTTGACAACAAAGAACTGTCCAAAGAGCGTCCGCTCAAGCGCCTCACCAGATCCAAGACGAGGATTTCGGGACGCAACAACAAGGGACGGCTCACGATACGGCATCGCGGTGGCGGGCATAAGAGACTGTACCGCGTGATCGATTTCCGGCGTGACAAGAGGGAGATCCCGGCGAAGGTGGTCTCGCTCGAGTACGATCCGAACCGGTCGGCGCGGATTGCGCTGCTGTCATATGCGGACGGGGAGAAACGCTATATTCTTGCGCCTGACGGGCTTTCCGTGGGCGCGTCTGTGATTGCGGGGGAGGCGGCGGACATACTGGTCGGCAACTCGCTGCCGCTGAAGAACATTCCTCTCGGCACCATGATTCACAACATCGAGATGAGGGTTGGGAAAGGGGGCCAGATGGCCAGATCCGCGGGCTCCGCGGCGCAGCTGCTGGCGAAAGAAGCGGGTTACGCCCAGCTGAAACTCCCTTCCGGCGAAACCCGTATGGTGAATCTGAACTGCTATGCGACGATCGGACAGGTGGGGAATCTCAATCACGAGAACGTATCCATAGGCAAGGCCGGAAGAAGCCGGTGGCTTGGCAAGCGGCCCACAGTCCGCGGAGTTGTCATGAACCCGATCGATCATCCCCATGGCGGCGGTGAAGGGAGGACTTCAGGCGGCAGGCACCCGGTCACTCCCTGGGGCGTTCCGACGAAAGGGTATAAGACCCGGAATAACAAACGAACTCAGCGCTTCATCATCAAGCGCCGCGGTAAATAGGGAGCAGCATGACGAGATCAGTCAAAAAAGGACCTTTTGTAGACGACCACTTGCTGAAGAAGGTACGGACGGCCGTGAGCTCTGGGAGCCGTGCGGTTATCAAGACCTGGTCCAGGCGTTCGACGATCACTCCGGAGATGGTCGGCCTGACGGTGGCCGTTCACAATGGAAAGAAGTTTATTCCTATTTATATTTCTGAGAACATGGTCAGCCACAAACTCGGGGAGTTTGCTCCTACCCGGATGTTCAAGGGGCATACGACCAAGGTGGCCGAGAAGGCGAGTGCGGTCAGACCGTAGGTCGGCAGAAGTCGGTATAAGGCCGTCACTGCCGGTTTGGGACAGGTGATGTAAAGACTATGGGAGAGATTGGCAGACAGCAGGCCCGTCTGGGAGTGCCGGCTGCCGACTGGAGCTTATGGAAGCGATAGCAAAAGGGAAATACTTGAGGGGATCTCCTCAGAAAGCCCGGCTGGTAATTGACCTTATTCGGGGCAGGAAAGTGGAGGATGCTCTGGCCATTCTCCGGTTCACGAATAAGCGCGCCACGAAATCGATCGAGAAGGTGCTGCTTTCAGCCGTGGCAAACGCCAAGGAAAAGAATGCCACCGCCGACGTGGACGAGTTCATTATCGACCGGGCGGTGGTTGATTCGGGTCCCACGAAGTACCGGAGGAGAGTGCGGCCTGCGCCGATGGGCCGGGCATATCGCCAGCAGCGCCGTTATAAACACGTGATCATCAGGATCAAAGGCAAAGATACAGAGGAAGTGTAGGGGAGGTAATCCGTGGGTCAGAAAGTTCATCCTTACGGTTTCAGGCTGGGCGTTAATCGAACATGGCGGTCGCGCTGGTTTGCGAGAAAAGACTACGGAGCGTTGCTCCATGAGGATCTCCGGCTCAAGACGATGCTGAAGAAGAAGTTCTCGCATGCGGGAATTTCGCGCGTCGAAATCGAGCGGGCGGCAAACAAGCTGACTATCATCATCTTCACCTCCCGCCCCGGCATCATCGTCGGGAAGAAGGGGAGCGAGATCGAGAAGCTGAAGAAAGACATGCAGCTGTTGACCGGAAGGGATGTGAACCTGAAGATCCAGGAAGTGAGCAAGCCGGAGCTCGACTCCCAGCTTGTTTCTGAAGGGATCGCGCAGCAGCTTGAAAAACGGATCGCGTTCCGCCGCGCCATGCGCCGCGCGGTTGACGGCACGCTGCGCTTCGGCGCCAAGGGGATCAAGGTACGGGTTTCGGGACGGTTGAACGGGGCCGAGATCGCGCGCACCGAGTGGTACCTGAGCGGCCAGCTTCCGCTGCATACGATCCGGGCGGACATAGACTATGGATTTGCCGAAGCAAACACCACCTATGGAGTCATTGGGGTAAAGGTGTGGATTTACAAGGGCGAGGTTTTTGGCATGCAGAAATCTGAAAAGGCCGCCCGGTAACCTCAAGGAGTTCGTCAATCATGTTGATGCCGAAGAAGGTCAAATATAGAAAACAACAGAAGGGAAAACGCCGCGGCAAGGCGTGGCGCGGCTCCGAGGTCACTTTCGGGGAGTACGGCCTGAAGGCGATGGAGGTCGGCTGGGTTACCGACAGGCAGATAGAAGCCGGACGTGTCGCAATCACGCGGTTTGTCAAAAGAGGGGGAAAGATCTGGATCCGGGTTTTCCCTGACAAGCCGATTACCAAGAAGCCCGCTGAAACCCGTATGGGGAAAGGGAAGGGCGCTCCGGAAGGTTGGGTGGCGGTGGTGCGGCCCGGAAAGATCCTCTACGAGATGGAGGGGATCCCGGAAGAGCAGGCGCAGGAAGCAATGAGGCTGGCAGGCCATAAGCTCTGCGTCAGATCGAAATTTGTAAAGAGATTCGGGAAGGAGGAAGTATGAAGGCCTCCAAATTGAGGGACATGTCTAAGGAAGACCTGCTCCTTGAAGAATCGGAGCTGCGCAAACAGCTCTTCAAGTTGCGATTCCAGACCGCGACCGGTCAGCTTGAGAGTGCGCCGAAGATGAGGGAAATACGCCGCGACATCGCGCGCATCGCGACGGTTCTCAAGGAAATGGAACGGGTATAGTGTCTATCGAGATCGTTGAGGACAGCATGGGAACAGAACAGAAAAGAGGAATCCGCAAGAGCCAGATCGGGACCGTGACGAGCACGGCGATGCAGAAGACTGTCACGGTGGCAGTCGACAGGCTCGTACAGCACAAGCTCTATAAGAAGATTCAGCGGAGGACCTCGAAGTTTCTGGCGCACGATGAAAACGGTATCTGCAAAGTGGGTGACCGCGTCCGCATTATCGAGACGCGCCCCCTGAGTGCGCGAAAGAGATGGCGTGTGGAGAAGGTGATTACAAGCGCCACGATTGTGGATTGATGATTACTTTTGACGGATGGCGGAGTTGTCGTCAGTTGAAGTGAGGATCTCATGATACAGATGAGGACGATTTTGGATGTTGCGGACAATTCAGGGGCTCGAAAGATCTCCTGCATTCACCCATTGGGGAACCAGGTGGGGCGCATTGCGAGCCTTGGAGACATCATCACGGCCAACGTGAAAGAGGCTGCGCCTGACGGCACCGTCAAGAAAGGGCAAGTGGTCAAGGCCGTGATTGTAAGGACGCGCAAAGAGTTCCGGCGCAAGGACGGCACCTATATCCGTTTTGACGATAATGCAGCCGTGCTCATAAACGACCAGAAGGAACCTATCGGGACGCGCGTTTTTGGTCCTGTCAGTCGTGAACTGAGGGACAGGGACTTTTTAAAAATCGTTTCGCTGGCGCCTGAAGTGCTCTAGCTGCGGTTGAACGAGGACAGAATCCGATGCCCAGAGTGCATATTAAGAAGAATGATCTGGTTTACGTGCTGTCCGGGAAGGACCGGGGCAAGACGGGCAAAGTGCTCAAGGTTTTCCTGGACAAGAACAGGGCGGTGGTGGAGGGCCTGAACAACATCCACAAGCATACGCGGCCCAATCCGCAGAGGAATGTAAAGGGTGGTATCCTGCCCAAGGAGGCACCTATCCACATATCCAACCTTATGGTTGTCTGCAAGCGTTGCGACAAGCATTCCCGCGTAGGGATTCGCGTTGCGGAGGACGGCAGCAAGGTTCGGGTGTGCAAGAGCTGCAAAGAGCTTCTGGATGAGTAAAGGCGAGACGAGGTTGGAAAGGTCAGATCATGAGTAGACTTCGGGAGTTATACAAGACGGAAGCACTGCCGGCCCTGATGAAGCAGTTCGGCTACGGGAACGTTATGGCGGCGCCCAAGCTGGTTAAGATCAACGTGAATATGGGGCTCGGCGAGGCCATTTCGAATGCCAAGATCCTGGATGTCGCGACCGAAGAGCTGGCTGCGATCACGGGCCAGCGCCCTGTTGTGACGAAGGCGAAGAAATCGATCGCTGCATTCAAGCTGCGCCAGGGAATGCCGATCGGGGTGACGGTGACGCTGCGCGGCGACCGCATGTACGAATTTCTGGATCGGCTGGTCAGCATTGCGCTCCCCCGCGTCCGGGACTTTCGAGGAGTTTCAGCCCGGTCTTTTGACGGCCGCGGCAATTACACGCTCGGGCTGCGCGATCAGCTCATATTCCCCGAAATCGATTTCGCCAAGGCTGACAAGGCGCGCGGGATGAATATCACGATTGTGACGACAGCCGGATCCGACGACGAGGCCTATGAGCTTCTGAAGAATCTGGGAATGCCCTTTGCCAAAAAGGGGCAGCAATAGCCAAGGTTAAATGATCCGGGCGCAAGCCGGATCGCAACTGCTGAACGGAGATACTGTGGCAAGAACTTGCATGAGAGCCAAAGCCAGGATGACGCCGAAATTCGCGGTGCGGGCGCACAACAGGTGTATGCGCTGCGGACGTTCGCGCGGGTATTACCGGAAGTTTCAGCTCTGCCGCCTCTGCCTGCGCACTCTGGCACTGACGGGCGAAATTCCGGGATTGACGAAATCGAGCTGGTAACCTGTAGATCATTAGAGTTGGAGAGTTCATCATGACAATGACCGATCCCGTGTCTGATTTCCTGACACGGATTCGAAACGCCTGCGGCGCGAGGCACGAGACCGTCGATATACCCTCGTCAAAACTGAAGCTGGAAATGGCACGCCTGCTCAAAGAGGAGGGGTACATCGAGGGGTATCACCACATCAGCGACAACAAGCAGGGTGTGATTCGCATACAGCTGCGTTATACGGCTGGAAAGACCCCGGTGATTACGTCTCTCGAGCGCGTGAGCCGGCCCGGGTGCCGTGTGTACCGGGGTAAGACCGAGATCCCGTCGGTGCTCGGAGGGCTGGGAATCTGCATCGTCTCCACGTCACACGGGGTTCTGACCGGCAAGCAGGCGCAGGAAAAAGGATTAGGCGGAGAGGTACTCTGTGCCATCAGCTGAGGGCGCAGAACCGGAAACGTTTTTCAGATAAAGGTGCTTTATGTCGCGAATAGGGAAAAAACCGATCAAGATTCCGAGCGGAGTGAAAGTGGAAATCCGCGACGGCCGGCTTGAAGTGGAAGGAAAGACGGCGAAGCTCTCGAGCCCGATACCGACCGGTATTCGCTTTGAGCTCAATGGCGACACTCTGACGGCGATCAGGGAATCCGACGAGAAACCCTACCCGGCTTTCCACGGACTGGCGCGGGCTCTGGCCGCAAACTGCGTCCACGGCGTCACGGAGGGATTCAAGAAGGAACTCGATCTGATCGGAATCGGCTACAAGGCTGAGGCCAAGCCGAAGGCCGTGACATTGTCGCTCGGATACTCGCATCCGATCGAGTTTCCGATTCCGCCCGGAATCAGCGTGAAGGTGGAAAAGCAGAACAGGAATATCCAGAATTACGTCGCTACTATCACTGTCTCCGGTCCTGACAAACAGGTCGTCGGACAGGTGGCGGCGGATATCCGCTCCTTGAGAAGGCCGGATGCATACAAAGGAAAAGGGCTCCGGTATGCGAACGAGGCAGTCCGGCTTAAGGCTGGGAAGAAGGGTGCATAATGATCAGCTCAATTGACCGCGCAACCGAACGCCGAAGAGTTCATAAACGTATAAGAAGAAAAGTCTCGGGAAGCAAGACACGCCCCCGGCTCTGCGTCTACCGCAGCGCTAAGTATCTGTATGCCCAGATCGTCGACGACTCGGAGGGAAAGACCCTGGCCGCCGCAGCGAGCATTGAAAAGGGCGTGCGCGGCGATGCGAAGCAGGGAGGAAACATCGAGGCCGCGAAGCTGGTCGGGAAAGCCATCGCAGAACGCGCCAGGGCGAAGGGAATCGAGAGCGTGGTCTTCGACCGAGGCGGATATCTCTACCACGGTCGGATCAAAGCTATTGCCGAGGCTGCCCGGGAATCAGGATTAAAATTTTAGAGGCAGTCTGCGGTCGGCAGTCTGCAATTTAATGGAGGAATCTTGGACAAGATCGATCCCAATGCGCAGGAATTGAAAGACCATGTGGTTTCGATCAACCGCGTGACCAAGGTGGTCAAGGGGGGAAAGAACCTGAGTTTCAGCGCTCTCGTGGTTGTCGGCGATCAGAACGGGCTTGTCGGATATGGAATGGGGAAGGCGAAGGAAGTACCCCAAGCCATCCGGAAGGGAGTCGAGCAGGCGCGCAAGAACCTGATCCGCGTCCCTCTGCAGGGAAGAACTATCCCGCACATCATCCTGGGACGCTACGGAGCCGGACGGGTAATCCTCAAACCGGCATCCGAAGGGACGGGTGTGATTGCCGGAGGGCCGGTGCGCGCCGTAGTCGAGTCCGCCGGCATTTCCAATATCCTGACGAAATCGCTCGGGACCACGAACCCTCATAATGTTGTCAAGGCCACCTTTGACGGCCTCAGGAGGCTGAAGGAGCCCGAAGAGGTCGCCAAGCTGCGCGGCCGACAGGTCGAGGAACTGTAAGATATGGCTTCCAGAAAGAAACCTGAAATCGAATCCGGTGCAACAATTAAGATCAAGTACGTCAAGAGTGCGATCGCGACGCCTCAGAAGCACAAGCTGGTGATCAAGAGCCTGGGACTGAAGCGTCTGAACCAGGTGGTCACGCGCGTCGATACTCCTGCTGTCCGCGGAATGGTGGCGCAGGTGCCGCATCTGGTGAAGATTCTCGAACAGTAGGCCCGGACAGCCGGATGACGCCCGGCCTCCAGCGCCGACTTGAAAATAGGGCATATTACTATGTTACGCATCAATACCTTAAAGCCGGCCCCCGGCGCCAAGCGGGCGCGCAAGCGCGTGGGGCGCGGCATGGGCTCCGGCCTCGGCAAGACTTCCGGGCGGGGGTACAAGGGGCAGAAGTCCCGTTCAGGCGCGAGTATTCGGCCCGGGTTTGAAGGCGGCCAGATGCCGCTGTACCGGCGCCTGCCGAAGCGCGGGTTTACGAATCTGTTCCGCAAGGAATATGCAGTCATCAACCTCGAGAAGCTGGCAGCCGCATTTGAAGCCGGCGCGCAGGTGGATCCGGAAATTCTGAAGAGTCGCGGGATCGTCAAAAGCCTCCAAGCCGGACTGAAAGTCCTCGGAGACGGCGAATTGCCGCACGCCCTGAATGTCCGCGCCCACAAGTTCAGCAAAAGCGCAGCCGAAAAGATTCAGAAAGCAGGCGGGACCATTGAGGTAATTGCATAAACAGGAATAAACTTGAGGAGTTCCAGGATCGGCATTTGCAGCCCGATCAGTGGAACCGGAACCTACGATGGCGGAAGAAAGAAATCCGATCCTAAATTCAATAAAGAATATTTTCAGTATTCCGGACCTGCGCAAGCGTGTCCTGTACATGCTCGGCCTGCTGGCCGTTTTCCGCGTGGGTTCGTACATACCGACGCCGGGAATAAACCAGGATGCACTGGCTCAGCTGTTTGAGGCCAGCCAGGGGACGATCTTCGGATTTCTGAACATGTTTTCCGGCGGAGCGCTGAGCCGCTTCAGCATTTTCGCCCTCGGAATCATGCCGTACATCACGGCGTCGATTATCCTGCAGCTGGCAACGGTGGTCGTTCCCCGTCTCGAGAAGCTGTCGAAGGAAGGAGAACTGGGACGTAAGAAAATCACCCAGTACACGCGCTACCTGACGGTTGCACTTACGTTGTTTCAGGGATTCATGACCGCCATCGCGCTCGAGCGTTCGGGAGACCAGATTGTGCTCAACCCCGGATGGGGTTTCCGGTTCATGGTGATGATCACCCTGACCACCGGTACCGCCTTCATCATGTGGATCGGTGAGCAGATCACCGAGCGCGGCATCGGCAACGGCATCAGCCTGATCATTTTCGGCGGCATCGTGGTGGGCCTGCCGAGCGCGATCCAGGCGATCGTCACGAATGTGCAGCAGCGCACCTGGAGCATCTTTACGGTAATTCTCCTGGTCATCATGATGGTCGTGGTGGTGGCCGCGGTGGTTTTCGTCGAACGGGGACAGAGGAAGATTCCGGTGCAATACGCCAAGCGCGTTGTAGGCCGGCGCGTCTACGGCGGACAGGCCACGCACCTTCCTTTGCGCGTGAATTCAGGCGGCGTCATCCCGGTGATCTTTGCGGCATCGATCGTGGCGATTCCGTCCACACTCGGCACCGTGATGCCGAATACGTTCATGCGGACGCTCTCGGATCAGCTTGCACAGGGCATGCCGTTGTACAACCTGCTCTATATCGTGGGCATCATATTCTTCTGCTTCTTCTATGTGAGCATCATCTTCAATCCCATGGAAGTCGCAGACAATATCCGCAAGTACGGCGGGTACATTCCGGGAATACGGCCAGGGCACAGAACCGCCGAATACATCGACCGCATCCTGTCGCGGCTGACTGCGGCCGGAGCGATCTACCTGGTTCTGATCTGCCTGTTGCCGGAGTTTTTGATTACCGGATTCAAGGTGCAGCCGATCCCATTCATTGGCCCGCGTCTCGATGATTTCCTGAATTCGGCCGGTTTGGCGTGGATTACCACCGGACTGGGGGTCACGTTCTATTTTGGCGGCACATCGCTTCTGATCGTGGTCGGTGTTGCGATGGATACGATTCAACAGATTGAATCTCAGCTGATTATGCGTCATTATGATGGATTCCTGAAAAAAGGAAGGATTCGCGGACGCAGGGGATAAGAAAACAGACGGAACATAGAGGAAATGGAAAACCGGGTTGTGATAGTGATGCTGGGGCCTCCGGGAGCAGGGAAAGGGACCCAGGCGCGGATGATGAGCGAGAAGTTGAAGCTGCCCCACATTTCGACGGGGGATATGCTCCGCGAAGCACTCAAGAACGAGACGGAGCTGGGGAAGAAGGCACGGACATTCATGGAGTCGGGCGCCCTGGTGCCTGACGAGCTGGTTGATGAGATCGTTGCCGAACGGCTGGCTGGAGAAGACTGCAGAGGCGGGGCGATTCTTGACGGGTATCCGCGATCGATACCGCAGGCGCAATTCCTCAGTGCCCTGCTGGAAAAGGACAACACGAGAATCGTCACGATCGGGATCGAAGTAGGGAAACAGGAGCTGATCAGAAGACTGTCTTCGCGCTGGACCTGCCCGAAATGCGGGAAGATGTTCAACGCCAATCTAGATGCATCGGTGGCCGGCGGGAAGTGCGATCAATGCGGCACGGCACTCGTGCAAAGAAAAGACGACACCCCCGAAGTCATCGCCGAGCGTCTGGAAGTTTACGGCAGGACGACTCAGCCGCTGGTCCGTTATTACCAGGACCAGGGGACGTATACCGCGATCGACGGCGCCCGGGAAGTCGATGACATTTTCAAAACCATTATGACCGGGATCGCGGGATGACCGCGAGCAGGAAGGTATGCCCAAAGAGGACGCAATAGAAGTAGTGGGAACGGTAGTTGAGACGCTGCCAAACGCCATGTTCCGGGTGGAACTGGAAAGCAAGCACATAGTTCTTGCTCATGTGTCGGGAAAAATGCGCAAGAATTTCATCCGTATCCTGCCTGGCGATAAGATCCTGGTAGAACTGTCACCTTATGATTTGTCGCGTGGACGGATCGTGTATAGATACAAATAGGCACAAACTATGAAAGTTCGAGCATCCGTAAAGAAAATTTGTACCAAGTGTAAAGTCGTGCGCCGCAAGAGAGTGATCCAGATTCGGTGCTCCAATCCCAAGCATAAGCAGCGTCAGGGCTAACAGGGAGGTAAGAATTGGCTAGAATCGCAGGAGTGGATCTGCCGCTGAACAAGCGTGTTCAAATAGGGCTGACCTACATTTACGGCATCGGCAGGAGCCGGTCTACGAAAATATGTGAAGAAGCCGGGATCAACCTGAGCACCAAGGTGAAGGACCTGACCGAGGAAGAAACGGTACGGATCAGGAACATAATCCAGAGAGACGGGATGGTTGAGGGCGACCTGCGCAAGGCGATCTCGATGGACATCAAGCGGCTGATGGAGATCGGTTCGTACCGCGGATTGCGTCACCGGCGCGGCCTCCCGGTTCACGGGCAGAGGACTCATACCAACGCCCGGACCCGTAAGGGACCGAGAAGAATCGTGGGCAAAAAGTAAGGGAACTTGGCGGAGTAATTAATGGCGGAAAAACAGAAAAAGACTGGAAAGCGAAAGACCGGCAAGAGGCGGGAGAAGCTGAACATTCCGGCCGGAGTCGCCCATATCCTGGCGACGTTCAACAACACGATCATCAGCATCACCGATCTGGAAGGGAACCTGTTGGCGACTTCGAGCGCGGGCGCCGTGGGATTCAAGGGGTCCAGGAAAGGGACTCCGTTTGCCGCGCAGCAGGCCGCCACAATCGCTGCAACAGCGGCCAAGGAATACGGGATGCGCACGCTGCAGGTCGAATTGAAGGGTCCCGGCGCAGGCAGGGAGTCCGCGATACGGGCATTGCAGAATTCCGGGCTGGAAGTGAAGGCTATCAGGGATATCACTCCGATCCCGCATAACGGATGCCGTCCGCCGAAGCGGCGCAGAGTGTAGCTAAAACGCTGGGAATCGAATAATTAGAAGGAGATCGACAATTGGCTAGATACCGCGAAGCGAAATGTCGGCTTTGCCGGCGGGAAGGGATGAAGCTCTTCCTGAAAGGAGACCGCTGCTTCAGGGACTCCTGTTCCATCGAGAAGCGTAATTGGCCTCCGGGGCAGCATGGCCGCGATCATCGTCCCAAGACAGTGGGATACGGGATCCAGCTACGCGAAAAACAGAAGGTTAAACGCATTTATCGAGTTCTGGAAAATCAGTTTGCCAATTATTTTGCGAAGGCTGACAGAAAGAAGGGGATCACGGGCGAGAATCTGCTCCTGACCCTCGAACGCAGGCTTGACAATGTGGTCTGCCGCCTCGGTTTTGCACCTTCACGTGACCAGGCGCGACAGCTGGTCACCCATGGGCATGTTCTCGTCAACGGCAGAAAGGTGGACATTCCGTCCGCCCAGATCAACGCCGGCGACGTGATCACGCTGAGGGAGCGCACTCGCAAGAACCAGCAGGTGCTGGATTCGGTTGCGACTGTCGGAGGGCGCGGGGGCATTCCCGCCTGGCTGGAGTTGGATGCAGACAATTTGAAGGGCACCGTCCTGGCTTTACCTAAACGCGAAGACATTCAGATGCCGATTGACGAGCAGCTCATCGTCGAACTCTATTCGAAGTAAGGGAGATTAGGTAAGGGGAAAACTATGACTAGAGCTTTTCAAAAGCCCAAGAGGTTGATCTGTGATCTGGAGACGCTGAGTCCTACCTATGGCCACTTCTTTGCCCAGCCCTTCGAAAGAGGTTTCGGGACGACTATAGGGAATGCGTTGCGGCGGGTGATGTTGTCGTCGATCGAAGGGGCGGCCATTACCGCCGTGAAGATCGAAGGGGTGCTGCATGAGTTCACGCCGATCGCCAACGTGCGGGAGGACGCGACCAATATCATAATGAACCTCAAGCAGATTCCGCTCAAACTCAACGTCGACCACAGCAAGACCATTTACCTCGAGGCGGACCAGCCGGGCGTGCTGACTTCCGGCAATATCACTTCCGATCCCGACGTCGAGATACTCGATCCGAGCATCTACATCGCGACCGTGGGAGACGGCGGGAGTCTCAAGATCGAGATGCGGGTCAAGAAAGGGCGCGGGTATGTTCAGGCGGACGAGAATTTCGAGGAGGACCTGCCGCTGGGCTACATCCCGCTCGACAGCGTGCACTCTCCGATCAAGAGGGTCAATTACTCGGTAGAGGCGGCGCGGCTGGGCCAGACGACCGACTACGACAAGCTCGTTCTCGACGTGTGGACCAACGGCTGCATTCTCCCCCAGGATGCCATCGCGCAGGCGGCGAAGATCGTCAAGGATCACATGTTCATCTTCATCAACTTCGAGGAGCAGCCTGAGGAAGAGGAAGAGGAAGTCGACCGCGAAGCGGAACGGATGTATGAAAACCTCAAACGTTCGGTTGAAGAGCTCGAACTGTCGGTGCGGTCCTACAACTGCCTGAAGAACGCCGATATCAGGACTATCGGCGAACTCGTTCAGAAGACCGAAGCGGATATGCTGAAAACCAAGAACTTCGGCCGGAAATCATTAAACGAAATCAAGGAAATACTGTCCGAGATGGGCTTGTCATTTGGCATGAAGCTCGATCCGGAGGGCAGGCCGGTTCCTGCTCCAAAGGCTGAGTAATTAACGGGACCGTTGAAGCAGATCGGAGATTGGATTCATGAGACATCGAGTTGCTGGAAAGAAGCTTGGGCGGACGACTCCCCATCGCTTGATGATGTTTCGCAACATGGTTACTTCACTCTTGGACAAGGAGCGCATTCGGACAACTCTGGATCGTGCCAAGGCGGTTCGTCCCATTGCAGAACGAATGATCACGCTCGGAAAGCGTGAAAACCTTCACGCTCGCCGGCAGGCACTTGCTTTTGTCAAGGATCCGGCGGTAGTATCTAAGCTTTTCGATACCCTTGCTCCGCGTTTCTCCCAAAGAAACGGCGGCTACACCCGCATCATCCGACTCGGGTTCAGGGATGGTGACGGGACCCAGATGGCCTATCTGGAACTGGTCGGGAGCGAGTACCAGGGCGAAAAGGGCGACAAGAAGAGTAAAAAGGGCAAGAAGGGTGAGAAGGAGGCTGCGGCTGGAAGCGAGAAGAAGGAAAAGTGACAAAAGCAAGCAGTCAACAGCAGTCTGGCAGTACCACTTATGTAATGAATTTTGACAAGGTCCCCCGCGCTAAACTTCCGACCCGCCTTGGCGATTTCACCATTTACGGCTTCCGCGACCTGGATTCCGGGGAGGAAGCCGTCGCGCTGGTTGCGGGCAATCCCGATCCGGGAACCGTTGCGCTGGTGCGGATCCACTCGCAGTGCCTCACCGGAGACGTATTCCACTCCGAGCGCTGTGATTGTGGTGATCAGCTCAACGCGGCAATGAGCCTCATCGGCAAAGCCGAATCAGGAGTCCTGATATACCAACAGAAGGAAGGGCGCGGGATAGGGCTCATCAACAAGATCCACGCCTATGAACTGCAGGACCGCGGGCTCGATACCGTGGCGGCGAACATAAAGCTGGGGTTCAAAGCGGACCTGCGCGATTACCATATGCCCGCCGAGATACTCAAATACCTTGGGGCGACCCGTATTCACCTGCTTTCCAATAACCCTGAGAAGGTTCAGGGCCTGGAAGCGGAGGGGATTATCGTCGAAAAGCGTGTGCCCCTGGAGATCACCCCAAGCACACACGCGCGCGCCTACCTGAAAATCAAGAAGGAAAAGCTCGGACACCTGCTGAGCAACGTGTAGCTACCTCGGAACGACGCGGCGGATGTCATCGCCGGTGCCGAAGTCTCCATCGGGACCGGCGGACACGATTACCGGCACTCCGGGATCGAGCTGCTCGACGCCCAGCGGGCGCCTCCAGGCATCGAGGCGGATAAGAGGAGTGAGGTAGGAAGGGGAAAGAAGGTCCGACAGGGCCACGTAATCGCGGTAAGGAGGAAGCTCGCCTTCCGCATCCCGGTACTTCAGGATCGCTTCGGCGATCCGCTCCAGCATGTGCTTCGTCTCTTCCGTTTTGACCAGATCCAGCGCACGGCTGAGATTTTCAATCTTCTCCCACTGCCCGTGCCCCAACCTTACCTCCCGCACTACCCACTTGCCGCCTTCTTTTTCGAGACGGAATGCTGCCCTGAGGCTGGTCTCGGCAATCGCCTGCGATCCGCTGACCTGGGTCACTTTCTTTACCTCTATATCGTCGTCTTCGAGGATCTCCATGGGCATTCTGACGATCAGGTCCTCGGCCAGACCCGGTCTCATCGACTTGCCGCCGCATCCGGCGGAAAACAGCAGAACCACAAGCAGCAGGTACTCTGGACGCATGGGAAGCAAGATACAGGAACGGAAGGATGTCCTCAAGTGCTTCCTTGAGCCCGAGAGCGCAAAAAACAGGGGCAGGGATCAAACCCTGCCCCGGGAATGTTCGTGCGAAGGGATTCTAATATTTGTACTAGATACTGGTATGGTTCGATTTGTTACACAAATTTTTTCTTTGGAACAATATTTCGGGTATCCTGATCATATTTCCATGGAGACTACAAAGCCCGCAATTAGCAGCACGCTGGATGCCGCCGTTCAGTTCGTGAAAGGAATCGGCCCACGCCGTGCCGAGATGTTGGCTGCTCATGGGATCAGAAGCGTAAGAGACCTCGTCGAGTACCTCCCGTTCCGCTATGAAGACCGTACGCGCTTCCGGCCGATACGGTCGTTGAAGGACGGGGAGTGGGTGCTGGTGCGTGGCGAGGTCTGCGGCGTCGGAGACTTCAGCTCGCGCCGCAGGGACTTCTCGATCCTCGAACTGCTGGTAAGGGACGCAGACGGAACCATTCGGGTGAAGTTCTTCAACCAGCCCTACCTGCGCCGCCTCTACCATGTCGGCGTCAAGCTCATCGCATATGGCCAGGTCAAACGCGACCAGTACGCCAAAGGCGCCCTGGTGCTGGTGAACCCGGAATGCGAGATCCTCGAGGAAGATGAAAGCGATGCTTCGCTGCACTCCGGGAGAATCGTCCCTATCTACCGCAGGCTGGGTGATCTGCGCACCCGCACACTGCGCAGGATCATCCACTCATTAGTCTCGAGCCTTCCTGCCGAGATTCCCGATGCGGTTCCCGCTGCGCTCTGCCGGCAATTGCGCCTGATGTCGAGATCGAGCGCTCTCAGGCAGATCCATTTTCCCGAAACCAGAGGATCTTCCCGCGAGCTGGATCTTCTGAACCAGGGAATCTCGCCGGCGCACAAGAGGTTGATATTCGAAGAGCTGTTCCAGCTGCAGGTCGGAATCGGAATGGTGCGCCGTAATCGCGTGCGGGTCGAAAAAGACCGGAGGTTTCAGCTGGGCGAAAACGTTCGTACGGCAATCAAGAGAATCCTCCCGTTTCATCCGACCGAAGCTCAGAAGCGTGTCCTCAGGGACATTGCGGAGGACATCTGCTCTCCGCACCCGATGAGCCGGCTGCTGCAGGGGGACGTAGGATCCGGGAAGACGATCGTTGCGGCCCAGGCCGCGGTAATCGCGGTGGAGAACGGTTCGCAGGTGGCGATAATGGCGCCGACGGAAATCCTGGCAGAGCAGCACTATTTCTATTTCCGGCGGCTTCTCGCCCCTGTCGGTTACAGGATAGATCTTCTCAAAGGGAGTTTGCCGGCGAAGGGGAAGCGCCAGGTACAGCAACGCATTGCCGAGGGTGAGACGCGTATTGCGATCGGGACGCACGCGCTGGTTCAGGAAGATGTCGCGTTCCGGAATCTGTCGCTGGTCATCATCGATGAACAGCACCGCTTCGGCGTCGTGCAGCGCAGTATCCTGAGAGAGAAAGGGAACCATCCGGACATGCTCGTCATGACCGCCACCCCGATCCCCCGGTCGCTCGCCCTCACACTATACGGCGATCTCGACGTGTCGGTGATCGACGAACTTCCTCCCGGCCGGACGCCGGTCGAAACCGTGTGGTATCAGGACCGCGAGCGTCGCAGGGTATATGATGCCATACGGCAGACGGTCAGGGCGGGACATCAGGTCTACGTAGTCTATCCTCTGGTCGAAGAGTCGGAGAAATCCGATCTGCGCGCGGCAACCGAAATGGCGGCCCTGATGCAAAATGAGGTGTTCCCCGAGATGCGTGTCGGGCTGCTGCACGGCCGGATGAAGAGCGCGGAAAAGGAGGAGACCATGGCCTCCTTCGCGGCCGGCGCAATCCAGGTGCTGATTTCCACGACGGTCATCGAAGTCGGGGTCGATGTTGCGAACGCGACCCTGATGGTGATCGAGCATGCCGAGCGTTTCGGTCTCGCGCAGCTGCACCAGCTGCGCGGGAGAGTCGGGCGGAGTTCCGCCCGTTCGAAGTGTATACTGGTTGCCGATGTCGGCAATAATCCGGAAGCGCGCCGGCGCATCGGGATCATGTGCGAAACCAATGACGGCTTTCAGATCGCCGAAGTAGACCTGGAATTGCGGGGGCCGGGAGAAATGATCGGGACGCGCCAGTCGGGTATTCCCGCCTTCAAGTATGCCAACATAGTTCGGGACAGGAAAGCGCTGGAAGTGGCCCGGGTCGAAGCGGAGCGGTTTCTGGAAAAGCTGCGCGCAAGGCCGGACGAGGATGCGCGTCGGATCGCTCTCCATATCAGAGAGCAGTGGAAAAACCATTTTGGATTGGCAATGACAGGATGAGAGTTATATCAGGCAGATTTCGTGGAAGAAGGCTGAAGGGGCCGGACGGTACCGATCTTCGTCCCACAGGCGACCGTCTCAAGGAGACGCTGTTCAATATCCTCGCCCCGGTTGTCCCCGCGGCGGTGGTGCTTGACGTGTTTGGCGGCACCGGGGGCATCGGGATCGAGGCATTGAGTCGCGGCGCGAAGCACGTGGCCTTCATCGAGATCTCTCCTCCGGCCCAGCGTTTGATACTTCAGAACCTGAAGGTGTGCGGCATCGAAGGCGGTTTCCAGATAATCAGGCAGGATGTGTTTGCCGCCCTGCGGATGCTTGCCAGGAAGGGATTCAAGGCAAACATCATCTACTTTGATCCTCCCTACGATTTCGAGCCTTACCAGGATCTGCTCATGCTCACATTCAAGCGGGGGCTCGTGCACAAATCCGGGCGGGTGATCATAGAGCACCACCGGAAGGCACGGATTCCGGAAGAAGGAGACGGCTATCGCCGCGCGCGTGTCGTGCGCCAGGGGGACCAGGTCCTCAGCTTCTTCGAAGAGCCGCGACCGAAGGACGAAACCGCTTCGGGGCACTAACGTTCTGTCACGCGGGAGGCGGTTCTGGAACGATGCCTTGCTATATAGCTGCGCAGCTGCTTCAATCCCTTTCTGGTCCGGTGCCTCAACGTGGAATAGGGGATGCCGCACGTCGCCCCGATGTCCCTGATTGAGAGCCCGCCTGATTCCATAATGGTGAGCCGCACAGCTTCGTACTCCTTCACCGGGAGCCGCTTCAATCCTTCATTGAGCAGCTTGAGCATCCGCTGGGTTTCGCTCGTCCGCTCCACCTCTTCCATGCACTCGTACGGATCAGGCCCCGGAGAAGGCAACACGACGTGGTCGACAATGGGGACGAGCCTGATTTGTTCTTTTTTTCTGCAATTGTACAGTTCGAAGGCGGCGTTGGAGATCGCGCGCCCGAGATAGAACGCGATGTGATTCTCCGATTCGTGCCGGCAGTTGCGTGCCAGCACCCGCTTGATGGCGTCCTGGATGGTGTCCTCGGCATCGGCCTCGTTCTTCAGTATTGCAACCAGATATCTCAGCCACCTGCCGCCGTTGCGGCTGAGAATGGGAACAAGGGCCGCCCTGAGGTCCGGCCCGGTTTCCTGTTCAATGTTCATACTTTTTTTGGCTCAAAAAACACAGCGGTTGTTATTAAGAAAGCGGTTTCAAATCACCCTTATTGTTTCGTCCGGGCAGTGGCTATTTCAGGGAATCTGCGGGTGTGAGAGTGAGCTTTGACAGGACTTCACTGAGGCTGCATCGAGAACTGCTTGTTGCCATGGAGTCGGTGAGAACGCGCCTTGCTGTTGCGATGGCGGCCGAGAGCAAATCGACGACGCAGGCGGCATGGCAGTACTATCTGGAGACCGATGATCAAATCCGCCGCCTTACCAAGGCGCTGCGCGGCAACGGCGGGCCGGCCGTTGCCGGGTCACGGGAATGTCTGCGCGCACTCGAGAGTCTGCGGCAGTTGTCGGCCGAGGGTAATGCCCTGGGTCTGTGCAGAGAACTCAGGGAGATTGTTTCGGAACTTGGGTGACGGCTTTTCTTGCATTTCCGGGATGCTTGTACCTATAATCGCGTTTAGCTTTCGGGTACGAAACTGCAGCGCAATTATGGGAATAATCGATGGAAACACGAGCCGTCTATCCCGGATCTTTTGACCCTGTGACCAACGGGCACATTGATCTCATCCAGCGCAGCGCCGCGCTTTTCGACCAGGTCATCGTTGCAATTCTCAGGAATACTGAAAAGACTCCCCTCTTTACGGTCGATGAGCGTATAGAGATGCTGGAAAATGTGACTCGGGACATGAAGAATGTTTCCGTCACCTCTTTCGCCGGTTTACTCGTGGACTTCGTTCAGGAGCTTGGCGCTTCGGTGATTGTCCGCGGCATCCGGGCGGTGTCTGACTACGAATATGAACTCCAGATGGCGTTGATGAATCGCCGTCTGTCAAACAAGGTTGAGACAGTCTTTATGCTGCCGGCGGAGTCCTACTCTTTCCTGAGCTCCAAACTCGTGAAAGAGATCGCGCAACTGGGTGGATCCGTTCACGCATTTGTCCCGGAAGATGTAGAAAAACGTCTGAGCGGAAAGTTCCGCACGAAGTAGCTGTCCGCCGGCGCAACACCGGTTCATTTTTTTTCAGCAGGAGAGTTTGTTTTGGCCGAGAGAACCCTGACTGGCTTCGTCCGCAACCGCTACACTATGACATTCGTTGCACTGCTCTTTGTGGCAGTGTCTGTCGGCGCTTTTTATTATGTGAAGGCACGGGAGCAGGGGAAAGAACCTTCCGTAGCCGAGATCCCGGCTCAGGCCGCCCAGACTGCCCAGTCCGTCCTTGAGCAGATTCCTGAGTTCAAGGAGATCGTGGGGAGATTCGAACCGAATGAGAATATTACGAGCGTGCTTCTGAAGCAGGGACTTTCAAGCGAACAGGTTCACGCAATAGTCGAGTGTGCGCGGCCCGTCTACAATCTGGCAAAAGTCAAGAGCCGGCAGTTGTACTATCTGTATTTCACCAACGACGGAGAATTCCGCGATTTCCGCTATCCTATCGACCGGGAGAAATACCTGACCGTCTATCATGATGTGCGCGAGGATCGCATGGTTCCGGTCGTGAAGGATTTTCAGTTTGATGTAACGGTCGAAACGGTCAACGGGACCATCAACAGCTCGCTTTTTGCAACTGTGTCCAATATCGGCGAGAAAGACCAGCTCGCCCTTGACCTTGCGGAGATCTTCGCTTCGGACATCGACTTCCATACAGACATCCAGAAAGGGGACTCATTCAAAGCCCTGATCGAGAAAAGATATCTCGACGGCGACTTCACCGGATACGGCGCGGTTCTGGCCGCCTCGTTCATCAACAACGGGAAAGAGTTCACAGGGTTTCGCTTCGAAGATGAAAACGGCAAGCCTGCTTATTATGCCCGTGACGGCAAATCGCTGAAGAAATCGTTTCTCAAGTCTCCGCTGAAATACGCCCGCATCAGTTCAGGGTTCTCTCTGGCGAGAAGGCATCCGGTACTGAAGGTTGTGAGGCCGCATCTAGGGGTGGATTACGCGGCTCCGACAGGGACTCCGGTCCAGGCCGTGGGCGATGGAGTGGTGATCAGCGCCGGGTACAGCGGAGGCAACGGGAACATGGTGAAGATCCGCCATGCTCACGGGTACCAGACAATGTACCTCCACCTTTCGCGCATTGCGGTAAAACGCGGGGCCCGCGTCAGCCAGGGGCAGGTGATCGGCAATGTAGGTTCGACCGGCCTGTCAACCGGCCCGCACCTCGACTTCAGGGTGTATCGCAACGGGAAAGCGCTCAACCCGCTGAAGGTGATTTCGCCGCCGGGAGAGCCGGTTTCCAAGGAACGGTTTGCGAGTTTCGCCGCCGTGCGTGATTCGCTGGAAAAACAGCTCAGAGATGCGGGTGGCGCGCCCGAAATACTCCAGGCCGACGTCAAATAGATCAGGAGAAGATTTCATGTTTGCGAGACGTTCCGCAGGTATGATTCTGGTTCTCGGGGCGGCGCTATTGTTGTCCGCGCAGCTTGAGGCCGCCGATTTCACTTTTTTTCTTGGTGGGGTTTTCCCGGAATCGATCGAGCATAACGACGTTGAGACTCCTCTGGACGCCAGTCCGGTTTACGGGTTCAGGCTTTCGAACAGCATCGTTCCGATGTTTGCCATGGAACATACCTTGGGATTCAGCTCCGACTATCTGTTCCCCGGCAGCGGATCTGCAGTCAGCGAAGCGAAAGGGTTCGTCTATAACAGCAATCTGGTGCTCAACCTTCCGTTCAGGCCGTTTTCGGCAGTTCCGTATCTGACCGCGGGCGCCGGTCTGTTGCACCAGTACGGCAGCTCAGACCTGCCGGTCGGAACCAGGTTCGCCTATAACTACGGCGGAGGACTGAAGTTCCCCAGGATCGCGGGCCCGCTGGGGCTGCGGTTCGACCTGCGCGGCTACAGTGCCGGCGTCTTTGCCAACAATCTGAACCTGCTTGAGTTCTCCGGCGGCCTCTACCTTTCGCTGGGCGGCTTTTAGCGACTGCAGACGGTCGGCGGCCGAGTCTGCCGTGCCCGTGCCATACCCGTGCCATAGATGAAGCTCGCGATAA
>JAAYAM010000081.1 GCA_012719355.1 Acidobacteriota bacterium
CGAAGGCGCATATCTTAATTGAGCATGTTGGCAACTTGACCGGATACGAAATTAGTACGCTTTGTCAGGAGGAATCGTGAAAACAACTCAGAAGCTCCATGAAGCAGGACAGAGTCTCTGGCTGGACAACATAAGCCGCAAGCTGCTGACCGGAGGCGGCTTGAAACGCTACATTGCCGAGTACTCTCTCACAGGATTGACCTCAAACCCGACCATATTTGAGAAGGCAATCAGGAGCAGCTCCGACTACGATGCGAGCATTTGTGAAAAAAATGCGTCCGGTAAAAGCGGAGAAGAACTATTCTTTGAACTTGCACTTGAGGATTGCACGGCCGCGGCCGATTTGTTCCGACCCGCTCACGAAATGACCGACGGAGTTGATGGGTGGGTTTCCCTCGAGCTGTCGCCTGAGCTGGCCTACGACACATCAAAATCAGTTGCGGCTGCCCGTCAACTGCACATGAGAGCTGGCCGGCCGAACCTGTTCATAAAGATACCGGGCACTCCTAAGGGAATCCCAGCGATCGAACAGTCGATTTTTGAAGGCATTCCAATCAACGTGACGCTTCTGTTTTCACGCGAACACTACCTCGCGGCGGCCGACGCTTATATACGCGGGATTGAGCGGCGCATCGCCGCAGGTCGCAACCCGTGCATCCAATCGGCTGCGTCGCTGTTTATCAGCAGGTGGGACGTTTCGGTCAACAGAAAGACACCCGAGCAGCTGCACAATCGGATCGGCATAGCCATGGCTAAACGCACCTATAAGGCTTACCGTGATCTACTCGACAGTGATCGCTGGTTGCGGCTGGCAAATTTCGGCGCTCGGCCGCAGCGCCTGCTATGGGCCAGCACCGGCACTAAAGATCCCAAGGCTTCCGATGTGCTCTATATCGAATCCCTAGCTGCACCGCATACCATCAACACTATGCCTGAAGCTACACTAACCGCATTCGAAGATCACGGGAGGGTAGGCCGGATGCTCCCTCGCAACGGGGGCAATGCGGAACAGGAACTGTCTGAGTTTATCCGCGCAGGGATCGACGTAGACAAGACAGCGGAGGACCTTCAGGAGGAAGGTGCCGAGGCTTTCGTCAAATCATGGGAGAACCTGATGTCGAGCATAGACGGAAAGATCGCCGAACTTAGAAAGGCAGGCTAGGAACAACACGCCGCCACCGGACTCCCCTGGTTGGCACTCTTTCTCAAGAATTCCCCATCGAAGGACACAAGGATGAGCAGCAAGTATTTCCAATCATCGCCTGGTGATCTGTCCGACGCTCTGGTGTTTTTCGGCGCAACCGGGGACCTGGCCTACAAAAAGATCTTTCCCGCCCTGCAGCACATGATCCAGCGTCAGACTCTGGATGTGCCGGTCATCGGAGTAGCAAAGTCGGGCTGGAATCTCGATCAGTTCCGATCCAGAGTGCATGAGAGCCTTGCGGATCATGGCGGAGGAGTCGACACGGCTGCTTTCAGCAAGCTGGTTCAGTTGCTTGAATACATCGATGGTGATTACAGGGATCCGGACACATTTCGGCGTCTGCGAGAAGCATTGAAGGACGCCAGTCGTCCCATCCATTACCTGGCCATCCCGCCCAGCCTCTTTTCGGTCGTTGTGGAAGGATTGGAACGAGCCGGTTGCACCCAGGGAGCACGGGTCATCCTTGAAAAACCCTTCGGACGCGATCTTGCATCCGCCCGTAAGCTGAATAAAGTGCTGCATTCAATCTTTGAAGAAAACAACATATTCCGCATCGATCACTACCTGGGCAAACTGGCTGTCGAAAATCTTCTTGTCTTTCGTTTCTCCAACACTTTTCTCGAGCCGATTTGGAACCGTAACTATGTGCATAGCATACAGATTACGATGGCAGAAGACTTCGGTGTGGCCGGCCGGGGAAAATTCTATGACGAGACAGGAGCAATCCGTGATGTCGTGCAGAATCACCTGCTGCAGGTGGTAGCATTCCTTTCCATGGAGCCGCCGACCGCCAATTACGTTGAGTCGCTGAGGGATGAAAGGGTCAGAGTCTTCCGTGCAATTCCGCCGCTTGACCCGGCTTGGGTGGTGCGCGGTCAATTTCACGGCTACCGGCAGGAGGCCGGAATCGATCCGGATTCACAAATTGAAACCTATGCATCCGTGCGCTTTGAGATTGACTCATGGCGCTGGGCCGGCGTGCCGTTTCTCATTCGGACCGGCAAGCTGCTTCCGGTCACCGCCACCGAGGTTCTGGCGAAACTCAGGCAAGCGCCGACGGGAAAGCTTCCTCCGGGCAGCAATTATCTGCGCTTTCGCCTGGGTCCGGATTTGTCACTGAATCTGGGTGCTCAAATCAAGCGTTCAGGACCGGGATTGGAATCTATGCCGGTTGAGCTCTCCGCCGTGAATGCGCAGGCCGACAACTATTTTCCGTACGAGATACTGCTTGCCGGCGCTATGCACGGAGATCTGATGCTGTTCGTCCGCGAAGACGCTGTCGAAGCGGCATGGACTATTGTTGATCCCGTTATCGGTGAAAGAACTCCGCTGTATGGATACGAACCGGGCACCTGGGGCCCGATCGAGGCCGATCGCCTTGCAGCTGATATCGGCGGGTGGCACAATCCGCAACCGAGCTAGCGAATCTATAGGGCGAGAATACCCCGGGCACTTCAACTATCCGCTCATTGGTCGCAACTTACTCGGGAAGAATTGCGCACACTTCGAACCTGTACACGGCCGGAACATAAATCCGAACTGGCGTATTTTCCGACCTGTGCTGCGGGAATTCTGTCTTAGCGAACAGAAGAGACTGATGTTCTCGAAATTGCTTGCCTAAAAAGAGGAGGCAAGGATTATGAAGATCGTAGTGATCGGCGGTACTGGTCTTATCGGATCAAAGCTTGTCATCAAGCTTCGTGAAGGCGGATACGAGGCGGTACCGGCAGCCCCCAATTCGGGTGTCAATACCATCACGACCGAGGGGCTCGCCGAGGTGCTGCAAGGTTCGTCGGTGGTCGTTGACGTGTCAAACGCTCCCTCCTGGGAGGATGCAGCGGTGCTGGAGTTCTTCGAAACATCAACTCGTAACCTTCTCACGTATGGGGCCGACGCGGGGGTGCAGCATCACGTCGCGTTATCAGTAGTAGGGACCGAGCAGCTGACTGAAAGCGGTTACTTCCGGGCCAAGATGGCTCAGGAGAAACTGATCAAAGAATCTTCGATCCCTTACTCGATCGTTCACGCGACGCAGTTTTTCGAGTTCCTCAAGAGCCTTGCCGACATTTCCATGGTCGGCGGCAAAGTGCATCTGCCTCCTGTACTTTTCCAGCCGATGGCTGCCGACGATGTAGCAGGTACTGTGGGCAGGATTGCAGTAGGTCAGCCGCTTAACGACATCGTTGAAATTGGAGGCCCGGAACAGTTTCGTTTGGATGAACTAGTCCGCCGGCGCCTGGCCGCACTCAAAGACCCTCGCGAAGTCGTCTCTGATCCTGACGCTGGTTACTCCGGAGCCAAAATCAGCGAGAAAACGCTGATTCCGGGCAATAACGCACGACTCGGTGAGACTCGCTTCGAAACCTGGCTCGTTCAGTCTGCAGCGCAAATTCCGAGGCGAAAGGTTAGTTGATATGACATTGCTAAAGCTGGGTTTGCTGCTGGTATCTCTCGCGCCAGTCACGCCGCTGCGCGGAGATGTGAAGGTGACGCCGCTCTTGTCGAAAGACCTGACGGAGGTTCCTGGGAAAGAAGCGCTGGTGATCACAGTTGAATACCCACCGGGTGGCTCGGACCCGATCCATCGCCACAACGCACATGCATTCGTGTATGTGCTTGAGGGTTCCATCGTGATGCAGTTGAGCGGCGGGAAAGAAGTAACCCTGACACCCGGGCAAACCTTCTATGAAGGCCCCGATGATGTTCACGTGGTTGGGCGGAATGCAAGCCGAACCAAACCGGCGAAGTTTCTCGTGTTCCTCGTTAAGAACAAAGGCGCGCCGGTGCTGATACCCACCCAGTAACAACTCAAGGAGAATCATGACTACGATTACTGCAAAAGATGGGACGACGATCTACTACAAAGACTGGGGCACGGGCCCGGCCGTCACTTTTTCTCACGGATGGCCGCTGAATTCGGATGCGTGGGACAGCCAACTGCTTTTCCTGGCTCAGAATGGCTTTCGCGTTGTTGCGCACGACCGTCGCGGCCACGGCCGGTCCAGCCAACCCTGGTCTGGAAATGACATGGATGGATATGCCGACGATCTGGCCGCCGTCATTGAGGCGCTGGATCTCGCTGAAGTGACGCTGGTAGGTCATTCAACAGGCGGAGGCGAAGTCGCGCGGTATATCGGACGCTACGGCACAAAGCGAGTCGCCGCCGCCGTCCTGATCGCCGCCGTACCCCCGATCATGTTGAAATCTGCTGCCAATCCCGAGGGACTCCCGATCGAAGTGTTTGACGAATTGCGCAACAACCTTATCAAGGACCGCTCGCAATTCTACAAGGACCTTGCCGTAATGTTCTACGGTGCCAATCGAGCGGGTGCGAGCGTTTCGCAGGGGACGGTGGATCAATTCTGGCTGTGGAGCATGCAGACCGGCCTCAAGAACGCGTACGACAGCATAAAGGCGTTTTCCGAGACCGACTTCACCGAGGATCTCAAGAAGTTTGATGTGCCTACGCTAGTAATGCATGGTGAAGACGACCAGATAGTGCCCGTAAAGGACTCAGCGAAGAAGTCGGCCAGGCTCATTAAGGGAGCGAAGGAAATCTATTATCCAGGCTTGCCGCACGGCCTCACCGCCACGCATGCGGATCAAGTCAACACGGATCTCTTGGATTTTCTGAGGTCGGTTCAAGAAGCTCGCAGGGCAGCCTGAACCTTTGCGGTTGATATATACCATGGTCCGGCACACGGCATTCGAACCATATGTTAACAATGTTCTGTCGGAATGCTTATCACCGGGTCTATACGTGCTGCGAGTATATGACGGTACTGCGCCACGCGGCATCCGGATGGCCCCTGAAAAGCCTGACCGTAAATTCACGCCCTGGTCAGCCGTCGACCCCCCCGGCGGCGGACGGGCGACATGCGTAATTATACGCAGATGCGATCACGCAGATGTACCCATTGCGCCGTCCGGTGAATAATGTATGAATAATACATACAGATTGAGAATAAAGGAGTTTTAGTATTTACACATCAATTTCTGGCCGGCTCATCAACGCATCAAACTCCGCAGGTTACCGCTGCTCTTCCTTATAACTCATTCTGATATTTTTCCGCCGGTCAAACTCATCTTTACAGGAATCACCGATGAGAGACAAAGAAAGACAGTTCTGGCATTCATTAAAGAACGGCCCTCTGCCAAGCGCCCTCTGGCATGCAGACGGGCACCTTGCGGACGCAAACCAGCCGTTTTGCGACATGATCAGCTACACTCCCGAAGAAATCCACAGCGGCACAGTCAACTGGAGGCTCATCACCGTCCCTGAACTCATGGAGCAGGACAGCCGGCTGGTGGAAGAAGTGAGCACGTCAGGCATCTGCAGGCCTTACGAGAAGATCTTCCTGCGCCGCGACGGCAACCTGGCTCCGGCCATTGTCGCAGGTGGGCGGCTCAACAAGTTCCGCAACCACACGGTAGTGTTCGCTATCGACATCTCGTCAATCGAGCCCGAAAGCGACCTGCTCAACAGCCTTCGCGAGCGGATGCTCAAGCTTTCCAGCGTCGTCTCGGACATGCAGGACGAACTGCTGCTGCACGCCAGGGCGGAAAACGCGCTGCAAATCCGCAGAGGAGAGTTTCAGTCACTTTCCGAAAAGATGGCTCAGGCAAGGCAGCACGAATGCCACACGGCGATCCAGCTGCTCAACGAAGCACTGCAGCAGCTCTTTGCTTCGAGCTTCGACAAAACGGTGGCGGCATCTCGCAGAGAAATGCGCCGTGCTGCCGCAGCCACGACTTCAATCACAAGACAGTGCCTCGAGACATCGCGTCATCTGGCGGGCGATCTTGCCCTTTCGATCCTGCCTGAAGCGGAGCTGATCCCGACACTGAAGCTGCTGGCGCAGTCCTTCCGGGATCGCCATGGGATTCAGATAGAGCTGGCAGTCTCTGACGCGGTCGAATCCACCTCCGACGAGATCAAGCTCGCGATCGTGCAGGCGGTCCGCGAGCTGCTGACCAATGTCGTCGAACACTCCCACGCAAAGCTGGCCCGCGTCAGCGCCGGCCGAACCGGGGAATTGCTCCAGATTGAAGTGGAAGACAGCGGCGACGGCTTTGATCCTGATCGAGTGTCGCTTCAGACCGGCAGCGCGGGCGGCCTGGCGGCGATCAGCGAGCGCGTTCGCGAACTCGACGGTGAACTGCAGATCTTCAGCACTCCGGGACTGGGTACCAGGTGCAGGATCGGCTTGCCGCCCACGACCAGGGCCGAACGAGCCCGAATGATTCAGCAGCAGGGTGTCCAGACATACGCAGGCCACGATGACCGGAAGAAGATCCAGGTCATCCTCGTCGATGATCACACGGTAATTCGACAGGGAATAGTCAGCCTTCTCAAGGTCGCACCCGATGTAGAGATCGTGGGAGAAGCAGCCAATGGCGAGGCGGCAGTTGAGCTGGCACGAACCGTTCGGCCGGACGTCATCCTGATGGATGTATGCATGCCCGGGATGGACGGGGTGCAGGCCACCCGGCTGATTCACGACGAAATGCCGCAGGTACGGGTGATTGGATTGTCGATGTTCGAGGAAGCAGAGATGGCTTTCCTGATGCGGGAAGCCGGTGCCGTCGGTTACCTCTCGAAAAACGGCCCGTCGGATGCGATGATTTCCGCCATCCGGGCGTCGGTGTGATCCTCTGCCGAGAAGCCGCGGATTTTGCAGGTTCGTGAAATTTAGAATCCGCGGCGCCTTCTACTGATACTGAATATACAAAGGAACAGGCTTCAGCCGCAGGACCTCTCGCGGGGTAAGGAGCGGATGCCCCTTCTTGGTGTCGTTGTGGTAGAAGAGCTTGAAACCTGTAAACTGCACCGGCTCCCTGACGATGTAGTCCCGGTACGTATCGCGTTTCAACCATGGAGCGCCCCAGCCGTCCATATTCATGACGATCTGCACTTCCGGGCACAACTCGATTTCTTTCGAATTCGTCACCATCTTCCGCGTGAAGCGATGCACCACCAGAACCTTTGGAGGGAGATCGTACTTCTTCACGATTCGCGACAGGTAACCGGACACATAATTAATGTCAGACGCATCGTACGTCCCGATTTTGGTCCCCGGGCGTTTCCCGCTCGTGATCAGATTGAATTCGGGATCGATTGCCAGGTGCACATCCGGATCCTTCAGTATCCATTCAAAGCGCGGGAGAAGATTCCGTATGTCGTCATGCCCCGTCTGAATATCGATAAACAGGATCGCGTTGCTCTCCTTTGCCCACTCATACACTTGATTGATGATCTTATCCGGCATGATCATCCGGTACTTGCCGGCTTTCCCGGGATCCTTCTGGGCCACAACAGCAATGAGGTGGAGGGCCGGCTGCACCTTTACAGACGGATCGGCTTTCTCCCACCTGTGAACTTCGTTTCTCAGACGGCGCAGCATCTCCTCTTTCGGATACTGGCCGAGCACGCCCATCCTCTTCGAGAGCGGATTTCCGTAGTACGCGACTATGCGCTTTTTCGGGAGAATCGACCCTGACAAGGGATCCGGGTACTTAACCGGCCATCCGTGCTTTTCTGCAAATTCAGGATCTTCTCCCGCCAGATACTTGATTTTCGGAGTAACCGCCGCAGCCTTCTTGGCTGAAGCGGCGGTCTTGGGCGTTGACGCCGCCGGCTTGTCTTCACATACCGCCGTCATCACGCAAAACCACAGAAGGAACGGGAAGGAAAGAAATTTCAGCTGCTTCAAATGCGTTTCTCCAGATTGAGGCCACATATCTTGCACCGGAAAAAACCGAAACGCAACTTTACAAACGGGCGGCTGCCTTAAAAGCGGACATGACTGCGCCGGCGATGTTGCCCGGCTCGGTTGCGTCCCCAACGACAAATACTTCCGTTTCCGGAGCACAGCGTCGCAGGGAATCGGCGATATCGTGTCTCGCGCTCATCCCGAGGGCAAGAAGTACGGTGTCGGCGGCAAACTCAGTCTTGCCGCTGGAAACGACGTCACGACATACCACGCTGGTATCGGTTATTTCCTCGAGACTGCAGTTGAAATGCACCGGAACGACAAGTTCCTGCACGAGCGACATCAACTCCATGGCCACCGCACCGCCGGCTGAAACGGGCAGATTCGACAGGTCCGGGGCCTTCTCGACAACGGTGACACTCTTCCCTGCCCGCTTGAGCTCTATCGCACACTCGATCCCGACTGAGCCGGCACCCACCACAACCACCCGGTCACCCACTTTCACGTCCCCGTTATCCGCCTCCGGCGCCCAGTGGACATGCGGCTTCTCGATTCCGGGGACAGTCGGAATCAGCGGCCTCGACCCGACGGCGATTATGAGGGCGTCATAGCGCTCCGCCTCGAGCATTTCTTTCGTGGCTTCAGTGTTGAGAAGTACGCGCGCAGGCATCTTCATCGCCTGGCGCACGAGCCAGGCGAGATAATCCTTCATATCCTGCTTGAACGAGAGCGCAGATCCGGGAACCACATGGCCCCCCAGCCGGTCGCTCATCTCGTACAACGTGACATCATGTCCACGTTCGCACAACGTCAAGAGGGCCTGAATGCCTGCCGGTCCGCCCCCGATCACCGCTACCTTCTTCTTCACCTCGGCCTTGCCCACCCTTGCTTCCGGAAACTCGGTTTCATTGCCAAGAAACGGATTCACGGCACAGTTGATCACGGCCGGAATCAGGAGGCGGCTGCCGCAGTACTGGCAGCGGATGCAGGGACGGTGATCCTCTTCTTTTCCAGTCGCGTATTTCCGCGGCATTTCCGGATCCGCGAGGATAGGGCGGCACATCGCGACGAAATCGGCCTGACCCGACGAGATTATCCGTTCGGCCTGCGCGATATTCATGATCGACCCGACAGTGCATACCAGAAGGTCGGGGAATGCTTTCTTGATGTCGGCCGCATAATGCACGTTGTACATCCTGTCCATCAGGTAGTTCTGCCACCAGTTGCGCATGTACTGGAGTTCGCCGTGCAGGCCCGCCGAGACGTGGAGTATGTCGACCTTGTGCCGGATCAACTCGACGAACCTGAGAGTCTCGTCAAAGTGCATGCCGTCGGGATGGATTTCATCGGCGGAGATCCGGTATTCGATCACGAAGTTCTCTCCGCACAACTCGCGGATCCTGTCGAGCACCTCGATGGCGAAGCGGGCACGGTTTTCGAGAGAACCGCCATATTCGTCGGTGCGCTTGTTGTAGAGGCGGCTCGCGAACTGCGAAATGAGGTTTCCATGTCCGCCGTGGACCATGCACATCTTGAAGCCGGCTCTCTTGCAGCGGTACGCAGCAACGGCATACTTCTCCACCGTCTCTTTGATCTTTGCATGATCCATCTCTATCGCCGGAATCGGTTCCCTGCCGTGCAGCTTCGCACGCATCAGTTCGCTCGAGGCGATAATGGGTGAGGCGCTGTACGCCGGCCTCCCGGTCTTCTCGTACTGCGAATCCTTTCCGTTGTGGTTGATCTCGAGAGACGCAAGCGCGCCATAGCCGTGGCACATCTCGACAAAACGGGTCAGCGGCAGAATGCAGGCATCGCTTCCGAGATCAAGCTGCCGTTCCTCGTCGCACGCTTCCCTGATATCGACAACGGAATTGCCGACGTGAATGACGGCAACGCCCCCTTTTGCTATGGGCCGGAAGAAATTCACAAACTCTGTCGTCACCCGTCCTTCCCTGTCAGCCAGGTTCGGCGAAGGAGGGGCCATCTCGAGCCGGTTCTTGAATTGAACGCCTCTGATCCTCAGAGGCTCGAAAACATGTGGATATCCTGATGTCATATCGCAGATCCCTCTGATGAACGGTGCCTTCAAAGATAAACCAGGAGCGGCGCAAAAGATAGGGGATTGAATTCGAAGTTGGCACTTCCCGGTTCAGCGGTCTACAATCCTGCGGCAAAGCGGGCTTTCAATGGAGATGATATGAAGATTGACACTCGACTGCTTAAGATACTGGACCGTACCCAGGAGGGGATTCCGCCTTCAAGGCAGGATTGCGCGGCGATGCTGGCCTATCCTGCCGCTTCTGCCGAAGCCTCAATGACCCGTGCCATCGCCGATGCCATCGGCAGGGAACGTTTCGGCAATTCGGCAGTTGTTCTCAGCCAGATAGGAATAGAGATCCAGCCCTGTCCGGGCCGGTGCGGCTTTTGCAGCCTTGGAGAAAACCACACACGGCTGACCCCGGGCGCGATGGCGCCTGATGAGATTCTCGCGATCGCGGGCAGTCTCACTGCTTCCGGGCCGGTCTATGCCGTTTTCCTGATGACCACCCACCGCTTTGATTTCCGACAACTCGTCAGGACAGTGGAACGGCTGCGCGACAAGTTGCCCCGCGGCCCCCGGATCGTAGTCAACACGGGCGATTTCAACCTCGACCAAGCGCGCGCCCTCAAGGAAGCGGGGGTAAGCGGCGCTTACCACATCCTCCGTCTGCGGGAGGGGAAGGACACCGAGCTGAGCGTCGAACAAAGGCTGGCGACGATCAAGGCCGTCAGGGATGCAGGGCTTGACTTGTACTACTGCTGTGAGCCGATAGGACCCGAACACACTCCGGAAGAGATCGTTGATCAGCTGTTTGTCGGGTTAGACTATGGGTGCGTCCAGCATGGGGCAATGCGCCGCGTCCAGGTTCCCGATAGTCCGCTGGCGGCGCTGGGTCAGATTACCGAATTGCGGCTCGCCCAGGTAACCGCGGTGGTAGCCCTTGCCAGCCTGGCATGCCGGGAAATCAGAAGCATCGGGGTGCACGAACCAAATCCTGTCGGATTGACTTCGGGCGCAAATGCAGCCTTTGCCGAAACGGGCGCCAATCCCCGCGATACCGAGCGGGACACTACCGGGAACCGTGGACTGGGTGTCGACGCATGCGTGATGATGCTGCGCGAGGCGGGATTTGAGCGCCTCATGGCGCCCAACTCCGGCATCGCTTGCCCTTCGACATAGCCGAGTTGCAGAAAGCGTATGCCAAAGAACCGTTTGCCGATTCGCTTGCCGATTCACGTTCCCTGTAACAGCGGTGCGGTAAGCCGGATCCGGGTTCCCCGCCCGGGTGCGCTGTCGATGTGAATGTCTCCGCTCAGGTAGGAGAATCTTTCCGCTATGCCGAAGAGCCCGATTCCGCTTTGATCACCTTCGCCGCGGTTGGAGCTGGCAGGAGCAAAGCCGGATCCGGTATCGGCAACAGTCATTGAAAGGCTGCCATTGAGACGTTCCAGGGAGAGGTGAGCAGACCTGACGCCGGCGTGCTTCACCACGTTGAAGAGCAATTCCCTCGCCGCACTGAAAAACAGCAGCAGTTCGGTCTCCTGTACGGGCGGTATCTCACCGCTTACACTTATCTCGACATCGAGTCCATGCTTGTCATGCATCCAGCCCGCCAGCCACTTGATCGAGGTCACGAGATCACCCCGCGCCTGGTGAAGAATCGGCGGGCTGATTTCATAGGTAAGCGAGCGCGAAATCGCTATAGCCTCGTCGATCAGTTTGTCGACCTCTGACAGTCCTTCGTGCGCCGGATTTCTTGCCGTGAGTGATACCCTGAATTTTGCCGCCACGAGGATCTGTTGCAGGCCGTCGTGCAGGATGCGCGCCAGATTCTGCCGTTCGTGATGCTCGGCCAGCATCAGATTCCTGCGGGATCGGATCAACTCGGACTCCATCCTCTGGCGTTCCTTCTCGGTTTCCATCAGCTGCGTGATATCGACGAAGGCCGAAACGGCGCCGCGCACGCTTCCATGGTCGTCGATGAGCGGTGCGGCGCCGCCTATGACATAAACGTGTCGTCCGTCCGGGAAGCGCAGTTCGATCTCAACGTCCCTGACCGGTTCTGCCGTCAGCATTGCCTTCAGCATCGGGAGTTCATGCGACGCGTATTCGCTGCCGTCAGGCTTGAACCGCTGCACGGGAGGTTCAACCCCCGGCTCCGGGTTAACCAGGTAAGAGACGTTGGTTCCGTTGGCGACACCCAGCAGCTCGTTGGCGGCCCTGTTACCGGTTATGATCCGGCGAGCAGGATCGGCGCTTATCCATACATATACGGGAAGGGTCTCGAGCAGCTGCTCGAGCTCCTCTGTCCGTTTGCGCAGGTCTTGGGAATAGCCGCGCAGCCTGTGAAGCATCGCCGCCAGCGCAAACCCGAGTTCGTCGCGATCCGAAACCGGCGCGATGGTCGCGGTGTAGTCGCCCGCCGCCAGCTGGCGGGCTTTTTCGGAGATATTCCTCAGCCACGAAGTCATCCGCCGGAAGCTCTGCTGCAGTTCTCCAAGTTCATCCCGCCGGTTTGCGGAAACCGGAGACTCTGCGAGTTCGCCTCTGGAGATGCGGTCGGCTGTGCGAGCCAGTGCGTCGAGCGTCCTGGACATGTTCCTCGCAAAGAGCACCCCAAGAACCACAAGGCTCACGATGAGCAGCGGCAGGCCGATCATCAGCACCCGGTTCACGATCAGGGCGTTGTTCAACGCATTCTGGCGGCGCGCTTCCAGCCTTTTCAACTCGTCCGATTCGATCTCATCCAGGGCCGCCCGGATGTCATCCATGATCTGTTTCCCATGCCCGCTCTGGATCAGCGGCAATACCGCGGAGAGTCCCTCCCGCTGCCGAACCTCTATTGCGTTTTCGAGTTGCCTGATGCGCCTCTGTGCAAGCGCCTTTATCCGCTCGAACCTGACTGTGGCCGCCGGATCTCCCTTAACGCTGGCGGAAGCCAGATCCAGGTAATGAGGATATGCGCGAAGACCGGTTTCGTAGATGTCGAGATATTCCATCCTACCTGTCAGCAGAAACCCGCGCTGGCCTACCTCAACATCTTTCAGCGACGAGCCGACTTTCTCGAGGTTCCTAAGCAGGCTGATCGTATCGTTGACCTCTGCATTCGCCCGAACCATCCTTTGACTCGAAATGGCTATCGCCGCGATGCCCACAATGCCCAGCATCAAAACCAAAAGGAATGCTCCACCGATCTTCACGCCGATCCGCATTGCCCGCCTCGATCCGGAAACCAATACCCCCGCACCAGCCGATTGTGCTCCAAAACAGGGTCCAGATCCGGAGTCCTGTGCTTTCCTGGAAGGAGAACAACTTGGAGAGCTGATCGGGAATCCAGATCCATTCATGCAGGATAAACTCTCGGCCCGCGCAGGAACAGGAGTAAATTCCTGCAATATCCATTCCAGCTTCCTCGCCCGCGCACAACGGGTCACCTTCTCCTTTTCTCCCGCTCTGCAAAGGACTATAGTTTTCTGAGTATCTCCCCCCCTGACACAATCCTGAATCCTGAATCGAAACTGAATCCGAGGAGGTGCCGTATGGTTTACGTTATCCTCAGCAGGTTTTCACCTGAAGCATTCCGTAATCCGAAGGATTTCAAAAAGCTGGCCGAGGAAGTGTCCGGGAAAATCAAGAGCGAGTGTCCCGGAGTTCGCTGGAGAGAGAGTTATGCAACGATGGGCCGTTTCGACGTAGTCGACATTGTGGAATCGGATGATCCGAAGCAGATTGAAAGAGCGGCAATGATCATTCGAGGAAGCGGGCATTCGACGACCGAAACGCTGGCGGCGACCGGCTGGCAGGATTTTCTGTCGATGCTCTGATGTGCTCATGTGATGTTCGTCGACTGCGGATCATATTCGAACGACTCGAGGGGCGTCGTCGTCGGAACGGGTCCCAACGGGCTGGCGGCGGCGATTACGCTTGCCGCCGCCGGAATCCCGGTCACTGCTTTCGAGGCAGACGAAGCGGTGGGCGGCGGCATGCGCTCTTCGCAGCTGACGCTCCCCGGATTTGTGCATGACGAGTGCTCGGCAGTGCATCCCCTGGGATCCGCGTCCCCCTTTTTTCAGACACTCCCGCTTGCCGCCCACGGCCTCGAATGGATTCATCCGGGAGCGCCGCTGGCGCACCCGCTTGATGACGGAAGCGCGGTTCTGCTCGAGCGCGCGGTTGAAACCACGGCCGCCGGGCTCGGACCAGACGCCCGCACGTACATCCGGGTGATAGGTGCGCTCGTGCGGCAATGCGGCCGGCTTCTGCCGATGATCCTGCGCCCACCGCTCAGTCTTCCGCGTTATCCGCTTCTCCTCGTCCGTTTCGGAATTCCTGCACTGTTGCCTGCCCGCCTGCTGGCTTCGCTGATATTCAAGGGAGAGCGTGCGCGTGCACTATTCTCCGGAATGGCAGCACACTCGCATCTTTCGCTCGACTCGCTTCTCAGCGCATCTTTCGGACTGGCGCTCGCTCTGCTCGGACATGCGGCTGGGTGGCCGATAGCGCGCGGAGGATCGCAGAAGATTGCGGATGCGCTCGCAGCTCATCTGCGCGCACTCGGAGGGCGGATTGTTACGAAAACCCAGGTCGACTCGCTTGATGCACTGCCGCCGGCAGGCAGAATCCTCCTCGACCTGGGTCCGCGGCAAGTGCTCAGGATTTGCGGCGACCGCCTTCCAGCTTCGTACCGGAAACAGCTGCGGCGTTACCACTACGGTCCCGGAGTGTTCAAGATAGACTACGCTCTTGAGGCGCCGGTCCCCTGGACTGCACAGGAGTGCCTTCGCGCGGCCACAGTTCATCTCGGCGGGACGATGGCAGAAGTGGCCGAAGCGGAGAGTTCTGTCACCCGCGGCGATATACCCCCAAGGCCTTTTGTCCTCGTCGCGCAGCCAAGCCTGTTTGATTCTTCCCGGGCTCCTGATGGAAAGCATACGTTGTGGGCATACTGCCATGTTCCCAATGGATCGGCCTTCGACATGACGGAACGGATCGAGGCGCAGATCGAACGTTTCGCCCCGGGATTCAGGAATCGCATTCTGGCGCGCCGAACAACGTCGCCTGCAGGCCTGGAGAGCCGGAATCCGAATTGCGTCGGCGGGGATATCATGGGAGGGGCAATGGATATAAGGCAGTTTGTCGCCAGGCCGGCTCTGAGGCTGAATCCGTACAGGACTCCGGTCAGGGGATTGTATCTTTGCTCCGCATCGACACCGCCGGGCGGCGGAGTACATGGCATGTGCGGACATCACGCCGCCGTCGCTGCCCTGCGCATCTGAAAGAACAGCTCAGTGCCTCTTTCCTGCGCACGCATTGATTGCGGTGATTACGTCATCGGGAGGGCCGCTCTTGGAGAGATAGTTCACGGCGCCCGCCTCCATCATTGCTGTCGCCTGTTCCTTTTCCTGGAACATGGACAATCCAATGACACTGATCTCGGGAAATTCCGAATGGATGATACGGGTCGCCTGAATCCCGTTCATTCCCGGCATGCTGATGTCCATGAGAACGACATCGGGGTGAAGTCGTCGGACCATCTCGATGGCGGACTCGCCGTCCGAAGCTTCTCCTGCAACCTCCAGTTGCTCATGTTCCTGCAGCATGACAGCAAGCCCGTGCCTGACCACTGCATGATCGTCGACCAGCAGTATCCGGATCTTCTTTTTCGCCTTTCTTATCGAACCGGCTTGTCTCGATCTGAACCGTGGAGCCCGGCTTGCGCGACTCGAGGCAAGATCTCTCCCTGGTTCCACGGCCAGCGCCTGAGGAAGGACAAGGGTTATCTTCGATCCTGCTCTCGGAGCGCTTTCGACTTTCATCCGGCCGCCGAGCATCGAAAGACGTTCGCTGAGCATGAAGAGGCCGAAGCCTCCGGCCGTCCCCCCTCCAGACCTGATCTGGTTCGTGTCGAAGCCGCATCCTTCGTCCGCCACCGTGATCCAGACCGACTCATCGTGACTTGATATGGTGATTCCAGCCGCTTTCACGCCGGCGTGTTTCCTTACATTCGACAACAGTTCCCGTATTGCATGAAACAGGAATGTTGATACCTTATCGGAGAGCCCGCTGTTCACGTCATGAATCTCCAGGCGCACGTCAAAGCCGTACTTGTCGTGCATCCACTGCGCCAGCCATTTTAGTCCTGCAATCAAGCCACTCTGGTGCAGAATCGGAGGGCTGAGCTCGGCAGTCAGCGAGCGGGAGGTCTTGATCGCCTCGTCGATCATGGCAGCCACTTCAACCACTGCGTCTTTCCTGTCGGCACTTCTTTCAATTGTGGCAAGCTGGTATCTCGCACCGGCCAGGATCTGCTGAAGTCCGTCGTGCAGTTTCTGGGCAAGCCTCTTCCTTTCCCGGTCTTCAGCCACAATCAGTTCAAGTGCCAGAAGGCGAAGCTGCTCCGAGCGCTGTTCCACTTCGGCAGTCCTGGCCGCAACCTTGTGTTCAAGGAGTTCGTTCAGGGATCTCAGTTCCTCCTGAACCTGCATGCGCCTCAGGGCAAGTCCGAGCTGATCGCCCAACCCCTCGAGATAATGGACCAGATCAAGGGTCAGTCTGCCTTCTTCCCTTCCGTTGAGTTGGAGCAACCCGATGATCTCCCGACCGGAACGGACCGGAACGAGAGCCACCGATTGGTACCCCTGGCTTATGCAATTGTTGCGCGGCGATTTCCGCAATTCAGCTTCCGCCGGTATTGCAAGAAGGTCCGACGCCTTGTTGGTCCAAAAGCTCCCGTTGGAAGTGAAAAACGGCAGGTCTGGATCGGTACGGCCGGTGAGTATCAACCCGCAGGTGCATTCAAGAACGGGCTTTCCATCCTTGCCCAGTACCGGCTGTCCGTCTTCAGACCTGCTACAGAGCTGATTTTCCAGTAGAATGAATTCCTTCGAGAATCCTTTCTGCTCAAAATACGGATAGTCGTCCCCCTGTCGCAGCCGCAATCCTACGGCATCGAGCCCGGTCGACTCCTGTATGAGGGCGAGAACTTCGCGTATCGATTCCGAGATGTCGCGGGTATCGCGGTTCAGGATCCGCAGGACCCCGGCCGTAAGAGTCTGCTGGGTCTTCTGATGGGAAGCTTCGCGGACGATCACCTGTATCGAGGGCTTGCCCTTCCATAGTATTGAGGCCGCGGTCATCTCGACAAGAAACTGGATTCCGTCCAATCGTTTATGGCGGCACCCCATGCAGGACATGGTCTCCCCGGAATGAACTTTCCGGGCTTTCGCCTTCGCTTTCCTCCTCTCCCTGGGATGCAGCAATTCCAGCGGCGCCTTGGATTGAAGGTGTTCGATACAGGCCGCCTTGTACAGTCTCAGCGCTGCAGAATTGCAGTAGACGATTTTCTCATCCTGGCAGACGATGACCGCATCCGGCATACGCTCCAGCAACTCACGATAATGCCCTGTGGCGTCCTGAGGCATCATGTCAAATCCCATCCTAACTGATTTTGGTACTGCAGACGGAAATACACCTGCTGAATCTTCACTCCCTTAAGCAGGCCGGTCTCAGAAGCTTTCCGGAGTCTCAGGAGCTCTTCATCCGCCACCCAAACACCCCAATTATGGCTGTCTCAGCCTTGGACGGCGGTTATCAGAGGGCCATTCCTGCAGACTGGCCCCGGACGAGCAAACTCGTGCGGCGCCGTGAGGGGAACGAGCGCCAGGTTGCATTGTGCTTACACATTTTACACGTCGCGGTTGCGGTTTCAATGCTGCGAACAAAGATCATCGGAAGATTCGATCAAATACGGGCACGCCTGCCCGGAGACTCTCGTTTGGGTAGAAACACGCCTCTATTTTTGCGTAGTTCTCCGGATTCACTTGCCGGGCAAAAGGACATTTAATCCTTCAGTTAGCACAACTTATGTCCTCGCAGGCACATACCGGAGTCTCGACCATGCACCAGCTTTACGATCCACTCCCCATTTCGGAAATCGACAACATCATCGGAGTGCAGTTCAGGGTCCTCGACCAGGGGTTTGTGCGGGTCATCGATTACATGGGAGATGACGCCGCAATCATGCAGGCCGCCCGTGTTTCTTACGGCCGGACCACGAAAGGCGAAATCAGAGACGCGCGCCTGATCAGGTACCTCATGCGCAATCGGCATACCAGCCCGTTTGAAATGTGTGAAATCAAGCTGCACGTCCGGGTCCCGATGGACTGCTGGCGCCAGTGGGTGAGGCATAGAACGGCAAGCATCAACGAGCATTCGACAAGATACGCGATTGCTAATGAAGGGACCGCCAGGACAGCACCCGATGCATGGCGGCGCCAGAACCCCGTCAGGAAGCAGGGGAGCGACGGTTTGCTCGATTCGGAAACCGGGATGCAGCTGACGCTCGAGGAAGAGCAGCTTCTGATTCACTGCCGTGAGGTGTATGCAAAGAGAATCAGCGCCGGCGTCGCCAGGGAACAGGCCAGGAAGGATCTGCCGCTTTCGACTTACACCGAGGCATTCTGGAAGACCGACCTGCACAATCTCCTCCATTTCCTGGAGCTTCGGATGCATCCGTCGGCACAGCTTGAAATCCGCAGCTATGCAAGAACGATAGGCTATGAAATCGTACGGCGCTGGTGCCCGGTGACATGGAAGGCCTTCCTTGATTACCGGATCGACTCGATCACGCTGAGCCGTCCTGAAATCTCAATTATCGCCGCTCTGACAAAGGGGCGGAAACTCGAGGCCATCAGGCTTGCCTCTGATTTCGGCTGGCTGACGGAAGCGAATTCCGAAAGGCTCGAAGCGGAACGAAAGCTGGAATGCCTGGGGCTGGAAATACCCTGGGGCGCATACTACGAGTGAGGTTCAGGTTACAAATGCCTGTCGACGGCTTCGTGCGGCTCCAGGTGAGTGGAAACCGATGTCTTCGGCAGCCGCTCTTCAATCGCCGTCTCGATGCGTTCGCAGCGGTCATGGCCTTCCGTCACACTCATATTTCCGGGAACCGTCACATGAAGCTCAACGAAGCGGCGCGATCCTGACTTGCGCGTCCGGAGACTGTGGAAGGCCGTTCCGTCAGGCATCGAATCCCGTATCGCATCCTCGATCTGCCGGATCTCATGGTCGGAGAGGCTGCTGTCCATGAGGCCGGAAATTGAACGTCGTATCAGCCCCGCCCCGGTACGCACGATGTTGAGGCCCACCAGGATCGCAATTACCGGGTCCAGGATCGCCCATTGCGGGGGAGCGAACGCAACGACGGCCAGCGCTGCGATGATGGCCGCCGACGTCCAGACGTCGACCATCAGATGTTGTGCGTCAGCCTCGAGCGCGATGCTGTCGTAGCGCTTTGCCATTCGCATCATGAAACGCGAGACGCCGAGGTTGATCCCTGACGCGACAAATGCCACCGTCAGTCCGACATCCAGATTTTCCAGCGGCACCGGATCGATGAACCTGCGGACGGCGGCATAAGTGATGAATACTGCGGCCACGACGATAAGTGCACCCTCGGCGCCGCTCGAGAAGTATTCGGCCTTATCATGGCCGTATGCGTGCGAGCTGTCGGCGGGGCGCTCGGCAACGACGAGTGCGGCAAAGGCAACCAGCGCCGCAACAAGGTTGACGGACGATTCGAGAGCGTCGGACAGGAGGCTTACCGAACCGGTGAGATAGTAGGCAGAGAGCTTCAGGGCCATCGTGACGATCGAGGCGCCGATCGATAGCAGAACAACCCGGCCGCCCGGGGATATCCTTGGTGACGACCTGCGGGCAGGTGGCATACTCCCCTCCAGTCTCTCGACGCGGCCCGGGATTGCACAGACCGGAATCCGTGCAATCCGTAACATCAGCGTCCGAGTCAGGCCCGCTACTTCATATCAATATTAGCGGGGGGCTCGTATCGTAAGAACCGGCTGGCCGGCCAGCCGCACCACCTTTTCTGCAACGGAACCGAACACGAGCCGGTCGAATCCCGTCCGTCCGTGAGTAGCAATGACGATCAGGTCCACCTGTTCGTCCTGCCCGAATCTGACAATCTGGTCGGCTGCCCCGCCTGCCAGGATCTGGCTGCGGATCTGGATATCGCGATTCCCCAGCTTTGAGATTTCCTTCTGAAGCTCGCTTTCCGCGGAGCGTTCGATTTCCTTTTGATATGCCGTCACGTCGAACTGCGACGAGCTGATGAAGTCGACATCGAGACCCGGAACAGGCGGAACGACGTTGAGCACGATCAACTCGGCCGAGAAATGTCGGGCGAGTTCAGCAGCGGCTTCCAGAGCCATGAACGAGGGATCACTGAAGTCCGTGGGACACAGAATCTTCTTAACTGGTAACATGCGTCTCTCCAATCTCTTTGTTACGTGCACGAACACTGCATCAGTATAACGCTCCGTATGCTCTCAGCCCGGACGGTTTATTTCAAGAAAATCTCGCGGCCGGAATCGCGGACCGGGACAACGCTACTAAGGACTTGCGGTTCCAAAACTTAGGGAATACAATCACATACGAAACGGTTTGTGATGGATGATGTGAAGGCCGAATCACCGGCCTTTACAGCGGCTCATCACCTCGCAGGCTCCAAAATGCATCCGGTGGAGAGTCCTGCGAATATGTCAGCCTACCCTGGGCTCGAGATTTGTTGTGCAGTACATGGAGAGGTGTCCGAGTGGTTGAAGGAGCACGCTTGGAAAGCGTGTGTAGGGGTAACCTTACCGAGGGTTCGAATCCCTCCCTCTCCGCCATCTGGATTTGCTCTATCATGAGTCCCTGCATCTGAACCACACCAGAGTTCCTTTTGCTCTGCCTGGAGGTAACACTATGGCAAAGCTGAAAGAAGTTTTATTCCGGAAAATCAAAGAACACCGTCCCCGGACCCAGTCGCTGCTCAAAAACTCGTCGGATGTGAGAGTGGGTGAAGTCACAATCGGACAGGTCATCGGCGGCGCCCGCGGTGTCCGATGTCTGGTTACCGACATTTCTTATCTCGATCCCTACGAGGGCATACGGTTCCGCGGCAAGACGATCCCGGAATCCTTTGCAGCATTGCCGAAGTATCCCGGCAGAGCATACCCGTCGGTGGAAGCGTTCTACTGGTTCCTGCTGACCGGAGACCCTCCAACACAACAGGAAGCCGACGAACTGACCAGGGAGTTCGTGAGCCGCCGGCCCCTGCCGCAGTACGTGATCGATCTCATCCGCGCGATGCCCCGCGACACGCACCCGATGACCATGTTCTCTGCGGCTATCCTGGCAATGCAGCGCGAGTCGCTGTTCGTCAAGCGCTACAACGAAGGTCTGAAGAAGGACGACTATTGGGATCCGATGTACGAGGACTGCACCAATCTCCTCGCAAAGATCCCGCTGATAGCGGCCTACATCTACCGCATGAAGTACAGGTCCGACATCCACATACCGTCCAACAACGAGCTTGATCTGGGCGGAAATTTCGCCTGGCAGATGGGGTTCCCCGAGCCTTGCGACGACGTCGCCAGGATGCATTTCATACTGCACTCGGACCACGAGTCGGGCAACGTCTGCTCCCACACCACGCACCTGGTCGCGTCGGCCCTGTCCGACGCGTACTATGCCCTGTCGGCAGGCATGAACGGCCTCGCCGGCCCTCTGCATGGACTGGCCAGCCAGGAAGTGCTGCGCTGGATCATGAATGTCCGTGCCGAGCTGGGAAACAAGATCCCAAGCGAAGAGGAAATGAAGAAATACGTGTGGGACACCCTGGAATCCGGGCAGGTCGTTCCCGGATACGGACACGCGGTATTGCGCAAGACGGACCCGCGCTATACGGCGCAGCGGGAATTCTGCCTTAAGCACCTCCCTGACGATCCGCTGTTCAAGTATGTGGACCTGCTGTACAAGGTCGTCCCCGACATTCTCGAGAAGCAGGGCAAAGCGAAGAATCCGTGGCCGAATGTGGATGCGCAGTCGGGCGTGATTCACTGGCATTACGGGTTGACCGAATGGGACTTCTATACGGTGCTGTTCGGAATCGGGCGCGCCATCGGAGTTCTTGCGAATATCATCTGGGACCGTGCTTTGGGTTATCCCATCGAAAGGCCCAAATCTCTTACCACGAAGATGCTGGAGGACCTTGCATCGAATACCATCAGGCTCGAGGACATCCCCGCCGATTGAAACCTGAACCGGGACCGCCAGCGGTCCCGGTCCTCCCCCAGCCGATCCGAATTCCAACAAGAGGAGAATACCGTGCCGGAATCCACAATCCCAAACCTTCACTTCAAGAAGTACAAGCTGAAAAACGGTCTCGAAGTCATCCTTAGCGAGGATCACCGGCTGCCGCTTGTCGCCGTCAACATCTGGTATCACGTCGGTCCGGCAAACGAACGACCGGGACTTACCGGATTCGCCCATCTGTTCGAGCACATGATGTTTGAGGGTTCCAGGTACGTCGGGCCCAAAGCGCACTTCCTTCACCTTGAATCCGCAGGCGCAAGCAGCATAAACGGCACCACCGATTTCGACCGCACCAACTACTTCGAAACGCTCCCCTCGAATCAGCTGGAACTGGCCCTGTGGCTCGAGAGCGACCGCATGGGTTTTCTGCTCGACTGCGTTGACGACAAGAAGCTCGAGAACCAACGCGACGTGGTCCGCAATGAACGTCGCCAGAGCATCGAAAGCGCCCCTTACGGCCTTGTGCAGGAAGAGCTTTTCCACCTCCTCTTTCCGCCGGATCATCCCTACTATGCCTCGGTCATCGGGTCGCACCAGGATATCGAAGCGGCACGGCTGTTGGACGTAAGAGAGTTCTTCCAGCTCTACTATGCTCCCAACAACGCAAGCCTTGCGATTGTCGGGGATATCGACCCCGCCGCGACAGAGCGCCTCGTCGAGAAATACTTCGGCCCGATTCCCGCCGGGAAGCCGGTACCGCGCCCCCGGGTGATTACGCCACCTATCACTTCTCAAAGGCGCATTACGGTCGAAGATCAGGTTGAATTGCCCCGCATCTACATTGCCTGGATCACGCCGCCGATATTCTCGCAGGGAGATGCCGACTGCGATCTTGCGGCCCGAATACTGGGAGGAGGCAAGTCGAGCCGCCTGTACCGGAAACTTGTCTATGACAGGAGGATCGCGCAGGACACAATCGCCCACCAGTATTCGCTGGCGCTCGGTTCCGTGTTCACGATCGAAGCCACATGCAAGCCCGGAGTCGAGCCGCGGCAGGTGGAGGACGCGATCTGGGAGGAGCTGGCCGAATTCAGCAGGAACGGCCCGACTGAGGCTGAACTCGAAAGGGCAGGAAATACCATAGAATCCCACATTATTCGCGCTCTCGAGAACCTGGGCGGATTTGGAGGAGTGGCCGACCGCCTCAACCAGTACAACCACTTTCTTGGCGATCCCGGCTATCTCCCCAGGGACATCGGAAGATACAGGAGCGCCACGCTGGAATCGCTCCGCCGTCTGGCGGAAACCGAACTGCGGCAGGAAAAAAGCGCCGTGGTATACGGTGTTCCCGGAACAAAGGTGATTACAGACGTTCCCAGGATCTCTCATCCCGCCAGTGTCGTCTCTGACCCGCAGCCGATTCCGGGGCAGGAATGGCGAAGCAATCCTCCTGCACCCGGGCCTTCACCTGCCTTGAGTCTCCCGATCCCAAACCGGCTCACACTTTCCAACGGGCTGTCGGTCTTCCTTGTCGAACAGCATAGTCTCCCGATAGTCTCGGCAAACCTCATCGTGCTGAGCGGCAGCGACAGGAATCCGCCCGATCTTCCGGGCCTCGCTTCCTTTACGGCTGAAATGCTGGACGAAGGGACGGGCAGGCGTTCTCCGCTCGAAATTGCGGCAGACGCCGATCAGATCGGCGCATCACTGTCTACCGGGTCGTCAATGGACCTGTCGTACGCCGCTATGCGCACCCTCAGGAAGAACACGGATGCGGCGTTCGAGCTTCTGTCGGACGTTCTTCTCAACCCGCTCTTTGCGCCGGAGGAAATCGAGCGCATCCGCCACCACCGCGTCACCCACATCCAGCAGCAGAAGGATAATCCGGCAGTGCTTGCCATCAAGGTCTTCTTCAATGCAGTGTACGGCCCGTCACACCCCTACGGGTTCACCGATATCGGCACGGAGGAATCCAACCGGGTTCTGACACGAGATCTGCTCCGGGGATTCTACCAGGGCGGATATACAGCAGCGAATTCGGCCCTGATCGTCGCGGGGGATCTTACGCAGCCCGAGCTTGAATCGCTGGCGGAGAAACATCTTGGAGGATGGAGATCAGAAGGCGAGGCAAGGGAAATATCTGAAGTCGGCACAAGACCCGGGCGCCGCATCATTGTCGTTCATAAGCCGGCCTCGCCTCAGACGGTACTGAGGATCGGACACGTCGGCACGCCGCGTTCCAATCCCGACTACGTCGCCCTTGAGGTGATGAACACGGCCCTCGGCGGCCTGTTCTCCAGCAGAATCAACCAGAACCTGAGAGAAAAACACGGCTACACCTATGGTGCGTCGTCAGCTTTCATCTTCCGGCGGGGCGCGGGCCCGTTTCTGGTGGGAACCTCTGTGCGCACGGACGTGACCGCCGATGCTATACGCGAAATCTTCCGGGAGATCGAGCGAATGAGAGAGAGTGAAATCCTGCCCGAAGAACTGGCGACAGCGAAAGACTCCATCTCACGGTCGCTCCCCGGTCTGTTTGAAACGACCCCGGAAGCAGCATCGAGCATAGGGCAGCTTTTCGTCCACGGTCTTCCGCTCGATTATTATCACAACCTTCCCGACCAGATTGAAAGCGTTTCCACTTCAAGGGTCAGGGAAGTGGCGGAGAAATACCTCAGGCCCGACGAGGCCATCATCGTGGCTGTAGGCGACAGGAGCAGGATCGAACCGCAACTCGAAAAGCTCGATTTCGGTCCCATAGAATTCCGTGATTCCATCGGGAAGTGAGTTGAGGCGGCGCTGTCAGGTCTTCAGCTGAAGACCTGACACCCCTGCCTCACTGTGATAGATTCCTTTTATGCAACTAGACATAAAGATTCAGGGAGAAATCCTGAATGTCACGCAGGAGCTGCTTGACAGGTACAATGTGGCCGGACCGCGCTACACCAGCTATCCGACGGCCCCGGAGTGGGTCGATTCGTTCGGCGCCGCGGATCTCGAGGAAGCGCTGAACAGGTCCAATCAGGCAAGCCCCGCGCGTCCTCTGTCGCTTTATACTCATCTTCCGTTCTGCGAGAGCCTCTGTCTCTACTGCGGCTGCAACGTCGTCATCAACAGAAACCACGATGTGGTCATTCCCTATTTCGAAAAACTGAAATGGGAAATCGACCGGCTCGCACGCAGCCTCGACCTCTCCCGCCCGGTTGTGCAGTTTCATTGGGGAGGCGGTTCACCCACCTTTCTCAATGCCGAGCAGGTGGAAGAACTGTTCTCCTATACCAGAAAACACTTCACATTTGCGCAGGACGCGGAAATAGGGGTCGAGATTGATCCCCGGACGACAAATGAAGCTCAGCTGACCACGATGCGCCACATGGGCTTCAATCGCGTCTCGATCGGGATACAGGATTTCAACCCTGAGGTGCAGAAGATCGTTCGCCGGATCCAGCCGTACGAAATGACGAAGGAGGTCTTCGACCTGTGCCGCGCGCTCGGGTTCGAGTCGATCAACGTCGACCTCATTTACGGCCTGCCGCTGCAGACGCCGGAGTCGTTTCTTGAATCGGTGGAGAAAGTGATCGGGATGGGCCCCGACCGGGTGGCGATGTTCAGCTACGCCCACGTGCCGTGGCTCAAGAAGCAACAGGGCTCCTTCGCCAGGCATGTCCCGCAGGGGATGGAGAAGTTCCGGATTTTCCGAGCCGGAATCGAGCGGTTCACGGCCGCGGGATATGTCTACATCGGGATGGACCATTTCGCCCGCCCGGAAGACGAATTGTGCCTTGCGCAGAAAAACCGCACGCTGCACCGCAATTTCCAGGGCTACACGACAAAAGCCGGCGCAGACCTGATCGCGTTCGGCGTAAGTTCCATCAGCGACATCGACAGGAGCTATGCGCAGAACCAGCGCGGTTTGAATGAGTATTACGCCGCGATTGAAGCCGGGCGGCTCCCTGTAATGCGCGGAGTGCACCTGAATGATGACGACGTGCTGCGCCGTGCCGTCATCAGCAGGCTTCTCTGTCACTGTGTCATTCACAAGCGGGAGATCGAATCGGAGTTCGGTATCCGTTTTGATGAGTATTTCAGCGATGAACTCGTCAGGCTCCAGGCGCTGGAGAAAGACGGGCTGGTGATTCTCGACCCCGACACCATATCAGTGACGCCGCTGGGCAGGATCTTCATTCGCAATGCAGGCATGGTGTTTGACAGGTACCTGCAGGTTCCCAGGACAAAACCGCTGTTCTCGAAGACGCTCTAGGGCTTCCGATACATGCGACGAGGAGTGCTGCTTTTCAACCTGGGCGGTCCTGAAACACTCGACGACATCAAGCCCTTTCTGTACAACCTGTTCTCCGACCCGGACATCATCCGGATAAAGAACGGCGTCCTGCGCAGGACGCTGGCTCGGATCATCTCTACACTCCGGCACGAGAAATCGAAGGCACTCTACCGCCAGATAGGAGGAGGGTCACCGCTTCGACGCGTCACAGATGAGCAAGCGAGGGCACTCGCGGCGGCCCTTGAATCAAAGGGGCGCCCGACGGCTACTTACGTCGGGATGCGCTGCTGGAAGCCTTCCATCGACGATGCGGTCGAACAGATTCTTCGCGATGGCATTGAGGAACTGGTGCTTCTGCCTCTTTTTCCTCAATACTCCGTAACCACTACGGGCTCTTGCCTGAAGTACTTTGAATCTCTCGCGAAAAATCTGGGACTCTCATCGAAGATGCGCATTGCGACCGTACGAGAGTGGTTTTCCGAACCTCTCTACATAAAGGCGATGGCAGGTCTGATTCGCGAAGCCACCGACGGATTTCCGCCCGATGATGAAGAACTGTGCCTGCTCTACAGCGCGCATTCGCTTCCCGCGAGCTACATCGAAAAAGGCGATCCCTATTTCGAGCAGACGAAGAAAACCGTCGAGCTGATCAATGCTGAACTCGGCCGAAAGCATTCATTCCGGCTGTCGTTCCAGAGCAAAGTCGGCCCGGTCAGATGGCTCGGCCCCGCGACCATGGATGTCCTGCTTGAACTGGGACGGAATGACACCAGGAGAGTCGTGGTCGTTCCGGTGAGTTTCGTGTCCGATCATATCGAGACGCTGCAGGAAATTGATATTTCGTATCGAGATGTCGCCTTGAGCGCGGGCATCAAAGATTTCAGGCGGGTCGCAGCCCTCAATACGCATCCGGCTTTCATAGAAGCGCTGGCCGCCATCGTCCTCAACGCATTGAAGCGGTAAACGGTGCGTTCCTTTGTGCTATGCTTCACAACAGCCCCCCGTAACCACTTCATTCAGGAAATAGCAATTTACAAGGGAGGGTTCTCAGATGATTTCTTGCGACCCGGAAAAAATCTTCACCCTGATCCCGGAATTCGAGAGCACTTCGGCGCGCGTCGCCCGTTCCATTCACAACACGGTGATGAAGCATGAAGATGCGCGTGAGGTTGCGGATGCCTTCCACGGCACATGGCTCAAGCATCCGCTTCATCCCGCACTCACCGACCTGGTTGTCGGAGCATGGACGCTTGGCACCGTGCTGGACGGCATTTCGTGCATCAGCCCATCTCGGAGCACGAACAAGGCAGCCGATCTCCTGATTTCAATCGGCAACATAGCAGCGATCCCGACCGCCTTATCCGGCATTGCCGATGCTTCCGCGGCTCCGAAAGGCTCGATCACGACGGCGTCTAGCCACGCGCTGATGAACGTCGGAGGTCTCGCGCTCAATCTCATGTCGGCCTCGCAACGCCGCATCGGGAAGCGCCGCACCGCACGGTGCCTTTCGGCTGCAGCCTCGGGAATGCTGCTGATTTCGGCATGGCTTGGCGGGAAACTTGTCTTCAATCAACGAGTAGGGGTAAGCAAGATCAGCGGGCCGCCGGCTTCGGCTGACTGGAAATTCGCCCTGCGCGAGAACGAACTCCAGGAAAGCACGCCGCGGCGCATCGAGGTAGACGGGGCGCAGGTAATGCTCTGCCGCTGCGGCGGGACCATCAATGCAATCGGGGCCGTCTGCGGACACGAAGGAGGGCCGCTGGAAAAAGGCAAGGTCGAGGGGACGCACGTCACCTGCCCATGGCACCAGTCGGTGTACGACGTACAGAACGGGTGCGTCGTGCATGGGCCGAGCACATACGACGAGCCGGTCTACGAAACGAGAGTCGTCGACGGCAATATTGAAGTCCGTCCGGCCGGATAGAACCTATGAAACATGCGCGGTCTGCGGCCGATGTAATACTATGTTTTTGCTGGAAGGAAACAGAATAATACTTTAATCTTGTGGTTTCCGTGGACAGACCATGCAAGCCTCTGCCGAAATACGAAGAAAACTTGCGATGTTGATCGGGAGCCTCATCTGCAGGTGCATCTCCGAAGCACGGATGATCCCGCACGTTCTTCATCGTGAAGAAGTGATCAAGATCCTGATGGAGGATCCGGCGCTGTTTGAGAAGCTCGTCGGAGATGAACACTCAGGCAACGCCGAGCTCTCGAAAGAAGATCTGACAATCAGGGTGGATGTGGCCCGAGAGCTTGGACAGCTCGAGAAGCTTGAAGCCTTTGAACAGTCCGTGTGGGAGGGGCCGGAGGTGGATCTTACCCCGGTTCTCGACTCGATCAACCAGCTGACGCGGGTCTTCGCCGTCTATCTTGGAAACGCCGCGACGCTCTTCGACAAGACGTTCGATGACTTCATGGACAAATTCCGTAACTCGCTGCAGCGCGCGGGAATGACGTTGAAGCGAGTCGATTTTACTGTGGCCGACGCCGAGGTGCTGCAGTCCGAAGCAATGTCCTATCTCGAGGCTGGAGACTTTTTCCAGGCATTCACGTTCGAGCGGCTCCTGACCTCGCAGATCATGATGAAACAGGTAGTGAATCTTCCGGCCGACGGATTCTCGCTGCGCGACAACCTGGTCGGCCGAGCCCTCGGCGATTCCGGCCTGTACCCTCAGCTTGTGAAGTTCCTCCTGCGCATTTCCTATATAAGCCAGGGAGCGTGGGACGACCTTCTCACGGTACTGGTCAGGAAGGTGTATCAGGACGACGGGGTGTGCAGCCCGGCCCGGCTGCTTGATTTCGTCGAGCAGGATGTCGTTTTCTGCTGCAATCTTCTGTGCGCTTCTTATGCGGAAATAAGGGAGTGGCCGTCCTCCCGCAGGAGATCGGCCCTCGAGAGCAGTCTGGGGCGGTACAGAGGTTTGTCATCGCCTCCATTTAAGCCTGCTTCACCAGATCACTGATGTTCAGATCCGTCACTTCCAGTACCGACTTGACACCCATCCTGGCGCAGGCGCCGTCATAGATCTGCTTCACCGCCTTCTTCGCCTGCTGGAGTTCGAGCAGCTTGTCCTTCACCTTGGCCAGTTCGGCACTGATTTCCTTGTCCAGCTGGTCGAGTTCTTCCTTGGCCATTTGCCGGGTCATCTCGAATTTGTGCTTCTGCTGTTCTGTCAGCATTCCTATCTCCGTTTATTTCATGTTAAAGACCATCGTGACTCTTGCATTGCTTGCCACGTTGGAACCGCCGAGAGAGGCAGGTTTGTAGCGCCATTTCAGAGCAGCCTTCACCGCCGCATCACGCAGCATGATCGGTCCGCTCACCGGGGTTGCCTTCACCACTTTTCCTTCTGCATCGATTTGAAGATCAAGAACAACTGACCCCGAAACCCGCGTCCGGACTGCCAGCTCGGGGTAAACGGGACTGGTCTGCGAAATAAGGACCGGAGCGGTCGCCTTCCCTGAGACCTTTGGGGCCGGCGGTTGGGGCTTTGCCGGAGCCGGAGGATCCACCTTCGAAGCAACGGTAGGAGGAGGCGTCGGCGGAGCGGCAGGCTTGCTCGCCTGCACCGTCGGCTGCGGCGCTTCTCTTACCGGTTCGGGCGATGGAACAGGAGCCGGCTTTTCGATTACCGGCGGCGCAGTCGCCTGCGTCGTTCGTTCCTCGACTACAGGAGACGGGGAAGGCTGTACTGGCGGCGCAGGCGGCGGCGTTGTCACCGGCACGACCGGCGCCTGCCTCGCGGCCATTACAGGTTCAGGCTCTGCAGGAGGCGGGACAGGAGCCGCAGCAACCGGTTCGGGAGCAGGCGGAGGTTCGACTTTGACCGGTTTTGGTTTCGATGCGGTTGCCGCCGTCGTCGGCGGTTGCACCTCGGATCGTCTCACAGGAGCGGGTGCGCTTTTCGCTTCCGTTACCGGAGCAGCGGCCGATGCACCGGTCGGTTCCTGCGCCGCAGGAGGCGGGGGAACAACGGCCTGCTGTACCGTCTCCGGATTCGCAGCTTCCTCGGAAGAATTGGTGAAGAAATAGACGCCCGCGCCCACGGCGACAAGAATGCACGCGAAGGCGATCACCTTCATAGGCAGCTTCCGTTTGGGCTGTTCTTTGGCGGCAAACGGAATTGCCGCGGCCGTCGAGGCCGGTTTCGCTTCGTGCACTGCCATGGACGTCGCCGATGCGGGCGGCTGCTCTGTTTGTGCCGGTTCGGCGTGCAGCGGATTCTCCCTGCTTGGAGTTAGTCCGGCAAACAGTTCGTCTTCTTCATCTATGAGAAGGTGCTTCCCGGATGAAGGCTTCTCGTCGGATTCCGTGATCACTTGCTTCAGCAGGTCGGTAACAAGTGCGTCCAGCTCATCAGCCTGATCGTTCTTCTTCTGCGGCTGGACCGCAGCCATTTCCTTATCGAGAAATTCCAGGACTGCTGATTCGTACTTCTCCCGGTCTTCCGGGTCACCGGTCTCGGTCTGATTGCGGTTCATTTTTCTGTTTTTCCATTTGTCCGGGAGGTCAAGACCTTCCGGGAGATGTCCGTTAACTCCACCATTGCCGTGGGACTCCGTCCCTTGTTCCTATTCATCGGCGGGAAGATCGGGGACTTCACAACTGTTTGCGCGCAAGCCGTGGTTTTCAAAGGTCGGTCGTCCCTCCGGGACTTAAATTATTTCTTTGGTCCTACTGTATCCCGGCACGTAAGTGCCGGGAACCCGAGAAACCGCAAAAAGAGAAATCAAGTCCCATAGGGACGACCGACATTCAACTATCCTTTCGGCTCATCATGCACCACTACCAGCTCGTCGCACTCCTCCGCCCGAGGAATCTCCAGCCTTGACTGGTAATTTGCAATCGCCTCCTCCATACGGTCGCGGGCAAGCGTCGGATGGCCTGTTCGGTTGCGGATTCTCTCCCGGCACACTTCCTCGGGAATGTCGAAATAAATGATCTTCAGGTAATATCCGACCGCTCTCGCCATCTCCGCAAACTTGCTGCGTTGCTCGAGCAAGGGGTTTGTCCGATCTATCACGATCCTCGGCGCACCTTCGAGCAGCCGCTCGAGTCTCTTGAGCACGCCGGCGTAAGTGCGCGGTCCTTCATCCTGCGAAATCCGTTCGTAATCGGCGAGGAACTTCTCGCAATAGTAAGTCTTTCCGGCCCCCTGCATGCCCACGAGAATAACCAGTTCACGATTCCTCCGCACCATGATCGGAGCTCCTGTGCCCTTTTGATTTCCCCTCGGCATCACGATTGCGCATCGTATGCTGCACAGCATAGTAGCGGGATTTCATCTCTGATGATGTCATCCTCTCCTCATATTCTCTCGCTTCCCGCAGCAGAGCGTTCGCAAGATTCTGAAGGTCCCGGCTGTCTCCCGCATATTTATGGATACGCTCTGCCGTCCTCTGCATTACGGCGCCGGCGGAGCTGAAATGCCCTCTCCGGTTGAGCTCTAGAGCCTCGTCCCGCGCATTTGCAGCGTAGAGTTCGGCGACGGCGACATCGACTGCCCTATCGCGCGGCTGCCTGTCGTTGGCCTCGTGGTCGGCGAATGTCCAGCTCAAAGACACTGGTACGGTATCAAACACGCGGTCGCGGTCGCACATGCTCACGCCGGCCGCGAGTATGTCCCCGTTGTTGCCGACCGGAAACCGCAGTTCGACGACGATCGAGACTTCCTCCCCTGATACCATGTCGCCCAGTTCGATCCGGAGAGATTCGCCTGAATGCTCAAAGCGGAAGCGGTTCAACAACCTGGCTTCAACGCCGGCCGGCACCATGAATCGCAGCGCGGCATCTCGAGCGACGATCTCGAGTGTTTCGCCCAGTTCGCTTGTCAGGAAATCCGGGATCTGGACTGCGTCTTCGATGTAATACGAATGTCCTCCTCCCGCGTCTGCAATTCTCTGGAGCAGCACCTCGTCGAAATCACTGCCGACGCCGAAAGTTGATGTCCGCACGCCGCGCTGACGCAGTTCGCCCGCATGGTGTGTAAGCTCCCCGGGGCGTGTGATGCCGACATTTGCCAGACCGTCGGTCAGCAGGAAGCACTTGGCGGGAACCGAGTCATCGAGATGCATCGCCGCCTGTTCACATCCGGTGAGCCATCCTCCGCCAAGATCCGTGCTCCCGCGGGCCGTGATACTCCTGAGCCGTTGCCGCACGGCGTGCTTTGCTTCGTCGGACGCAACTGTCGACTCGATCAGAACGTCGATTCGGTCGTCATAAACAACAACGCTGAACCTGTCCTCGGGACGCAGCATTCCTATGGCCTTCTCCGCTGCCTTCCGGACGATCTCGATTTTTTGCTCTCCTTCCATGGAACCGGAGCGGTCAAGGACGAATGCCACGTTCACCGGGATGCGGTCGGGTTTGGGCGGAATCAACGGAGCCGCGCATGATATCAGGACGTAGCGCCGGCTTCCGCCGGCGGCGCGGATCAAGCCGCGGTCAGATCGCACATCGAATTTCATTTCGTTCCTCCTTCAGGGTTGACGTCCTGAGAGTACTGGAACGGAGTGACAACAGAGGTCATTCCTCAGACGAACTGCCCGCCCTGGCTCATAGAATCTTTGAACAACAAAATATGAACAAAATGCTTGACATTCGTTGAAACGCGCAAATACGGTGAAAATTGATACTGGTCTTGTCGGGCCCGATGATCGAATTTCCGAAGCAAAACTGAGGCGAGCGGGCTGGAGCTCCATAAAGAAACCAGCTGTGGATGGCGAAGCTGTGTCCGCGTGGCCGTGCGGTCACTCCGCCTGATTCCAATTCAAAGAAGGAGAAGCAGTCGCATGTGCCAATCACAGGAGGAATTCGATGCGTCCGTCCTGAATCCGTCGGGAGTGGAAATCCGTCTTCCGTTCTGGGCGTTCAGGCGGCTTAAGAAATTGCATTTGCTCGAGAGAGACCGGGAAACCGGAAAACGCAGAATATGCGAACAGGTGTTTGAGCTGATCGAGCTCTGGGAACGACCGGAATTCAGGCCCTGCCGCTCCCTGCGGGCGTCGCTGCCGCGCGGGCCCGATCATGACAAGAACAAGAACCATGGCAATCCCTTTCTCAAAGTGCTCGGGCGTGACTGCTCCGGGCTCGCGTGAGGTAATCCTATGGGCGATCTGTTGCCGGACAACATGGCTGGAATTGCGGCCGAGGTAGCGGTTCTCATCGTCAGCGGCGTAGTGCTTCTGGATCGCGTGAAGAATGCCACGCGCCAGCTGACCACCCGAATGGCGGCGCTGGAGCAATGGCGCGGCGAGCACGCCTCGAGCATTCAGCCCCACACGGTGTGCATCCTGGAGGACCGTCGTAAGGTGGATGAACGGGAATGGCTCGAGAGGATCGAGCGGAAGATCGACCGACTCGAAGAACGCATCGATACCCTGGCCGAAAAAATACGCTAGCCGGAAAACCAGGCGGAACATCAAGCGGAACACCCAGAGGAACACTTTACTATATGCACATACAGGACTTACAGTTCAGAGCGAAACAGCCGGCGGAACACTCAGCGGAACACTATTAAAGAAGTTTTTAGATAAGTATTTAAAGAAGGTAAAAAAAAGACACACACCTTTGCCGGCTAACGCCGGCGTGTGCGTGTCGCTGAAAATTCTTTCCTAAGAATCTATCAACGACAAACGACAAAATCACTCGCTGCCCGAGGTGAAGGCGCTCAGTTCCGGTCGAGGATTAACCAGGCCGTTTGCGACGGATGCCTCGAACCATACCTCGCAGATTCAAGGCAGTAAGAAAAGCTCAGCAAACGCCCTTCTTTCGCGAGGAAGGGCGTGCCGTCGGCGGGCGAGCTTCGACTGATTTTGTTGGGAGGGAGAATCTGCATGAAGGAAATTGGAATTTTGAGGCATATCAGAACGGCTTACGGCGCGCTGATTGTTGAGGCCGCGTCCCGGCACCGGCACCGGCCGGAGGTGTTGGCCGGGATCCTGATGCGTGAGACACAAGGTGGTTTGTCTCCCCTGCTGGATCGGCCGGGTCCCGAAGGCCGTGGAGACCGCGATTCAAAGGGACGGTACCACGGCTACGGTCTGTGCCAGATCGACGACCGCTCTTTTCCGGAATTCTGCGCCGGTCCTGACTGGAAGGATGCCGGAAAGAATATTGCAATGGCCGCATGGGTGCTGGCACGCAAGCGTGCTTTCCTCGCCGCCAGAACGCTCGGACTCAAGCTCACCGACGAAGACCTGGAAAGAGCAGCGATCGCCGCATTCAACGCGGGTGAGGGACGCGTGCTGAAGGCCATACGGGAAAATCGCGATCCCGACTCATGCACCAGCCATAGCAACTATGCCGCTTCCGTCCTGCGCTATGCAAATCTGTATCTGAAGCTGAGGACGGACGCAAAGAACAACGTTGTGTTCATGCGTCAAGTAATGCCCGCTCCCGCGCGGGCGTTAACGTAGCAGGAAGGCGTCCGTCAGGGGCTCCAGCCCTGCGAAGGTTGTTTATCGGAACCTGATGAGGTATAATTCAGCTCTTGGTAGGGTTTTTGTAACACTCCGTCGTTCGAGGACGCTGCGACTCCTGAAGGGGGGACGCAGCTTTTTTTTGTGCCTGAAAAAGAGGCAGGACATCAGGGCTCCTCCAAAGCCCTCACCAGGGTTACCGAAGTCCAATTGGTATTCCGAACACAACAAGAAGTGATCTGGCGAGAGCTTTCTTGCGGAATGCCCGCGAAGGAGGATATGAACTATGGCACGAGGCGAAGCATTTGTGACGTGTCCCGAATGCGGTGCGCAATCACGTGTTCCCGTCATGGCGCTGCAGCGCGACAACTATCACTGCTCCCGATGCGGCAACCGCATCCCGCTGACCAATGTCAGCATGCCGGGAGACAATCAGAATCGGCCGCCGTTTCGCAGCAGATCGAAAAGCCGGTTCCAGAGGCGGCGACGCGCCAAACCGACCGGGCGCACATCAACAAAAACCACCTCCTCCGCGTCTCGGTAGGGACGCGCTGGAAATAGTCCGGCACGGAAACGGAAGTGCCGGGAACAGATCGAATTCAACGATCGAAAGTTTGAAGAGCCCTGATGTCCTGGAGAAAGGACAAGAGCAATTGACAGTTTTTTACCCTCGGTTGAGATATCTTGGAACGATTTCCGGACCGGAGCAATCTGAGTATGGTTTCCAGTTGGAAAACCAGGACAAATCCCTGAGGCTAATCGTTGTGACAATCCCGAGCTTCGTTTTTCTGAGCAGGCAGCTGTTGGTCCAGGAAGCGCCGGATCTGTGTTATCAGAAGCTGATGGCGTACCTCCGGGACGAGCCTGCCGGTCCGGCCGAAGATTACATTTCCATCAGCGATTCGGACATCGAACACTATCGCGACTCGCACGCGACAGGAAAGTCTCGGGGGAAAACGAAACAGCGGCAACTCTAGATCTGTCGGGATACACAACGCGGCTTGTCGGTGGTTGCCGCATGATCGTGCCTTCCCTGTTCATCCGGCGGCTCTCACGGAGAGCCAGAAGGCGCACTGCCGCAGATTTCAACCGTTCGACCATCGTCATCGGGCCAAACGCCTCGTGGTACAGAGCCATGACTTCGCGGCACTTCTCGGCAGCCTGCGCGTTTGGCGAATATTTCAGAGTGCTGCCAAGCGCCGGCCGGAACCGCAGGGCATTCCGTCTCATCGAATCCAGTCGCAGCCGCATGAATGCATCCTGAGATCCATTTGTGCCGGCAACATAGCGAAGCGTCTTAGGGTCCCAGGACAAGCCTGATCTTTCCCTTTCCGCAATCCGGGCCTTCTCCTGCATGTATCCTCTGATTGCGGTTCGCGCCATGCCCAGGACGCCCGGTCCATGAGCGAGGTATTTCCTGATGAATGCGTCGCGCAGGTAACTGGCGGTTTCCTCGGGCGTGAAATGCGGGTGCCGAAACCATATTTCGTCCTGGCCGTGCTGCCGTTTCCAGGGAACGTCGGGAAGCAGCTTTCCGGCGGCGGCATACTCCCGGTACAGTTGTGTTCCCGGGACAGGTCCGAGTTCCATGAACTGGAGCAGGTCCGATTCCAGCCCTATGGCCCAGTCGATATCTTCGTGAATCGTCTGTTTGTCATGATGTTCCAGGAACAGGATGGCGGAGGCGAGCACCGTAATTCCGTGATTCTGCAGATCGGCAATCAGGTTGTGGAGGTCGATCCCCCTGGTCTTTTCAAACAGATTTGCTTTGGATTCGACACCGAGCCACAGGAAATTCACTCCCAGACGGACAAGGAAATCGATTCCCAGCCTGGTGATGGTCTCTGCGGAAGAGAACGTGCTGAACGTGTACGCCTTTCCGTGCGTCTCCATTTCCTCGAGCAGCTGGCGTGCGCGATCGGGGTCCTTGCAGAAATTCTCGTCCATCAGGCCGAAATCAGCGGTGCCGAGCTTTTTCTCGGATCTGAGACAGGCCTGGAATATATCGCGGCCGGTTCGCAGAAACGGTGTGTACTGCCGGTCGAATTTGTGCGAGGTGGCGCAGAAACGGCAGGAATTCTGGCACCCGACCCCGGGGATAATGATCCCCGCTTTGCCGATAATGGGGGCGCCGTAGATGAAGGAGTTGATCGCGGAAGGGACAACGGGATGGCTGATGGGCTGATCTGTGTCTTCGCCGAAATATCTTCGCAGCCAGGAAATTCCTTCGCCATGGCAGATCTCATCGCACTCCACCAAATCCTTTAATTCGGGAATGGACGTGCCGTGCCCCCCGAGAATAATCCTGGTGCGGGGAGAACGGTGCCTTATGTATTCGGCCATTCGCGCCGCCTTGACAACATTCGGGCCTATGAAGGAAATCCCGACGTGCGTGTAGGCCCCGGAGTCGATCTCCTTCGTGAATTCTTCCCACGAGGGGAAATCCAGCACGGTTGCGGGAACGCTGATGTTCTCGGCCATCAGATAGAGGGCGAAACTGGGATTGTTGGATCTGGGCGAATGGATCCCCTGTTCGCGCGTCACCTGGTTGTTCAGCAATTCCATCATGCACAGCGGCTCGGTCGTTTCGTCTTTGACTCCAAAGGGCTTGAACACCCCGCAAAGCAACAATCTTGTCATGGGCAATTTCCATTATCGTTAGCAAGATGACTTGTTTTCACAGGCGAGGAATGCAGCGGAGCGGCAGAGGATTCCAAGACTGAAAAATCAGTCAACAAGGCGACTAACTGTACGCGAATAACGCCCGTCGGGCAAGGCAATAACGAACGAATCAAAATAGGTATCTATCCCCGGGGACCGACACTATAATGCTGATTATTTCACCTCAGGCACGGAAGGAGAGAGAAATGACCAGAAAAGTGGGAGACAATCGTCACCCGATAAACCGCAGGGAGTTCTTCAACTGGACCACCGGAACCGCAGCAGCAGTGGCGGTGGCGTATTCACTGCCATCTGTCTCATGCACGTCAAAGCGATCGACGCCCGTGACCGGCGATCCCATCGTCGAAACGTCGAACGGGAAAGTGCGCGGCTACACGGCCGATGGCGTGTGCACCTTCCGGGGGATTCGCTACGGAGCCTCGACTATTGGAAAGAACCGGTTTCTTCCTCCCCAAAAGCCGGATCCGTGGACAGGCGTTCGAGACGCCACCAGCTACGGCTACAGCGCGCCTCAAACCGATCCTTCGACGCGGGGCATCGCAGGCCCTGAAAGCACCATGACGAGGATCCTGGGCGCATCCGATGGATTCCGCGCGGCACCGGCGGAAAGCGAGGATTGCCTTTTTCTGAATGTCTGGACGGCAGGTCTGGGCGCCGACAGAAAGCGGCCGGTAATGGTCTGGCTGCACGGCGGCGGCTATGCCATGGGAACCGCTTC
>JAAYAM010000082.1 GCA_012719355.1 Acidobacteriota bacterium
CGGCGTGCTTTGAGTTCTCGAATGGAGCTCGAAAATTCGTGCAGCTTCGATTGCGCAGTTTGTGCCGCCTGTTCCCTGGGAGGGAGAGCTTTCTCCTTGACAGTACCTTTCATAGGACGGGACTTCACGCTTCTTATCCGGTTTCCAGGGTCCCGGCACTTACGTGCCGGGACCCGTAGGAAGAAAGAAAAAATCAAGTCCCGGAGGGACGATCGATCTTAAACGAGATGACGGCGCACCCAATCAATTGGTTCTGTAGTTGCCGAACTTCAACTCAACTCCGAAATCCTTCTCCTTGATCCGGTGAATAACCAGCTGAAGATCATCTCTTGAAGGTGACGTCACGCGCACCTGGTCTCCCTGGATCTCCGACTGCACCTTCTTCAGCTTCATCTCCTTTATGAACTTCACTATGCCGCGCGCGGTCTCGATCGGTATTCCCTGTTGCAGATTGACCTCCTGGATCACCGTGCCTCCGGCCGCCGGCATGGCTTTCCCCTGCTGCAGATTCCTGATCGGGACGTGCCGCTTCACCATCTTCTCGGAAACAACGTCCCACAGGGCGCGCAGCTTGAACTCATCAGGAGCGCGCAGCACGAGCTTATTCTCGACCCTCCTGAACTCGATTGCGACATTGAGCCCTTTGAAGTCGTATCGCTGCCTTACTTCCTTCATCGCCTGATTTACGGCATTATCGACTTCCTGCAGATCGCAGCCGGTGGTGATATCGAACGATTGCGTGGCTGCCATGTCACTATCCTCCCTCCTCCCTAGTCTGATCCGTAGATAACGGAATATCCCGATCAATGTCGGTCGTCCCCTCTAGCGACATTCGGGTCATGCGTGTCTGTTAAGGACCCGTCCCGGAGGGACGGGCTGAGAATAGCCCGGCACGTAAGTGCCGGGACCCATAGGAACAAAGAAAGAAATCAAGTCCCATCGGGACGACCGAACAAATCCTGATTCTCGCCAGGCTCCCTACTGTTTTCCGGCCCGGTTCAGATCCTCGAGGATCTTCCCCAGTCTCCTGATCTCTTCGCCATAGCGTGCCCAGTCTCCCTGCCGCTGCGCCTGGATGGCCCGATCATAGGCGCTTCTCGCTTCCTGCAGGAGATTTGAAACCTGCGGAGCGGGGAGAGCGGTTGTGGTTGCAGCCGGTTCAGGCTCTGCCGGCGGAGGCTGCTCTCCCATGGTCTGTTCGGCATCGGGCACCTTCACATCGAAGATGCGGGCAATCGAGGCTTCGAGCGTCTCCTCCATCGCGATCCTGTTCTCGTATGCCACTATTACACGCTTCAGTTCGGGGATCTTTCCGCCGGCCGAACGGAGATAGAGCGGCCGTACATAGAGCAGGGCCTCTTCGATAGGGATGACAAGGAGGTTGCCCTGGATAACCTGTGATCCGCGCTGGTCCCAAAGCGATATCTGCCGGGCGATTTCCGCATCCTGGTTTATTCTTGCGATAATCTGGCGCGGACCGTACACCAGCTTCTGCTTGGGAAAACTGTAGACCACGAGCTGCCCGTAATGGTCTCCGTCGCTGCGGCCGACCATCCATGCGGCGAGGTTGTCTTTTCTTCCGGGAGTAAACGGCAGCATGAGGATAAACTCCTCGTGCTTTTCCTGCGGCAGGCGCATGATCGTGTAGTAAGGTTCCATCGGTTTCTCGCCGCCCGCCCCGGCAATCACCGGGATTTGCCACAGATCTTCCTTGTTATAGAAGACCTGCGGATTGGTCATGTGGTACGTGGCATAGATGTAGGTCTGAACACTGAAGATGTCTTCCGGATAGCGCAAATGGCGCCGCAGGTCCTCCGGTATCTCGGAAAGGGGACGGAAGACGCCGGGGAAGATCTTCTCGTACACCTTGATTATCGGATCATTCGGATCCGAGACGTACATATCGACGTTCCCGTTGTACGCATCGACAACCATCTTCACCGAGTTTCGGATGTAGTTGCCCACTCCCCTCGTCATCTGGGAATACGGGTAGCGGTCGGAAACCGTATATCCGTCCTGAATCCAGTAGAGCCGTCCGCCGGAAATCACCACGTATGGATCCTGATCAAGCACGACGAACGGTGCGAGGCGGCTCAGCCGGGTCTGAATGTCGCGATGGTAGAGGAAGCGGCTTTCCGAATTCACCAGGGTCGAAAACAGGATGTTGGTGTCTCTGAAGTAAAAAGCAAAGAGAAGCCTTCTCAGGAACGATTTCACCGGAACCCCGCCCGTACCCGTGTATGTCGTGTAAACGTTCTCTTCTCCGGAAGGATAGTCGAATTCCTGCTGCCCGGTGTTCAGCAGCACGTAGCCCTTGGTCAGCTCGCCAAAGTAAATCTCCGGCCGGTCTACCTTGAATGTGGGGGTGGCACTCATCGGAGGAATGTTCTGCACCAGGAGGACCGGCAGTCCTTCCGAAGTCATCCTGTTCACGGGCCCGACTGCTGCGCCGTAGCCATGGGTGTAGCTCAGCCTTTCGTTGATCCAGTTTCGTTCGGGGAGACTCTCGGAGTTCAATTCCCTCAGGGAGATCATCACCTGCTGAAGTTCGTTGTTGAAGAAGTATCGGTCGTTGTCGACTGATATGAAGTCATAGTAGGTTCTGATTTCCTGAATCTGCTTCAATGCATCGAGCAGCGGTTCGTGATCCCAGAGACGGATACTGTGAATGGTCGCCGTATTGTTCTGGATATCCTGCGGTGTGAGCGCCTTGTCACCCGAAAGATTTCGCTCTTCCACGTCATCAACACCGTAGGCTTTCAGGGTCGCCTCTATGTTGTTTCTGATCTGCGGGCTTTCTTTGGCAAGTTCATTGGGATTCACGATGAACTTCTGGATGAAAGCAGGATAGAGATTCCCGCCGAACAGAACGATGAAATAGACTATGACTGCGGCGATCGCAGGCTTATTCCCCCTGGAGAAGGCATTGATCACCATCAGCACCGCACCGGCCAGGGCAATGACCGCCAGAAGCGTCAGCATCGGCACCCGCGCATGCAGATCGGTGTAGCTGGCGCCGGAAAAGATCTCGTGCGTTCCAAAAAGGAAATCGTAGCGCTTCAGATATGCGCTGACCGAAAGAAGCAGGAAAATCAGCGCGCCTAAAAGGGACAGATGCAGACCGGTTCTGCTCCTGATTCCGCTTCCTTCCCTCAGGTCCTGCAATGACAGCGTCCCTTTGAAATAGTTCAGGATCAGGACGCCGATCAGGGCGAGAAAACTCAGGATCAGGCCCAGGCGCACGATTCCCTCCAACAGGGGAAGCGTAAAGAAATAGAAAGAAACGTCATGTGAAAAAACGGGGTCCTTCACATTAAAGTCGACGCGGTTGAAGTAGCGCCACACCGTTTCCCAGTTTCCGGCTTGCCCGGCTCCGATGAGCAGTCCTATCAGGGCCGCAACCACCCCGGAGATGCGCCTCACCGTCAGAGGAGAGACGGTATACGCAGTGATCTGTCCGGTCGGAGTCGGGACTCCGATCTGGATTACACCGGGCCCCCTGTTGGCATAGAGAAAATTCAGATAGAGAAAAAGGAAGCTGATCAGCAGAACGCCTGAAGCAAGTGAACTCTTGGCATACAGCGCGGTGGTGAAGAGAGTGGTTTTCCCCAACTCTA
>JAAYAM010000083.1 GCA_012719355.1 Acidobacteriota bacterium
TCGAGCCGGCACCCGGTTGCAGATGCATGCTCCTGCGCCCATTTCAGCACGCTTGCATCAGGTTCATATCCGACTGGGGTCGCCACCGCAAGATGCACCCCGAACCTGGCCGCTCCATAGATCAGCGAATGCGCCACATTGTTGCCGTCTCCGATATACGCAACCTTGACGGCTCGGAGGTCCTTCTTCGTCTCGATGATCGTCATGAAGTCAGCCATCGACTGGCAGGGGTGGCTGAAGTCGGTGAGTCCGTTGATGACCGGTATGTTTGCCTGTTCCGCCAGTTCCCGCACATTCTCATGGCTGAAGGTGCGGATCATTATCCCCTGAACCATTCTCTCCAGGTTCTTGGCAACGTCGCGCACGGCTTCGCGGCCTCCCAGATTGATTTCCGCCCTGGTGAGAGCGAGCGAATATCCGCCCAACTGGTGAATCCCGACATCGAACGTGACCCGCGTCCGAAGTGACGGCTTTTCCAGGATCATCGCCAGCGCCATTCCTTCGAGCCGTCTGCTGTACTTTGCAGGATCCTTCTTGATTGCGCGCGCCTGATCCAGAACTTCGTTCAGCTCATCGGCCGACCAGTCTTTCAGTGAGACGAAATCCTTCTCTTTCATTGAGCACACACCTTCTTGTAGAGCCCCTTACTCTATCGAAAAACGGCGCATCACTCCATAGTGAATTCATCTCCCTGTTTTTTGTGGTTTCGCGAATCGCCTGCAACGGCGTAACATTACCCTTCATCAGATTTGACCGAAAGATGCTTTATGGACGAACGAACCTTTGAGACTCTGGAACTTCAGTCCCTGATCGGCCTCGCGGCAAGGCACGTCCAGACGGCGCCGGGACGCCTCAGAATGCTGAATCTGCGGCCTCTGACCGATCGGAACGAAATCGTCAGGCAGCTGGAGATCACCAGTGAATGCGTGGAGTTTCTGAATACGCGGGGGAGGTTTGGGCTGGCTGGAGTCGAAGATCCGGAGCCCATAATCGCACAGCTGCATATTGAGGGGACCAGTCTGGAACCGCGGCAGATCCTGAGCATCGAACGGCTTCTCTTTGTGGGAAAAGGCCTGAAGGAGTTGATCAGGGGCGCAGAATCGGGCCGCTTCCCTCATCTTACGGCCTTCGCCTCCGGCCTACCCGATCTGAGACATGTTCTGTCGGAAATTGAAGGGAAAATCCTGCCCGGCGGCGACATAGACGACAATGCGAGTCCTGAACTCAGGATGATCCGGAAGGAGTTGCTCGAAAGACGGAACCGCATTCATCGCACTCTGGAATCGATTCTCCGGGGACAGGCACAGGCGGTCCAGGAAGAGATCATCACTTTCCGCAACGGCCGGTTTGTGATTCCGGTCCGGACGGATTCGCGAGGCCACGTGCCGGGGGTCGTCCACGGGCTCTCCTCCAGCGGACAGACCACGTATGTGGAACCGATGACGGTGATCGGCCAGAACAACGACCTGGTCCGGCTGCGCGAACAGGAGGAAATCGAGATCTCGCGGATCCTGTTGGCGATTACGGAATCCCTGCGTGAAAATCTGGAGCCGATCAGACAGACGATCGACATCGTTTCGGAACTGGACGTCGCCCAGGCCAAGGCGTTCTTTGCCTCCGAATTTCAGTGTGTCCTTCCGCAGGTTTCCGAAGGAAAGAAACTCGTTCTCCGCGAAGCGCGCCACGTACTGCTCGAGCATTCACTACGGTCTTCCGGTGACAAGTCGGTTCCGATTTCGCTCGACCTTGACGAGACATCCCACGTCCTTGTAATCAGCGGCCCGAATGCGGGAGGAAAGACGGTGGTGCTCAAGACGGTCGGACTGCTGGTCCTGATGTCGCAGATGGGCTTTCACGTCCCCGCACAGGAGGCTCTGCTGCCGGCATTCGAGCAGGTGTTTGCAGACATAGGGGATCAGCAGTCGATTGCGGCCAATCTGTCGACATTCACGGCACACATGCGCAATGTTGCGGACGCCGCGCAGCGGGTTCAGCCGAACGCGCTCGTCCTCCTTGACGAAGTGGGCACGGGGACCGATCCGGATGAAGGCGCCGCGCTGGCAATAGCCATCGTCGACTATTTCCGCCGCAAGGGTGTGACCGCGGTTGTGTCGACTCACTATCCCGGTCTGAAGATCTGGGCCTCTCAGACAGACGGGGTGAAGAATGCGTCAGTCGAGTTTGATGAACGCACCCTGCGTCCCACCTACAGACTCATCCTCGGAGTCGCCGGCTCATCCTCCGGGCTCGAAATCGCGCGCAGGATGCACGTAAAAGAAGAGATTATCGAAGAGGCCAGGTCGCTGATCGAACCGACTCATGCCAAAGCGCGGGAGTATCTCGCCCAGCTCCGGTCGACCCTCGAAGAACAGGAAAGCCTCCGTGCAGCCATGGAAGAGGAACGGAAGGCGCTCGCCGAGAAGTACACCAGGCTTGATGAGGAGTTTGCGCGTCGCGAGGAAGCGCGTCACGCCGAATTCGATGCAGCACTGGCCGGCGTCATAGCCGAGTTCAGGGTCGAAAGCGAAAAAGCCGTTCGCAGCATCAAAGACCGTGTTGAAGCGGCCCGCATCAAGAGAGCGGTTGATAACCAGGCGGCAGAACTCCGGCGGACATCCAGAGCGCTGCGGCAGAAAGTCGTCGAGCCGACCGCCGCCGCACAGCAGGCTGCATCGTCGCAGATGGAGCGGATAGCCGAAGGCGACAGGGTGAGAATCCGCTCCCTTGACAGGGAAGGAACCGTCGAAGCGATACGCGGCGATGTGTATGAAGTGATGATCGGGATCCTCCGTTACCGCGCGGACCAGGCCGATCTCGAGAAAATCGCCGGACGCAGTGTCGCCCGACCCTCAGCAGGCATTTACCGCCCGGCGGAGAACGACCTGGAAGCGCAGCCGGTGTCGGAACTCAAGGTCATCGGATTGGCTGCCGACGACGCTCTGGACCAGGTGGACAGATTCATCGATCAGGCATTTCTTAACGGAATTGAGAATATCCGCATTATCCACGGCCATGGGAAAGGGATTCTCAGAAACGCCATCGCAGAACACCTTTCAGGACATCCGCAGGTGGAAAGATTCCGCCTCGCCCCGCCGGAGCAGGGAGGGAGTGGAGCCACTCTGGTGGAACTGAGGAAATGACATCGCAGCTATTCCGTTTCCGGTTTCTCCCTTCTGAAAATCCGCCTGACCCACGAAAAAGGAGCAAAGCCTCTTTCACTCCCGTGCAGCCGGCACACTTCAGCAGGCTCGGTTCCCGCGATGAACACTTCCTCGCGGGCAACAGGACATTGGTCACATGCCAGTTGCAGAGTGTCCGGGTCAATGAGTACCGATATGACTCCCTCGGGACGTTCAAACTGCTGAACATTGGAATAAGCCGGGAACCGGACTGCCCTTTTCATGAACTCCGCCCAGATCGGACCGGCAGAAGCGGCCCCGGATAAGTTCAATTCTCTGTTGTCGTCAAATCCGACCCATGTGACGCAGAGCAGATTGCTGGTATATCCGGCAAACCAGCCGTCATGTGAGGTGCCGGTCTTCCCGGCGGCGGGAGCTCTGAATCCGCGCGCCCGGACGCCCGCCCCGGTCCCTCGGTCGATCACATCCTGGAGTAGACTGGTCACGAGGTAGGCCACGCGCGGGTCCAGCACGGCTTTTCTCTGCAGCGCACTCTTCTGTACGAGCTCGCCGCCCCGTGTAATCACTCTCTGCAGCATGACCGGACGGCAGCTGATTCCAAAGTTACCGAAAGCGGTATAACCCGCGGCTATCTCGAGGGGAGACAGTTCGTAAGCACCCAGTGCAAGAGCGGGCGTCGGTTTTATTCCGTCAGGCAGCCCGAGCCGCTTCGCAAACGTCACGATGCGGTCATACCCCGTCTGCTCCGCAAGTTTTACCGTTGCGATATTGAGGGAGCGCACCAGGGCCTCTCTCAACGTCACGGTGCCGCCATATTCCTCCCCGTAGTTGTCGGGAGTGTATTCCTTCTCGTCGAAGTAGAAGGTCGTGGGCTCGTCGACGACGGTAGTGGTAGGGACAAAAAACGGCCCGGTCTCATCAAACACCGTCTCAAAAGCTGCTGCGTACACGAAAGGCTTGAACACTGATCCGGGCTGCCTTTTTGAGAGGGCGTGATTCAACTGGCTTTTCGCATAATCGCGGCCGCCCACGAGAGCCTTTATTTCTCCTGTATGCGGATTCAGCGCGACCAGCGCCACCTGCGGCAAAGGGACCTCCTCACCACGCTTTCGCCAGAGAGCGTAGCGCCGCGCCAGTTGAGCATCGACATGCTTCAGGCCAATGTCGACCGCATCCATTGCGGCTCTCTGCAGATCGGCGTCAAGCGTCGTGTAGATGCGGTAGTTCAGCGAATCCAGCTCGGTCTCCGAAAACTTCTCCAGAAGATCGTCCTTTACCATGTCGACGAAATGCCCCGCGAAACTCGCCCCGAACGTTCCACTGACCACGCGCAGCGGCATGGTCTTCGCCTTCTTTGCATCAGCTTCAGTTATGTATTTGTTCGCGACCATGGAATGGAGGACACGGTCCCGCGCTTCTGCGGCCCGCTCCGGTCTTAGTTCCGAGTATGCATAGCGGTTGGGAGCGCGAATGATGCCCGCCAGGAAACAGATCTGGCCCAGATGAAGATCCCGTATATCCTCCCCGAAGTAAGCCTGCGACGCTTCTCCGAAACCGTGAATCGCAAAGCTGCCCCGGTTGCCCAGGTAGACTTCATTGGCATAGAGCTCGAATATCCGCTCCTTTGTGAAACGGTGCTCGAGAATCATGGCCATGTAGGTTTCCTTCAGCTTCCGGCGCCATTCCCGCTTGTTCGAAAAGAAGAAACTGCGTGCGACCTGCATCGTTATGGTGCTGGCTCCCTGCGCTTTCTCGCCCCGACGCAGATCCGTCAGGGCGGCGCCGACCACCCTTATGGCGTCAAATCCCGGGTGATCGAAGAAGCGCTTGTCTTCGGCGGACAGGACTGCTTTCACCAGGAAAGGCGGAATCTCGCCGTACGGCACCCACCGGCGTTTCTCACGTTTTCTCCCGAACAACTCGGATATGAGTTCCGGCTCTATATCGGCAAAAACCAGGCGATTGCCCGAATCGAGCGAACGAAGGAGTTTGATACGATTTCCGGCAAAGTCTACATGCAGGGGATTCTTCCCCCTGAAAAACGAATTCACCGACGGCCGGACATCGAGCCCGGAGCCTGTCAGAGAGATCACGCCGACGGCCTCCGGATCAGGAGTGGTGGAATACCCGGCACTCTGCAGATAGCTGACCAGCATGTCGCGCGAGACCGCCTCACCCACTGAGATGCGCTTCGGAGCGGTGAAAACCTTCGATTCGCTCCGGACGACTCTTCCGGACAGCCGCTCGTCGATCATGAAAGAAAAGCGCTGGTAGTAGACGATCAGGACCACCAGGATGAATGCCGCCAGAATTGCCAGGGCGGTAAGGAGTATTCCTGATATTGACCGGCGGGTCTCAACTTCAGAAGCATCAGCTTTCACGTGACAACTCCGTTAGTAAACCCCCGATAGTAGCTCTAACCGGATCGAATTACTGTGAAATCGGACACAGACTTACGGGTCCCGGGAGTGATTTCCGTTTTCCATTATTTCCGGCTGCTGGTATACATGTATTGAGGAACGGAAAAAGGAGCACCCCTGACCGGTTCTCCACCCATGTCAAGAAAAGGAAATGTCCCTGTTGGAGTGGATTAAATGATAGATGTACGAAAAAGATTGCAGGACGAACTCAACAATATCGAACGGGAATTGCGAGTCGAGCTTCCAAAGGAGATTCTGCGAGCGAGAGAGCACGGAGACCTCAGCGAAAATGCCGAATACAAAGCGGCGAAAGAACGCCAGTCCTACCTCGAGGGGCGCAAGGCACAGCTGCATCAGCGGCTTGCGGCATTATCGCTGGTGAATCTCGAGAAGATTCCGACGGACAGGGCCGCCTACGGTTCCAGAGTGGTGCTCTACGAATACGAAACCGACAGGGAGATCGAGTACCGGCTGGTCTCATCTGAAGAGTCCGATATCAGCAAGGGACTGATTTCTATAACGTCTCCGATAGGGCGCAGCCTGATCGGGAAGATGGTGGGCGACAGCATCGAGATTGTCACTCCCTCGGGAAGAAGGGAATATGAAATGCGCGCCCTCGTCACCATCCACGATCTTGAAGAGTGAGATGTTACCCCGAATGCGTGGCGCTCTCCTCGTACTGGAGCATATCCATCGAGGGGAGCACTTTCTCGATATCGAGAAGGATTTTCACCCTCCCCTGACTCTTCCCTATTCCGTAAATGTATTCCGTATCCACGGCGTTGCCGAACGAAGGAGCCGGTTCCACGTCCTCGTCCCTGATATCGACCACTTCCGAGACCCTGTCGACAATAAGACCGACTTCAATGCCGCGCAGATGAACGACCACGATGCAGGTCTCGCTGGTTCTTTCCGAGGCCGGCATTCCGAATTTCAGTCGCAGATCGATTACGGGAATGACCTTTCCGCGCAGATTTACGACCCCTTTCAGATAATTCTGCGTGTACGGAACACGAGTAATGGGAAGAAGTCCGATGATCTCCTGAACCCGTAGTATCTCGATCCCGTACTCCTCATCGGAAAGAAAGAAGGCCAGGAACTTGCCTCCTCGGGCAACATTAACGGTATCGTCCGGCTTTGCGTGGGCGCCGGCAAGCGGTGTCGTCATGCAGAACTCCCCATCAGGCAGCCGGACGCCCGTACTGCCCCGATGTCCCATACGGATTGGTGGAATGGCGCGCCTGGGCGGCCACTTCTCCCGGATCCAGAATCAATCCGACCTGTCCGTCTCCAAGAATCGCCCCGCCTGAGACCCCCTGGATTTTCCCCACCGCCTTTGTCAGCGACTTGGCGACGACCTGTTGCTGACCGAGCAGTTCATCTACCAGAAGCGCGCAGCGACGCTCTTCGTCGCCGACGACAACCAGCAATCCTTTCGCGGGGTCCTCTATAGCGGATTCGATTCCAAACAGCCGGTGCAGCCGGAAAATGGGCATCATTTCCCCGCGCAGCATCACCAGTTCGCCTTTGCCCGATACGGTGGAAAGCGACTCGGGCTCAGGGCGGAAACAGAGGTGAATTCCTATCGTCGGGATGATATACCGCTCGCTTCCAACCCGGACAAGCATCCCATCCGTGATTGCCAGCGTGAGCGGCAGCCGCACAGTAAACACGGAACCGATTCCGGGAGACGACGTGATGTCGATACGGCCGTGCAGTGCTTCGATCCCCCGGCGCACCACGTCCATTCCCACTCCCCGTCCCGATACATCCGTGACTTTGTCAGAGGTTGAGAGCCCCGGCGCAAAAATAAGATTGAACACCTCGTTGTCGCTGTAGGACTTGTCCGGATCGACTATCCCCGCAGCAACGGCTTTGGCAAAGATCTTCTCGCGGTTAAGCCCACGGCCGTCATCCCTGATCTCGACCACAACGGTTCCACCGGAATGAAACGCCGTAAGCCGCACACTCCCGGCCTCGGGTTTGCAGCTTTTGGCACGATCCTCCGGAGGCTCGATCCCGTGGTCTATGGCGTTTCGTACCATGTGAACGAGCACGTCGTTCAGGATATCGACCATGTGACGATCTATTTCGGTTTCACCATCGTCGGTAACCAGTTCGACGCTCTTTCCACTCTTGCGTGCCAAATCCCGTGCCACCCTCTGCATCTTCTGGAAGGTTCCACGCAGCGGCACCATTCGCATCGACATGCTCAGATCCTGAAGCTCGCGTACGATTTTGTTTGCATGCGTGACCTTGCGCGCCAGTTCGTGGCACCCTTCATCCAGAAGACGGCTGTCCTGAACCACCATGGACTGGGCGATTACGAGTTCTCCGACCATATCGATCAACCTGTCAAGACGCGCAGTGTTGACCCGGATCGAAGACTCGAATTCAGTTCTCCGTTGCGCGGTCTGCTTTTCCGGTGAGATCTTCGGCTCCTGCGTCTCGACGGCCGGCGAGGAATGAAGCATCCCGGAGCTTTCTTCTTCCGAGACCCCGGCCGCTTCGGGATTGGTCAAAATGACCTTCAGATCATCGTACCCCTGGAGCACTTCCATCGGCGCTCCGTGCAGCACGCTCTCGACCGAAGCCACCGCCTTCTTCAGCATGTCCAGTGACCGCAGCGCCAGATCAGCGTATCCGCCCACGAGACGTATTTCCTTGTTCCTGATGCGGCTCAGCAGCGACTCGGCCAGATGCGCCAATTCGGATGTCACCTTCAAGCCGAGGAAACCCGACGTCCCTTTCACGGTGTGGAAAGCGCGAAAGACGGTGTTTACAGCCTCGTCATCCTCGGGGTTGCTCTCCAGCGCAAGAAGTGCGGACTCGGACTTCTCCAGCAGCTCACGCGATTCAGCCACGAATTCGGCAAGAAGATCCGGATCCGCGTCGGACGGCAGCCATTCCACTGCCGTCTTTTCCGGTTCCGGGTCGGCACGCTTGGGGAGAGGTGATTCGGCAGGCTCGGATGGCGCCGGTGGAACAGCCGGACACTCCGCGCGCAGGTTCTTCAATCCCGCCTCTCTCGAGTCGGATGCCTTCTCGAGCAGCATTGACGTTTCGACCAGGACTTCTTCGACGTCGGGATTCTCGCCGCTGACGAACCGGTCAAGTTGCTCTGTCGCAGTCTTCACAAGTTCAGCGGCATCCGCATCGAGCGAGGTCCCGGAGGCCACCGTTTGAAGCATTTCAGCCAGCTGTCGGAACCCGTCCAGGTTTTCCGGATCGAGTTGCACGAGCATTGCCAGCGCATCGTCCAATGTGACTGCAGGTACTTCCGCCGCAGCCTTCTTTCGGGTTGTTCTCTTGCGTCCAGCCATGATTCAGATCCTCACGTTTCGCGATCGTTCACGCGACCGGGTTCATTTCCTTTCTCTGATCCGCCATCCACATTGCGGTCTGGGCACAGGCCCTTTCAAAGCCCTCGATTGACAGTCCTAGTCTTTCCCGCGATCCCGCATAATCGATCGGGATGTTGAACGCTGCGGCGCCGAGGCCGATACCCATCGACTTGGCGGCATAGTTCGCCAGCATGACTGCATCGAGAACGATTCCATTGCCGCCACGCGACACATTGTGATGATTCTCGATCGCAGAAGTGATTTCCGTCGGGAAGCCCCATTTTCGGGCCACTGCGCCCCCGACTTCAGCGTGGTCGCAGCCGAGCAATTCCCGCTCTGCATCGACGAAGTTGATCTTCTTCTCATTGCAGAGGGAGAGGAGTGACGATACGTCGGCCTTCATATACCGCACCATAATCAGTTTTCCTATGTCGTGCAGAAGTGCGGCAACTGAACAGGTCGCCGGAAGAGGACCGCGGCATTCCGCAGCCATCGCCTTGATCATCAGCGAAGCCGCGGCGCTGTGCATGTAGAGGTCGTCTTCCGAGAGAGAGTACATCGGAGCCGCGCCCCTGAAGTTCTGGATGTGCCTGCCGAGCACTATCGTCAAGAGGGTCGCGGTTCCCAGCCTCACCACGGCATCCCGCACGCGCTCTACCGGGTAGCGCCCCGCGTAGGCCGCAGAGTTGGCCACACGCACGACATTGGCGGCCACAGCGGCGTCGTACTGTACTACGTCCGCGATATCCCTGATATTCACATCCTCACGGCCGAGCATGTCGGAAAGCCGTCGTGCCGTAACCGGAAGTGGATCCAGATGCTCAATACCGTCCAGAATCTGATTTGGAATCATGATACTCCCTGCTGACAACTCGAAGCGCCGTTCGCCGAATCTCTCGCGACTTTGATGCTCTCCAGAATCGCTCCGGCGATTTCGGACAGCGGCAGTATCGCATCGACAGCCCCGAGTTTCACCGCTGCCCGCGGCATGCCGTAAATCACGGAACTCTGTTCATCCTGAGCGATTGTATGAGCGCCGTGCCGATGCATGTCCAGCATTCCCTTCGCCCCGTCCGATCCCATACCGGTGAGAATTACCCCAACTGCATTCTGGCCTGCACTGCGTGCAACGGACTGAAACAGGACATCGACGCTCGGCCGCTGGAAGTGAACCCGCGGGCCATCCTTGACACGAACCTGGTATCTCGCACCGTTCTTTCGCAGGATCATATGCCTGTCCCCAGGGGCGATCAGGACCGTGCCGGCAGTCACGTCATCAAAGTCCCTGGCTTCCCTTACCTCCATCGCGCATACCGTATTCAGGCGCTCTGCGAAAGCCCTGGTGAATGCCTCGGGCATATGCTGCACCACCACGGTGCCCGGAGCGTCTGCCGGCATTCCCCGTATCACGGTCTCGATCGCTTGGGTGCCGCCGGTTGAAGCGCCTATCGCGACTATCTTGCTCGTAGTTTTGAGCAGTATCGGTGCAGGATGGGTGCCCGCATTCCCTGTCTGGCCGCGCAGACGCAGTTTCTCGGGCGCTATGGCTGCAGCGGCGCGGAGCGCATGAATAAGCGAGTGAGCCACATCCGGAATGCTGAACTGCGATCCCGGTTTCGGGACGATTTCAACCGCCCCGAACCCGAGCGCCTGTAAAGCCGCCTTGCTCCCCTCCTTTGCCTGGGAACTCACGACCACAACGGGCAGGGGGTGGTATTTCATCAGCTTCGCAAGAAAGGACAACCCGTCCATCCGCGGCATTTCCAGATCGAGCGTAATAATGTCGGGCCTGAGCTGGTAGATCTTCTCGCGTGCGTCGTATGGATCTATCGCGCTTCCTACAACGGTGAACTCAGGGAATTTTGAGATCTCCTCGCTCAGAAGCCTGCGAACCAAGGCTGAATCATCAACGACAAGCACTTTCTTCATTTCAGGCTCCCTCCCCCGCATTCACCTGAAAGGATCTCAGTTACTCCGTTCATCTTTATCAGCACCTGGCCAGTCGCAATATCCAGCGACATGGTCCTGGCGAGATTACCGCCGAAATCACAGTTCTTGAGAATTATGCCGTTCTTCCAAAGGAGGCTGCGCAGCACAGTGACGTTTCTCTTTCCAATCTGGAAGTAATCGTCCTGTTCCATCCCATTGGCGCACGCTCCCCCTGCCCCAACGACGATCAGACGGCTTCTCTGCGCTCCCGCCTTGTAGCTTGCGAGGAACAGGTTCTTCACCCCGGTATCGACAAACATGCAGGGATTCATCGAAGCTTTCACCGGATCGATCGAGGAGGACGGGAGCATTACATGCACCATGGCCCCAATCCGGGCCACCGGGTCGTACACTGTAATCCCGAGACAACTGCCCAGAGCATATGTGATGATTTCGTCATCCGGAGATGACGAGATCTTCATATCAGCAACTCCAACCAGATGTCTCACTATCAGACTCTTGCCAATGACAAATGCAGATTATCCGGGTTTGCGCGTGCATGCACCAAAACAGCAAAAGCGGTCTACATGGAATTCAGAGCAAATTCGAGGGACGTATCCATCGGGATACGAGCCGTCTCTTCAAACTGCTTCAGCGCTTCGCGCGCCTGTTCTGATTCGGCTACAAATCTGACTTTCAGCGACAGCTGCAGAATGTGGTCCACCATATTCACGAATTTCCTCGTGACATTCAGGTCCGACAGAAAGCCTTCCCCGATCTTGATCACCAGTTGATTGAATCCCTCCTCGGCCATGTCGTCTATCTCCTGGATCACCTCGGTGCTCAAAGCACCCGCAACGACCCTGAACCGGGAACTCTTCTCGGGCGGACATTCGAGAATCCGTATGTCTCCCTTCTCGATGAGGAAGCGAAGCTTCCTTTGCCCTCTCTGCTGGGCGAGGAGCTGGTCAACCGCCCTGGAGGTGTCTTCGCGACTGAACGGTTTATAGAGGAATGCACTGATTCCCGCTTTCAATGCCTTGTCGATGTCGGATTGTGCGGTGCGCAACGTCATGGCAACAACCTTGCGAACGTCCGCATTATCTCTCTTGCTCTGCAGATACTGATCGAGCACGGCTAATCCACTCATGTCCGGCATGCTCAAATCAAGGAACATGTAATCGAAGCGGTTCTTTCCCATATAATCAAGGGCGGCCTTCCCCGAATCGAGAGTCACCACAGTGAATGTCTCAGACAAATATTCCTTCAACAGGTCAAGGATATTGTGTTTGTCATCGACGGCCAAAATGGTGGGCTTTTGTCCCTCGCGTGATTCAGCGGCCGACTTGTCATCCGGCTGCGCAGCGACACTGCCGTTCCCTTCGAAAAGGTGCAGAATGGGATCGAGCTTGTTCACGAGCACATCGCGCGTGAAAGGTTTCGCAATGTAGTCCTTCAGCCCGAGTTTGACCAGCTTGATCACCGTTTCCTTGACCGTCTCCGTCGTCAGCATCACAACGGGAATATCCTTCAGCGCCTCGTCGGCCTTGAGTTCAATCAGGGTGTGGTAGCCGTCCATGACCGGCATGTTGTAATCAAGGAGAATGACATCGGGAGATGTTTCACGCGCCCGCTTGATTCCCTGCTCGCCATTCTCAGCTTCAAGCATCTGAACTCCGAACGGAGACAGATGTTTGCCCACTATCATCCTCAAGGTTTTGCTGTCATCAATGGTAAGCACCTTTTTCGTCATTACATCAATCCTTTACTCGGCTTGCCGGCTGACGCCCGTTGAAGTCTCTGGTTCACTCCGATTCAGATGTGGCGAACCACACACATACAGACGATTGACATATCGATCAATACACTTTTCAGCATGAGCGAAAACAGCGCACAATCAGCTAATGATGTCCCGGTTCCATTCCGATTGAGTACTCAGGCAATGGTGCCCGTTTAGACATCAGTGTTTCGATTTCGAAGACGGATGGAGACCGGACGTGCCACTTAACATCCTGGTAGTTGACGACAGCGCGGTGATGCGAGCAATGATCATCAGAATTCTGCGTCTGACCGGATTGTCTCTTGGAGAGATATATGAGGCTTCCAACGGTCAGGAGGGGCTTGATCTGCTCGACAAGAACTGGGTCGATTTGGCATTGATCGACATCAACATGCCGGTGATGAATGGAGAACAGATGATCGA
>JAAYAM010000084.1 GCA_012719355.1 Acidobacteriota bacterium
CTGGTCGCCTGGGCAGACGTCGTGATGGAGAACTTCACGCCCGGGGTTATGGACCGGTGGGGGCTCGGTTACGAAGAGTTGAGAGAGATCAACCCACGCATAATTATGCTGCGGCAGAATGGATTCGGAATGGAAGGCCCTTATAGAAACCTGGGTGCCTTCGGAATGATCCTGGCCGCAATAGCCGGAATACCAAATTACATTGGATGGCCCGATAGGGGGCCGCTGCCGGTTGGGGTCGGCGCGTACACCGATTGCATCAGTCCGCGCTTTGCTTCCGCAGCTCTGATTGCGGCTCTGGATTATCGCGACAGAACGGGTAAAGGGCAGGTCATCGATCTGGCTCAGTTCGAGACCGCACTGTACTTCTTCCTGCCGGGCCTGCTTGATGCCGCCGTCAACGGAAGAGAGCCGGTACGCAAGGGAAATGCCGTGCCGCATGCGGCTCCGCACAACGTGTATCGATGCAGGGGGAAGGAACGCTGGTGCACGATCGCTGTTACCGGTGAGAATCAATGGAAGTCATTGTGCGGGGCGATCGGACGGCCGGATTTGGCTACTGATCCACGGTTCGACACGCTGCTGCACCGGAAAGAAAATGAGGCTGAGTTGGATGCTCTGCTGGAATCATGGACGAGCGAGCGCAGTCCGGAAGAGGTCATGGAGACCCTGCAGGCTGTGGGCGTTCCTGCCGGGATTGTAGAAAATGCCGCCGATGTTTTTGAAGATCCCCAGTTGCGGGCTCGCGGTCTGTTCTGGCCGATGGAGCACAGCGAAATCGGATCGTTTGCGCATCTGGGGTCGAGCATGGTCCTGTCAAAGACGCCGGCGCAGGCGTCCATGCCAAGCCCGTGCATGGGTGAACACAATGAGTACGTCCTTACGAAACTCCTGGGCAAGACAGATGAGGAGTTCGTTGAACTTCTTGCCGCAGGCGCACTTGAATAATCTCAGGGAGGTTTCACCATGGGGTACGAGTTCATACTGTACGACAAAGAGGGGCAGGTCGCATTCATTACTCTGAACCGACCGGACCGGCTTAACGCAATCGGGCCCGAAATCTACCGCGACTGGACTGCAGCCTTGACCGAAGCCGAAGAGGATGATGATGTGAAAGTAATCGTGTTCAGGGGCGCGGGACGGGCGTTCAGCGCCGGAGCCGATCTGACGGGAGTGGGCTTCGTCTATGGAATGAAAGAGCCGAAGCCGGGAGAAAGAGGGAAACAGCGCATCCCGCAGCGAGTTAAGCTGAATTTCGACAGAAACGTCTTTCTCGATTTTCACCGCAGAATCCTCTACTGCAAGAAACTGACGATAGCGCAGCTGCACACCTATTGCCTGGGGATTGCATTCAACATCGTATCCTTCTGCGACTTGATCATCGCCAGCGAAGATTGCCTTGTGGGACATGTCGAGGAACGGCTGGGGCAGGGTGGGATGACGCTTACGCCGATGATGATCCTCCGCTGCGGCTTTACCAGGGCAATGGAACTGTGCCTCACCGGGAGGAAGATAACCGGCAAGAAGGCCGCTGAATACAACCTGATCAACAAAGCCGTGCCTGCTGACAAGCTCGATGAGGAGGTGCGGCAGCTTGCGCACGGCCTGACGCTGCACCCGAAGGACGGTATCGCGATCGGGAAGGCGACGAGGGAAATGATTTACATGACGATGGGCATCGACAGAGGGCTGGTCGATCACTACATCATGCACAGCTTCCAGACCAACAAAGTCCTGGATGAAGGAGAGATCAACTTTTTCAAGATGCGCAGGGACAAAGGGGTGAGGGAAGCGGCGCACGAAAAGCACGATCACTTCAAAGTTCTTGATGATTTCGACAGCTAGATCGTCTGGCTCTTAGCGGAGATGATCATGGATGCATCGTACCTGTTTGCGAGAAATTTCGTCTCTACAGAATATGAAGCACTTCCTCCGGAAGTCGTAGAGGCAACCAGGAAGGAGATTCTCGATCTTCTAGGTGTTGCTCTTGGTGGCGCCTCTCGGGCCGGTGCAACGCAGGTGTGCGAGCTCGTCAAGCAATGGGGCGGAAAACAGGAGAGCAGCATCATCGGAAGCAGCTGCAGGGTGCCGGCGCCGAACGCGGCACAGGCCAATGCGACGATGGCTCACGCGCTGGATTTCGATGATGTCCATGAAGCGGCTGTCATGCATCCGGGCATCGCGTCAATCCCTGTCGCGATTGCGGTCGGCGAGGCCGAGGGGAACCTGAGCGGCAGGGAATTGATCGTCAGTACTGCGCTGGGAGTCGACATGATGTGCCGCCTGGCGTTGGCGACAACTCCGGGGAGGAGCCCCATCGAACTGGGGTGGCACCTGACGTCTCTTTTCGGATTCATGGGTGCTGCAGCGGTTGCCGCAAGAATGATGCGGCTGGATGAAGAAATGACGGTCAACGCCATCGGCATCGGTTACCACCAGTGCGCCGGAAACGGGCAGTGTGTGAAGGACGGCGCATTGACCAAGCGGCTCGGCCCCGGGTTTGCTCTCAAAGGAGGAATCACCGCGGCATACCTTGCACGACTCGGAGTCAGCGGAGCGAAGAATTCCATCGAAGGCGAGTGGGGTCTTTACCGTCAGTACATGGATGGAGATTACAGCCGGGATATTCTCACAAGGGATCTGGGCAGGCGCTTCGAGGGCGTGAATGTCGCGATCAAGCCGTATCCCTGCTGCCGCGGCATTCATCCTGCGATAGATGCGGCTCTCGAGCTTGCGATTGAAGAGGGCCTGAGGAGCAATGACCTCGGCGAGATCATACTCTCAGTTACAGATGCGCATCTTTCACTGCTCTGTCTGCCCGAGGATGCGAAGCGCACGCCGAGGAGTCCCGTGGACGCCCAGTTCAGCATTCCCTGGGGAGTGGCTTCCGCCTTCGTCGAAAGACGTGTGGGACTGGATGACTTCACCGAGGATGCGATCAGAAACCCGGAGGTGCTTGATCTTACCCGCAGGATGAGGGTGGAAGTGGACAACTCCCTGCACAGACCCGGGCCCGAGCCGACCAGAGTGAAGGTGATAACGAGGGAGGGAAAGGCTTTTTCAAGAGTAGTCGAAAATCCTCTCGGCAGTCTCGAGCGGCCGATGTCGTTTGATGACTGTGCGAGAAAGTTCGCAGATTGCGCAAAGAGTCTCGGAAAGGAAAAGGTTGAGCGGATCATACATCTCGTCGAACAACTTGAACAGCTGGAAGACATCAGGGAAATAATCCGTCTTCTCACAACTGAATAAAAGGAGACCGTCATATGGGCAATGCTCTGTTAGGAAAAGTCGCATTTGTTACGGGGGCGGCAGCAAAGCGGGGGATGGGGCGGGCGATAGCGGTTCGGCTGGCGAAGGAAGGAGCGGATGTAGTTGTGACCGACAAGTTCGCGGCTCCCAAGAGTGCGTGGGCTGGAGACGAGGACTGGAAGGGACTGGAAGATGTTGTGAAGGAAATCGAAACTGTCGGCAGGAAGTCGCTGGCAGTGGTTGCAGGAGTAGAGGATTCAACGGAAGTGGAGTCGGCCGTCAAGAAGACAATCGACAGGTTCGGCCAGATCGATATTCTCGTCAATTGCGCCGGGATACGTGGCCCTGTGGGTGTCAACATTGTGGATGGCGACGAGAAGGACTGGCGGCTTCTGTTCGATGTGAATGCGGTCGGCGCCATGATAGTCTCCAAGGCAGTCGCCAGGGAGATGATTCGAAGAAATGAGGGAGGAAA
>JAAYAM010000085.1 GCA_012719355.1 Acidobacteriota bacterium
TATGCAAGAAAGATCTCTCCGGAGATCAAGGCACTCGGAGTTGAATGCGAAGAGTGCGAATACGGCCCGGACCTGGTTGCAGGCGCCCTTATGGTCTATGGATGTACGGATGACAGAGAGCTGAACCGCCGTATCGGCCGGGATGGGAGGAAAGCGGGAGCACTCGTCTGCGTAGCCGATGACCCTTCAGACTGTGATTTCGTATCTCCTGCAATCTTCCGGAGCGGAGAGATGTCGGTTGCCGTCAGCTCCACCGGCACCAACGCCAAGAAGGCTGTGATGTGGCGCGACGAGATCCGGCGCATTCTCGCCGAACGCGGATTGAGTTGAAGCTTCATCTTCTCCAGAAATCGGGCGCAATCAGGACGAGGAGAGAATAAAACTCCAGGCGTCCGGCCAGCATGCAGAAGGAAAGCACCCATTTGGCCGATTGCGGTAGGGCGCCGTAATTGTCATACGGACCCACGTTGTGCAGGCCGGGCCCGACGTTGAACATTGAAGCCGCGACTGCGGAAATCGAAGTAAGTACGTCCAGCCCGAGTGCAGTCAGGATCAGACAGGCACAGAAATTCACGATCAGGGCGAGATGGACCAGGTTCAGCAGGCCCCGGACGGCGTTTTCATCGACCGGCGATTCACCGAGCCGGACCGTGAAGATCCCGCGCCGTTGCACGATGCGACGGAATTCCCGCCTCACTACCTTGGTGAGGAGGACCACTCTTGCCACTTTCATCCCGCCGGCAGTCGATCCGGTGCATCCTCCGCAGAACATGAGCGACAAAAAGATCAGCTGCGCAAACGAGGGCCAGAGTTCATAGTCCGCGTTAGAGAAGCCCGTGGTAGTCGTGATCGAAACCACCTGGAAGAGCGCCTGGCGTGTGGCGCGCGCCATATCGATATGCTGTCTTCCAATCAAAGTTGCGGCAACTGCGAGAGTCGCGACGCAGATAATGAGAATATAGAAGTGAAGCTCAGGATCCTGAAAAAAGCGACGGACCCGGCGCTCCGCGAAGAGGCGGTACTGAACCGTGAAATTCACGCCCGAGATCAGCATGAAGAACATGAAACGGACATTGATAAATACCGGAATCAGCATTATCTTCTAAACTCTTCGACGCAACCCAGGGTCGGCGCAACCGCTTCAGACAAATTTTTCCTGAAGGAAAGCTTTCCCGAGAATGGTATCGGCCGTATTATGTTGGCAACGGTTAAGTCGATAGCGAGGCAGATATGAAACGACTGTCAGTGATTCTGAGCTTAGTAATGCTGTGTCTGGTGGCGGATGTGCGGTCAGACGACCAGCAACAAGGTTTTTCAGGTACCTGGGTGCAGGACGTCAAGAACAGCGACCCTGTTCCGCGTATGACCGGCGGAGGTTTCGGCGGACCGGGAATGGGCGGACCCGGGGGAGGAAGAATGGCCAAGCCTCCCCAGGCTTCAACCCAGAGCGTTCTCACCATCCGGCATGAGAACCGTGAGGTTCAGATGACGAATGTGATCAGCACTAACGGCGTAGCCGGGCCGGCGATCGTCGAAAACTTCATTCTCGACGGCGAGGAACGGCTCGAGCTCGTTAAGGGCATGAATTCAGACACCACAAACAAGCAGACGACCTCGGCAAAGCTCAAGAAAAACAAGGTCGAGATCCACATCAAGACAGAGTCCACCCGCTTTACCACCGAGATGAAAAAGGAATACAGTCTTTCCAAGGACGGTCGACGGCTGACGCTGAAAATCACCACCTACGGTTTCATGCCGACGGAACAGAAGCTGGTCTACCTCCGGCAATAGACGGCTACCGCAGCGCCACCGAGGAAGGCGACGCGGAACGGGTATTCCGAGGCGAAGCAGCCATCAGCGGAGCCGGGTTGTGCTTGAGGAAATCCCGGAAGCTGGCATCCGCATCTTTGGTCTTGCCGCAGTTGCGCAGTGCGATGGAAAGGTACAGATCACGCTGCGGAAAACGGTCGCGAGAGGCCTTCTTGAGGTGTTGAACGGCCGCTTCGCTTTCGCCTTTTCTGAGCCCGACGGTCCCGAGGATGTAGTGCGCCAGATTCGATTCGTAGCCGTAGACCAATGCCTTCTTGAGCGAATCGTAGCTTTCGTCCATCCGGCCCTGCATCCAGAGGACAAGCCCCAGGTTCCCCAGGATGTCGGGCTTGTACGGGGCCTCTTCGGCCGCCTTCTGAAACCACTTTCCGGCTGAGTCCAGGTCCTTCAGATGCAGCGAAATCACTCCCAGGTTGTTCGATATGATCGGCGACGACGGCGTCAGCTGCAGAGCTTCGAGGTACAGCCTGCGTGCCCCCTCATAGTCCCTGATCGCAAGCGCCTTGGCTGCCTGCTCCTGCAACCGCAGTGATTTCTGCTGAACATCAGGGTACAGCTCATCCACGCTTATGGTATTCGAGCCCGAAACGTTCGGCGGGTTCTTTCTATTCAGTCTCACGGTGTACCGGAAGTTCATGTCGGGTGTGAGGGCAACGCGCTCCGGGTGGAACCCGTTGGCACGGACTTCTACCATCGGCATCATTCCGTTGACCGCCCTGCAGGGAATGTCCGCCACGCCGTTGGAATCAGTCGTCATCTCGATCCCGCTGTCCTGCGTCGAGACCGCCGCTCCCATGATCGCGGCCCCCATCATGTCGGTCACCTCCACCGCGATGTCCCGGCATCCCCCCAACGGACCTCTTGATGCGCCGGGAAAAGAGGGCGGCCTCATTTGAGCAAATGCCAGAGGGCCCAGGATCGACAGAAACACCATCCCCAAGAAAAGTCTCCGATACACGTGAAGCCTCCCTTCCGTACCCAACCGCCGAGTTTTCCGGGGGGAATTGTGCCGACCGAAATCAAAACCTTGGATAGAGCTGATTGCGGTCTCTTCGCGGCAGCGCCAGGGAGTGCTGCCGAAAATGGTTGAGATGCGTTACTGCAATTGCCGTGCCCGTCAAAACCGGCGATCCTGCACCGGACCGTCCGGGCGCAACCGCTGCAACTGCTTACTTAATACTATGATTGCCGCATCCCGAAATCCATAGTCATCTTCGTATTTTTGAGGAACGAGGAGATTTTCCCTGAAAAATCCTCCGGCACTTCTGTGCCGGGCGGTTTGCGGATACGGGCCGGTCTGTCGCTCATCTTCGACATCGGGGCGGCATACAGGTAACATAATAGCGCGCCATGAAGACGCCCATACCTCAAGGAGGTCAGCAGATGTCGTATCTCAAAGATCCTCTCACGTGGCTATACCCTCCGATTGAGCCCTACAAGACCGGAACACTCAAGGTAAGCGATCTGCACGAAATCTATTTTGAAGAGAGTGGAAATCCCAAGGGAAAGCCTGTCGTGTTCCTTCACGGCGGTCCCGGTGGAGGAAGCGAGCCGAGACAGCGGCGTTTCTTCAACCCCGACAGATACAGGATTGTTCTGTTTGACCAGCGCGGCTGCGGAAAGAGCATGCCGTATGCAAGCCTCGAGGAGAACACGACATGGGACCTCGTCGCCGACATTGAAAAGCTCAGGGTTCATCTCGGAATAAGGACATGGCAGGTGTTCGGCGGCAGCTGGGGCTCTGGCCTGGCACTCGCCTACGCCGAAACACATCCTGCGCATGTGTCCGAATTGATCCTGCGCGGGATCTTCCTTCTTCGCAGGCAGGAAATCGATTGGTTCTACCAGCACGGCGCTTCAGAGCTTTTCCCGGATGCGTGGGAAGCGTTCGTCCGTCACATTCCGGAAAACGAGCGTGGAGACCTGCTGGCTGCCTACCACAGGCGCCTGACCTCGGCTGATCCTCAGGTGAGGCTGGCGGCGGCAAGGATCTGGAGTTGGTGGGAGGGCAAAACGTCACGACTCATACCCGACGAGAACTTCGCAGGGCATTTTGCAGAGGATCAGTTCGCCCTGGCCTTCGCCAGAATCGAAGCCCACTACTTCGTAAACCGTGGATTTCTCCAGTCCGATGATCAGCTTCTGCAAGATGTGAAGAAGATACGGCATATCCCGGGCATTATAGTCCAAGGTCGCTACGACGTGATCTGCCCGTTGACCAGCGCGTGGGCTCTGCACCGGGCATGGCCCGAGGCCGAGCTACTCATCACTCCCGACAGCGGGCACAGCGCCTTCGAGCCGCCCAACAGCCGGGCCCTTGTCGCCTCAACCGACAGATTCGCCGGGGGAGGCCTGTGATGGATAAGGAAGCAGGACCTCGTTTTCTGGAGTGGGCCCGTGAAATCCAGGCTCTTGCACAAACCGAATGTCACTATGCCACTGATGATTTTCAGCGCGACCGCTGCCGTCGCCTGATGCAGATAGCGGCCGAGATGATCAGCAGCGGGACTGGAATCGATTTCCTGCCGCTGGCATCCGCATTCAATTCGCAGATCGGCTACGCAACTCCTAAAATCGATGTGCGCGCCGCAGTTTTCCGGGACGGCAAGCTGCTGATGGTCCGTGAAAGAAACGACGGCGGATGGACGATGCCTGGAGGGTGGGCCGACGTTGGAGACACTCCCGCACGAGCGGCAGAGCGCGAAGCCTGGGAAGAGGCGGGATTCCGCGTCAAAGCACAAAAAGTCATCGGGATATACGACGCCAATCGCCGCCATCCTTTCGAAGTCTTCCATGCCTTCAAGATAGTCTTTCTGTGCGAGATCCTGGATGGCGAGGCGAGGCCCAGCAACGAGACGACGGAAGTCGCTTTTTTCAGCCGCGGCGCCGTTCCCTCGGAATTGTCCGGGGAGCGAACGACGTTGCGCCATATCAACGATGCCTTTGCGGCGCTTCAGAACTGCGGCCGGCCGACCGTCTTCGACTGAGCACGCCGGCACCGGCGGCTTCCTTTCTGCTCAGATAATGGGCTTTCAGATTCTCCGGAAAAAGCTCGATCGCGTAGCGAAGCATCGTGCGCGGCATCGATGCAACATGCCGGTCCAGGAAACGGCATTCGATCCCGACTGAGCAGCGCTTGCCCACCTCACGCAGCATCCACCCGACGGCTTTGTGGATCAGGTCATGGCTGTCATTGACCAGCATGCCTGCTATCCGTAGGGCCTCGTCGGCTTCTCCGCGACGGATGAAGTAGTAGGTCGAAAGCATCGCGATCCGCCGTTCCCACAGGTTCTCAGAGCGGGCAAGCCGCGTCAGAATCGACGTGTCCTTTCCGTACAGGTGACTGCCGATGATGTGCTGGGCGGTAATATCCACCAGATCCCAGTTGTTGACCCTGGAGATGCAGGAAAGATACAGCTCAAAGATAGCCTGCTTCCGCGACGGGTCTCCGCGCCGGTACTGCTCGACCAGGATGAGAAGAGCCAACAGACGCTCTTCATGATAGGGAGAAGCCAGCAGTTGCACGACGTCCTGCTCCGGCGCCTGCCGGTGTTTTCTGGAAATCTTCCTGACCGCCGGGACAGTAATGCCGAGGAACAGGTCGCCCTCTGCGTATTCTCCCGGGCCGGTCTTGAAGAAGCGCGCGAGAAACCGCGCCCTCGCAGGGTCAGCGGCGGTGCGCAGTTCCGCCTGCATCGTCCCGAGTTCAGACATGAAAGGTTACCGGCCTCCAGCCGTGGCGGTTCTGCGGGTGTTCCATCCCGGCATCACATTTGCCGCGGCGTTCTGCGCATCGAGCCACTCTTTGAGCGGTGCAAAGTAATCCAGAAGAGCCTGTGCGTCGATTCTGGTCTCACCGGTCATGGCCTTCAGAGCCTCCGGCCATGGTCTGCTCGCCCCCATTTCCAGCATTGCTTTGAGCTTCTCTCCCGCCTGTTTGTTGTCATAAAAAGTGCAGCGATGAAGCGGTCCCTTGTATCCGGCCTCGTTGCAGAGGGCGCGATAGAACTGAAATTGAAGGATGTGCGCCAGAAAGTACCTGGTGTATGGGACGTTTGCCGGCACGTGATACTTCGCGCCGGGATCGAAATCCTTTTCGGAGCGGGCAACGGGCGCAGTCACTCCCTGGTATTTTTCGCGCAGTTCCCACCATCCCCTGTTGTAATCGGAAGGCTTCAGCGATCCATCCATCACTTTCCAGCGCCACTGATCGATCATCAGCCCGAATGGGAGGAAAGCGACCTTATCGAGCGCTCTGCGGAGCAGCAGCGCCGTGTCGTCTGATCTGGGTATGGACGTAAGCAATCCCACCTTGTGCAGATACTCGGGAGTGATGGCAAGCGCAACGGTATCTCCGATTGCCTCATGGAAGCCGTCATTTGCCCCTTCCTGGAAGAGAATCGGAAGGTGGTTATATGCGCGCTGGTAGAAGTTGTGCCCCAGTTCGTGGTGGATTGTGATGAAATCCTCATCCCGTATCTCGATGCACATTTTCAGCCGGAGGTCGTCTTTGAAGTCCAGGTTCCAGGCGCTGGCGTGGCATACGACTTCACGGTCGCGAGGTTTGACAAACAGTGAGCGCTCCCAGAAGGTCTGAGGCAGCGGGGCAAAGCCGAGCGACTTGAAGAAATCCTCGCCGTAGCGAACCATTTTCAATTCATCTATCTTCTTTTCTTTCAGGATTGCCGTCAGATCATACCCCGGCCGTCCGCCCCCGCCGGAGACGAGAGGGTAAATGTTGCTCCACTCCTGGGCCCAGGGGTTTCCAAGAAGATCCGCCCTTATCATCCCTTCTTCCGTGACGGCCTGAGCGCCGTACTGCTCCTGTATTCGGGTTCGCACGTAGGCGTGGAGGGATTCATACAGAGGACGGACTTGGTTCCACAGGCGCTCGAGTTCCGCCTCGAACTCTGCGGGCGGCATGTCATACCTAGAGCGCCACATAGCGCCCATGTCCTTGAATCCCAGTTCCTGCGCCCCCTTGTTCTGGAGCTGTATGAACCGGGTGTATTTGTCGCGCATCGGGGCGCCGACGGCATGCCAAGCCGTCCAGACGCTCTTGAGTTCCTCCGGGTCGCGGCTTGAAGCCATCACCTGCTCTACTTCCCCGATCGGGAGGCACTTGCCCGCCAGCCGCCCGGTGTCAACGCACGCTTTCCCTTTGCCGTATTCCGCCTCGAGACTGGTTCCGAGCTTCGCCACCTCTTCGCGTTCCTTGGGATCGCTGAGCGAGAAGAGATTCAGTTTCAACAGCATGAATTTGCGGTCAAGCACCGGCGGAAGTTTCAGTCCATCGAAGCGCTTTACCTCGGACGCAAGCCTGGTCAGCACCTCGATGTACTCCTGGTTGGCCTGTGAGGCGATTATCTCGGTATCCTCTGTAATGAAGTTGGCCTGCACCCAGGCCGCCCGCGCAGCCTTCTCCGAGAGCCGGGCCAGAAGTCTTTCCGTTTCCTCGATGAATTTCTCCGCTTCCGCCACCGTCGCTTGCGGTTGAGCGGACTGAGAGCCGCTGCACGCGAGTACCAGCAGGATCGAAGTAATGAGAAGGATATTCAAGCGGCGACGTTGCATATGGCCTCCTTTCGCGCGGGACCGCACCCGTAATACAGCTCTACAATAATACTGCATATTAGTGCTGCTTCCACAGATTACGCAGGCACGGCTCGGCGTGACGGCAGGAATGGGAGAATATCTTGCATAATTTCATTAACCCCGCCCGAAGGCTGAGAGGTGGTTTTGAATGAATGCGGATCCGACAGGCACGGTCTGGCACGGAACAGTATCCGATGATGACTGGAGAGTTTACGAACCTGTCCTGACTAAGGCGGAAAGGGCCGTCGTGCGTTTCGCGCTCGGAGGCGCGTTCGCCCTTGCCGCCTATACCGGACATCTGCGCAACACGAAGGATCTCGACATCTACGTTCTGCCTTCAGAAAAGGAAGAGATGATCCGGATCATCGAGAGTTGTGGAATGCACGATTACTATTCCCGGATGGCATACGACCGCAATTGGATCCACCGCTCCGTGGGCGAGAGCCAGCAGATCGTCGACGTGATCTGGTCCATGCCCAACCGTCGTTCAGTAGTGGATGAGGAGTGGCTAACGCGCGGGGCGCCCATCACTATCAGGGGCCATGCGCTGCGTGCAATTCCGATCGAAGAACTGCTCTGGGCGAAGATGTACGTGATACAGCGCGAACGGTGCGACTGGCCGGACATCTTCAATCTTCTGTTCTATTCCGGCACAAGAATAGACTGGCATCATCTGCTTGGGCGCATTGGCAGCGACGCGCCTCTGCTGAAAGCGATTCTGACCATTTTCCGCTGGCTCAGCCCCGAGCGCGCTGATATCTTTCCAGATTGGCTTTGGGAAAGAATGCTGACTGAAGAGACTGGAACGGAACGTGGCAATCGCCCGTTTCTGCTCGACACGCGCCCCTGGTTCGGAACCGATCTTCGGTCCGACAGGTGAGCCCCCGCCATGACAGGGTGCTGCAATGCTGATTGGAGCAATGAACCATCCGGCCGCAGATGTCGCCCACGAAATCGGGTGGATGGCGGAGCTTGGACTGGATTACATCGATCTGACACTTGAACCGCCGATGGCCGCCTCATGGCAGGTCGACGCCAAACAAATCCGGAAACTCCTTCAAAATCACAAGATGGGAGTCGTCGGCCACACAGCCTATTACCTGCCTATCGCCAGTCCCTTCGAGGAATTGCGGCGGACGGCACTGGCTGAGTTTGTCCGCTGCCTTGAAATCTTTGCGGAAGTCGGCGCCCGCTGGATGAACATACACCCCGATACCGACGCCCCGCTCCACCTGAAGCAGTTTCTCATTGACAGAAACATCCAGTCGCTCGATGAACTGCTGGCGCACGGGAAAAGGGTGGGAGTGGGAATCATGATAGAGAACATCCCGGGGAAGCATTTCAACTCGGCGGCTGACCTGGGGATCCTGCTCGAGGCGCTCCCGGACGTGGGACTGCATCTGGACATAGGGCACTGCAACCTCAGTCCTGTACCCGGGAATGCCGAAGCGATCCTGGAGGCACATGGCCACCGGCTGCGTCACGTGCACCTGCATGACAACAAAGGCGGGGAGGCCGACCTTCATCTGCCGCTCGGCGCCGGAACCATGGATATCGCACGGATAATCAAGATTCTGAAGGCGACCGGTTACGACGGGACGATAACACTGGAAGTCTTTTCCCCCGACCGGCATTACCTTGAACACAGCCGCCATCTCCTGCGCAGAATGTGGGACGCGTCCTGATCCGAATCGCGCTATGAAGACCAAGACTGCCATGACCCTCGACCGGGTGTTGTCACGCTTTGGCCTTGCTTCGCGCACCGACGCCCGCAAAGCGATCCTCTCCGGACGCGTCAAAGTCAACGGCGGCGTCGTCCGCGATCCCGATCGGTGGATCAATCCGCGCGTCGATACGATCCATGTCGACGGAGACCGCATCAGGAAAGCACGCAAGACCTATCTTCTGTTCTACAAACCCAAAGGGGTGATTACGAGCCACCGGGACCCCCAGAAGAGACGGACGGTGTACGACTGTCTCGGCCCGGAGA
>JAAYAM010000086.1 GCA_012719355.1 Acidobacteriota bacterium
AATCTCCCTCCCGTCTTTCAGTTCTTTCCATGTCCGGCCTCTTTCGCGATCACGCTGGTTATGAATGCGGGCGTTTATTTTCGGCTGCATCAGCACCGGTTCGGCGGCGCCGACGCTGAGAAAACCCAGCTGCAGCGGTTTCAGCTGTTCTTCCGCCCAGCATTCATCCGACTGCTCGTCCGACGTGGTATCTCCGTGAAATGCCGCGAGATCGATAACCCTGATCGGGCCATTGTATGCCACATTCTTTTCCATCCGGAAGGACACGGGAACGGGGACAAATCTTGAACCGGCCAGGGAAGGATAGGCATTGAGATACCTGACGTTGCCGCCGAGAATGATGTCCCTGAACTCTTCCTGCCTTGCTGGATCCGCGCCCGGATCGCCCAGTACCCTGGCTACAGCCCCGCGAATCGCTGCGCCGGGAATGAAAGGGAGGGTGGAAGAGCTGTTCGGATCGCCTCCAAGTGCACTGGCGATCGCTGGAGAATTCAAGGTCAGGGTGTAGGGAAGATATCGGTAGCAGGTCATGCCGATACTCCTTTCGCTGCATCGAGAGTTCTTTGGAGATCTCCATCGAGGGTCATGCGGATGTGTCCGCGGCCACGGTTGCGTCCCAAACCCGCGTGGCGGGTGGCCAGCAGAGTCAGGGACAGGCAGCGGAGATCTGAAGCTTCGGGATCTGCAAGCCAGTGAAGAGGAGCACGCAGAACCAGGCCTCGGACGATAACCCTTATCGCGCGCAGCGTAGTCTCGGCCGGCGCTCCGGTCGATCGCTCTTCTGAAGTCTGGCGCCGGATATCGGTCATTGCCTCAAGAACGGCTGTCGGGGAAATCGGATTCCTGTCGCGAACTTCCGCTGCTTTGATCCAGTCCCTGGTCTCCTTGTCCACCGCCGCATCCCCGATGTGCAGGATAGAACGCTCCTCAAAATCGGCTTCGGGACCGAACACCCGGTTGGCCGTTTCAGCCAGTCCGGGGAAATGCTCCTTCATGGAAAACCAGGAATCGCGCAGAAGGCCACGGATGGTTTTTCCGCCCAGAAACGGAAGACCGTGTTCGTCGTGTTCGACCTCCACGTCTACCACCCCGGCCGTTCCTTCTCCCCGGCCGAAGGCGGCGTCGGAGAGAAGCTCGATCTGGATGAACTGATTTCGGCTCATGACGTTCTTTCCTCCTTTCCCCCGGTATTCTCAGGATCCAGGGCCAGGTGAAGATCGAGCAACTCGAGGGCGTCAATCAGCGGAGTGCGCTCCTGGGCGATGAAACCGTTGTCTGCAATCGGCTCAGGCAGCCGAAGCTCTTTGTTCTGAAGTTTCCACGCTTTCAGGGCGTTGGATATGCTGTTTGGTCCCTCTCGCGCCAGGCTGGCAAAGGCCTTCACCTTGTTGCGCCGCCTGGCCCACTCTCCTTGCCTCAGACTAGTTTTCCCGTCGCCGAGAAGCGTGTATGACAGCCACGTCCAGGTTTCCTGTTCGTCTCTGTCCGAGCCCAGCATGTACGGGCGGCATGTCAAACTGGGCTGGTCGTGTATTTCATAATTCCTATCCCGTATTTCTTTCAGTGACTCTCCGGGACGGCAGGTGCCGATGTGCCAGTCAAGGGCG
>JAAYAM010000087.1 GCA_012719355.1 Acidobacteriota bacterium
GGGACAATTTCCTGGGCGGTCACGTTCACATGGAGGCCGTGATACTCCTTCATCCATTTCGACAGCCACTGCAGCCCTCCCGCAAGTCCTTCATTGAGCGGCGGCGACAACTGAGTGGTCAGTGACCGGGTGACGGTAATGGACTGCATCGCAAGATCGGCGATGCGGCGGACTTCCGTCCTGGTATCTCCCTCAAGGATCCGGTTGGTGAGAAATTCCGCGCCGAACTTGATCGCCACCAGAAGCTGCTGCAGCTCGTCGTGCAGCACCTGGGCAAGCGCGCGTCGTTGCCGCTCTTCGGTGCGCGAGAGCTCGATCATCAGCCCTCTCAGCTGCTCGGCGCGCGCCGCGAGTTGCCGGTTGGCGTTTTCGAGCTGCCACTGTGCGTGCTTGCGGTCTGTCACATCGATTCCGATGACCAGTGCGACCGGGGATTGATCAGGTTCCGAAAACGGGAACCCGTGGAGACTGTAGACGCGCCCTTTCTGATCGGTCATCTCCCAATGTCTGGGAGCTCTCTGTCGGAAGACTTCGAATGCCTTGCATGGTTCGCAGGGGCTGGAGCGACCGAAAAGGAGATCATAGCAGTGTTTGGCATCGGGATCTCCAAAACGGTCGCGGAAGAACCTGTTTTCGAAGATCACGTCAAGGCCGGCGGTGATCAGTACGATCCCGACAGGGAGGAGCTCCATCAGACTTTGAAGCCGCCGCCGTTCGTCATGAACCGCCTGTTCGGCCTGCCGCTTCGCCTCATCGCGAGTGTCGATTTCTTCGATCGTTCTGGCCAAACCGGTTATGCGCTGCCTGATGCTCTCTTCAAGAATGGCATCGCTTGTCTGCAGTGATTCCTTTACGGGGACGGATTTCTCTTGTGTGGGCAACTCGCGCGTGATTGCCGCGACTCCTCCGTCCTCTGTCGGGGAGAGATAGATCTCGTAAAGATGATCCCCGCAGTGTTCCTCGAAAGAAGCGCTGAACCGTTGTTCCATGACTTCTCTGAGCTTCCTGCCGAGGTGCGTACTGAACAGATCGGGGATTACCTCCCAGACGACCTTTCCGAGGAATGCGTTCGGATCCTTCCCGGATTCCCGTATCCTCATCTCGTCGACCCGGTTCATGCGGATCAAGCGGTATTGCCTGTCGATGAGCGACAAACCGTCGGTCATGCTCGACAGGACAATGTCGAGCCAGTTCCTTGTTCTGCGCAATTCCTCATCGGACGCCCTGTCTCTGAGGAAGAGGAGCCGCGAAGGTTCGCCGTGCAGCAGGATCGGGATTTCAGCGGGTTCAATTTCTTCCATGCCCGCGCGAGGAAGAAGTTTCGAGAGGCGTTTCCCCAGCACGGCATCCGCCGTTGAAGCATTCAGGAATTTGACGCCGGCTTTGTTTATGTATCTGACAATGCCGTTGGACTCGCAGATAACCGGATAGGGCACAAGACGCAGCAAGACTTTCAACTGCTCCCCGTCAATAAAAGGAATGTCCTGGTTTTGTATATCGAAATGCATAAAGACTCGTCTTTCCCTTATATGGAACCATCTCATATTTTGCAGTATCGGGATACCTGTTGGTAGCTCCTACTAGCACGTACTTATACCCAAAAGATCGAGGAGGAGAGCACGCAGCACCGCGGTGGGAGACCGGCCGCGAGGAATGTTGAGTCGTCACAAACGTTACCTCCGCGCCCTGCGTTTGGCTGAATAGAAAAATCCGAGCACGATCCCAAGTGCTAGAGACCACAACGACCCGATGTGGGCAGACTCCGGCCAAGCGCTCACCATTGAGGGACCCCGCGCGAACCTTGGGAAAAGTGAATGGCACTTTCACGTTCACTTCGTTGCGGAAAGTGAAAAGCGTTTGCATGCAGCCGCAAGTCCTTGCATCACAGCCGTTTGCGAAAACACGTGAAATAGCATTTCACGTGAAAAGTCTAAAGCCAGCACATGCCCGGTTTAGCGCGATAATGAAGCCGAGTTTCACGTCGTTATTGTCGGCCAGCAATGACGGCCGATTGCTGGCTGGCGACCAACAGCTTGCTCGCTTGTTGGCAGCCACTGGCATACTGACGGCCATGCTGACAGCCAAATGGGCTGTCAGCCAACATTGCCACAGCAGGGGTTCCCAGGGAACCGGTTCAGGTTTGAAGGGCTTTCTTTCCGCCTTTTCCGCGGCAAGGCCGGATTTTTGGCTCAGCGCGGATTCCTCCGAGAGCGGGACGGCGTTCTCTGACGGGACGATGCGGGAACCGAAGTGCCTCGAATAAACCTGCGTGAATTCGGCTCCAAGGAACAGAATCTGGGCGGAGTAATAGACCCACAGCAGAAGGATAACCAGGGCTCCGGCGGCCCCGAATCCGGAAGCAGCGTCGCTCGTACCCAGGTAAAGTCCGATGAGGAACTTGCCCATCACAAAGAGGAGCGCCGTCGTGGCGGCGCCTACCCAGACGTCGCGCCATGAGATTTTGGCGTCCGGCAGCAGCTTGAACATCATGGCGAACAGCAGGGTGATGATTTCGAACGAGATTACAAAACTGAGAACATAGGTGATGACCTGCGCGCCCGGAAACAGGTTTGTTATGAAGGAACCCAGTGCCGCCAGTCCCGCGCTGAGCACCAGCGAAACAAGAAGCAGGAACCCGACTCCCAGCACCATCGTGAAAGACAGGAATCTTTCCCTGATCGTCTGCCAGATGCCGGCACCAGGCTTCGGTTCCACCTCCCATATAGTATTGAGGGAGTTGTGCAACTCTGCAAAAAGCCCCGTAGCACCGAAGAGCAGGAGTGCGAATCCTATGACGGTGGCCGCGATTCCGGTTCCCTGTTTCTGGGCGCTGGCAGTCATCTCGTTGATTCCCTGGGCAGCTGTCTCTCCGATGAGGCTGCTGATCTGCTGCGTAATCTGGCCTTGTGCCGCCTCTCTCCCGAATACGAGCCCAACGATCGCGATGGCAATGACGAGAATAGGGGCTATGGAGAAAGCCGTGTAGTACGCCAGGGCAGCAGAGAGGCTGGGTACTTTGTCTTCGCTCCATTCGGAAAAGGTTTCCCTGATGAGCTGCCATGTCCGTTTCAGGCCCATATCATGAAGTGCTGATGCAAGGAACACTCCAGTGCCCCCGGAGTAAGTTTTTTCGATTTTCCGCGCGACAGTATCTTGCAATTGAAGGATAAAAGTGCAAGAATGTGAGCCTTTCGATCGGGTCCCCATCGTCTAGCTGGCCCAGGACACCGCGCTTTCAATGCGGCAACACGGGTTCGAATCCCGTTGGGGACGCTACTTTAAATCAAGCACTTACAGACTTTTCTTCAATAAGCGCAAGCGGAGCGGGGACACCCTGGGGACATGAAACCTCAGAAACTTCCGTTTTCTCCTCAAAGTACCTGTCCAATCCCTTGGTAGCATCGGAGAGATATTGAGCACTTAGATGAGTGTACCGAGCACTCATTCTAAGGTCTTTGTGGCCTAAAACCTTCGAGATCGTGTAGATATCTTTCCCGGAAAGTGCCAGCCATGAGCCTGTAGTGTGGCGAAGATCGTGGAAGCGAAAATTCTCAATTCCAGCCTTCTTACAAGCTCGATTGAAGGCCACACTGACATTTGCTCCGCTTATTCCGGGGAATAACCTCTCGATAGGTTTTCCTCCCTGAAGTGACTCCAATATGTATCTGGCATTCTTGTTAACGGGAATGATCTTCCCCTCTCCATTCTTCGTCTGAGGAAGAAGGATCACGCCATGGCTTAGGTCTATATCGAGATACCTCAGAGAAAGAATCTCCCCTCTTCTCATTCCCGTGAAAACAGCAAGGCCGATTATCGGACGCAACCATTCCGGGGACGCTTCGAGAAGGATTCTTAATTCTGTCGGCTGA
>JAAYAM010000088.1 GCA_012719355.1 Acidobacteriota bacterium
AGGAACCGCCCGGCCTGTTTGACCCGGGCCGGCTGCCGTTTGCACTCCGCAAGTTGGATTGGGAATTGCAAACATTGTCACATTACATTCGGAGCATTCCTGAAAGGAGGCGGAATCATGTCAGTAGCCAAATTCATCGAACTAAGCGGGGAATCGACTCAGAGCTTTGAAGATGCCATCAACATCGGAGTCGGGAAAGCGGCCGAGACTCTGCATAATCTGCGCAGCGCGTGGGTAAAAGAGCAGGAGGTGATCTTCGAAAACGGCAAAGTGGCGAAATACCGTGTGATTATGAAGATTTCCTTCGTGCTCGATTAGGAGCATTACGCGCATCGCGCGATGACGCGACCGCCAGGGACCGGTTCCCTGGCGGACACCCGTGATCAGCTTTTCATCTCCTCCAGTATTGCCTTGAGCGCCTCGGCGTTTCCCATTGCGTCCTGCACCGGGTGGTGGGTGTGCGGTGTCTTTCGAAGGTGTTTCCAGTTGGCAAACAGATCCCGCTTGAGGCCGCAATAGAGATCACCGATCCTGCGGCTGGAGTAGCTGAATGGATTGTGCTTCAGGAAGTGAATGAAGTACCAGGCGATGAACATTCCATCGAACTGGTTGTTGTCCGAGAACAGAACCGGCCTCCCCTTTCTGTTCGTTTTCTGGATCCAGGAGCTGAATCTACTCATCGCGATTTCCGGCAACTCCCCGTTCTCTTCAAATTCTCTTCTGTCGAGCCCGGTGGCATCGAGAGCTTCCCAGGTGAAGGAGGCGGAAGGAAGCGGCTTGAGTTTCACTTCAAATGTTTCAAATGTTTCCAGGGCGACGGCGCCGATCCACAGCATCGAATAATCTCCAGGAATCGGCCCGTCCGCTTCAACGTCGACCACGTAAATCATTCTCTCGCGCCTCCCCACGAAATCCTGTCACCACGTGCATGATAAAACAGATTTCCGCGACTCCGAACGTCGGAATATCCGAAAAGCCCCGGATTCGATATTCCCGGAACTTTGGCGTGCCAAGAGTCATCGACTGTCCACGACTGGTCGCGATCAAGCTTCAGTGGAAACGAGGTACAAAGGTTATGGTCGATCCACATGAGAAGCTGATAAGACCGGTTACGCCCAGCGCTGATGGCTGTGAGGATTGCCTCAAGACCGGTTCCTCGTGGGTTCATCTGCGGCTATGTCTGACGTGCGGTCACGTCGGCTGCTGAGATTCATCCCCAAACCGGCACGCAAGGAAGCATTTTCACGGCAGCAATCATCCGATTGTCCAGTCCTATGAACCAGGGCAAGACTGGCGATGGTGCTATATTGATGAGGCCTATCTTTGATCGGGAACTTCATGCTTTTTGGCAAGGCACCTTTCTGGATCCGGCCGATAGTCTGATCGAGCCCGGTCACACAACATCCACAGATACAGTTTGATAATCTGTACCCGACGAGGTAGATTTACCTATACTGATGAGAAAAGCCTCGCGCGGATTTCTCAATATAAAGTATAAAGTCCATGATTGACAGGACTATTACTGACAGACCACCAAGACTTGAAGTTTGCTGAATGGGTAATACGCCTCAGACAAGACCGAACCCCCTGCGACGGGGGAATACCAGGGAAATCGGGGCCATTCTTCAATCCCTCAATGCCGGCTACCTGAAGGCAGACCGGAAAGGGACGATTCGAGATGCCGGCCTTGCGCTTGCCCGTCTGCTCAGATGCACAAAGAAGGATCTCGAGGGTCGGGCGTTTGAACAGTTTGTGCACCAAGATGATCGAGGCGCCTATGATGTGTATTTCGGGAGCCTCTGGAAGACATCACGCGCGAAAGCCTGTGAACTGAAGCTGGTCAATGCAGATGGAGAGACTTTCGCTGCCCGGATGGACTGCATCCCGACCGGAGGTCCGGCTGCACTCCGATTACTTGTAGTCAGCGATATTTCGGATCGCAAGAAGGCGGAAGAAGAGCTGCAAAGCGTAGCAGGACAGAACCCGTCGCCCGTTTTGCGAGTCTCCAGGGACGGCATCATCTTGTACGCTAATGACTCCAGCGCCGGTCTCCTCGCCTCATGGAATTGCCGGTTGGTATCCGCAGTGCCCGACGGAATTCGCCGGCACATCAAGATCGCCCTGGAGACCGGTGCGGCTATTGAAGCGGAGGTCGCGTGCGGCCATGTCACCTACTCCTTTTCCATCGCGCCGATCGTGTCGGAAGGATATGTCAACCTCTACGGACGGGACATCACCGACCGGAAGCGGATGGAAGTATTGCTGCGCAAACGCAACGATTTCCTGAACGAAGTCCTGGAATCGCTGACCCATCCCTTCTGCGTGATCGATGCCGCCGATCACAGGATACTCATGGCTAATACGGCAGCACAGCTCAAGAACAGCCCGCCCGCATGCTGCTGCTCGGAGACGAGCGGATGTTCCATAGCATCTTTGAACCAGGATTTTGTAAAACCTCTGGAACAGGTGAAGCGAACCGGCAAGCCGGTCATAATCGAACAAGTGCATTACGACGCCTCTGGGGAGCGGAGGAACATAGAGATCCACGGCTATCCTATATTTGATGAACAGGGGCGTGTAATTCAAATGATCGAGTATTGCCTCGACATCACGTCCCGGAAGCAGATGGAAGAGGAACTGCGCGACTTAAACGCGACGCTGGAAGCGAAGGTGGCGCAGAGAACGGAGGAGTTACAGCGCCGCAGCCGGCAGTTGCAGGAACTCGCACTGGAGTTGTCGCAGGCGGAAGAGCGCGAACGCAAGCGCCTTGGGGAAATCCTGCACGAGGACTTGCAGCAGCAGCTCGCCGCGGCGAAGTTCCAGCTGAGTTTAGTAAAGAGCCGGATCGGCCATGATTCTTCGCTGGCCGCGAACGTCGTCCAGATCGATGACATGCTCAAAAGCGCAATCGACACGTCCCGCAGCCTATCCCACGAGCTTAGCCCGCCTGTTCTGCATCACTGCGACCTTACCGCCACTCTCCGGTGGCTCGCAAATCAGTTTCAAACCAAACACGGACTTGCGGTTCTTGTTAAGTCGAACGGCGAGGTCCAACTGCATTCTGACGAGCTCAAGGCCTTTTTCTACCGGGCTGCTCAGGAGCTGCTTTTCAATGTCATCAAACATGCCCGCGTGAAACAGGGCGGGATTCACGTCTGGCGGCACCGAGAGTACGTCTGTATGTCGGTCTGGGATCGAGGTCGCGGCTTCGATCCACAGAGACTGAAGGAAACCACCGGATTCGGCCTGCTGAGTATCCGGGAACGCATCGAGGTGCTTGGCGGTCGTATGAAGATCAGGAGCGCGAGAGGAAAAGGGAGCACCTTCCTGATCATGATTCCCGACGCGGAGAATCCTGCGGCCGTTCCGCCTTTCCAGATGCGCAGCAGACAGCCTGCCCCAACATGCGTTCTGCCGGCTGATCAGAAATCGTGAACGAAGGCTGGATCCCGCTCCCCGGTAAGAGGCCGCCCACGGCAGGAAGCTTTCCTCAAATGCTGCTCGTCAATCGGACGCTACCTTTGGTCTCTGTCACGGCGCATTCTCCACACAAAATAATGCAGCCCGACAAGGCGGTTGATGACGATCGCCTGGAGTACCAACAAGGCTACCGCCATTTCAATCACCATTAAATTGAAGGGCTCGTAACGAATCCGAGCGAAATAATCAGAGTGGTCGCTCCTGCCGGAGCGTGTTCGGATTTGAGCGCGATCATCATGGCACCGGTCGCTGCCAGTGACAACGCAGCTGCAAAGATGCGGGCCCGGCTGACTCCGATTTCAATCGTGGGCATAGCATTGGTAAGGCCACAAACCCAGAGTGCTCCGAACCCGCAAATAATCCCGATAGCATGGCCGAAAATTGTGTGCCTCGGGCTGGCAGCCGGGACTTCCGGTGCATAGAACAATAGAAAAGCTGTCGGGCCCAGCGATGGAAAGACAAACGGAGTTCGAGTAAGCATGGCAACTGCAGCCAGGATAGCGATAGTGATAAAGCTGTTGATGAACAGGAAAGCAGCCCGGCTCAGCAGTCGTCGGACAAAGCTCCGAATTCTTTCAAAACTGCCATCCCGCTTGTTTGAGCTCATGAGAATTCGGACTTGCACGCAATAGACTCACCCACCTGCACTATTCGATAAGCAATGATTCGAGAGGCCGGCACATTCCCATACAAATGGATCGCCATTAGGCCTCTGAATTGCTTCCTACCGCTACAGAGACAGCTTAACGTGAAGGGCGATTGCATTAGCGCAATTGATATCGGGTTGCAGCGTGCAGTGCAGGGGGAGTCGAATGCAGGTAGGGATGATCGGATTAGGACGTATGGGCGCCAATATGGTGCGGCGCCTGATGCGAGGGGGACATCAGTGTGTGGTGCGCGACATATCGACTGACGCGGTGCGTGCTCTGGAACGCGAGGGCGCGAATGGTTCGACTACACTGGACGATTTTCTCGCACAATTGACTGAACCTCGCCTGGTCTGGTTGATGGTCCCCGCGGCGATTGTTGATTCGCAACTGGACGAACTCGTTGCCAGGCTCTCACGAGGCGACATTGTTGTCGACGGCGGCAACTCCTATTATCGGGACGACATTGAGCGATCCAAACGGCTGGCATCCCACGGCATTCATCATGTCGATTGCGGCACGAGCGGTGGAGTGTGGGGCCTCGAACGGGGCTACTGTCTAATGATCGGGGGCGAGCTCGCGATTGTGCATCACCTCGATCCGATATTCGCCACACTGGCGCCCGGTATCGGAGCGCTGGAGCGCACGCCCGGGCGTGAGGAATTGGGCGGGACTGCCGAGCGTGGCTATCTTCATTGCGGACCCAATGGGGCCGGCCATTTCGTGAAGATGGTTCACAACGGAATCGAGTACGGCCTGATGGCCGCTTATGCCGAGGGCTTGAATATCCTCAAGAATGCCAACGCAGGAAAGAGCGAGCGCACAGCCGACGCGGAAACTACTCCACTGCGCAATCCCGAGTATTACACATATGACTTGAACCTCGCCGATATCACCGAAGTCTGGCGTAGAGGTAGCGTGATTGCCTCATGGCTGCTCGACCTCACAGCTGCGGCGCTGGCCGCAGATCCTGAACTGAAGCACTTCGCAGGACGGGTATCCGACTCGGGCGAGGGGCGTTGGACAGTGAATGCGGCCATTGACGAAGGCGTGCCGGCCAACACTTTGGCTGCTGCTCTGTTCAAGCGGTTCAGCTCACGAGGCGCCGCAGATTTCGCTGACAAGTTGCTATCCGCCATGAGATTTGAATTCGGCGGGCATGCCGAGAAAGGGAAGTAGTAGAACCATCCGAAGGCG
>JAAYAM010000089.1 GCA_012719355.1 Acidobacteriota bacterium
GACCTATTACGAACGGCAGCGTTTTGCCGACATCTTTGTCACAGCCAAACGCGTTCCAGAGCGTGTTGCCGAACGCCTTGCTGAGATCGGCGGCGTCGCCGCAATCGAAACGCGAGTGGTCGCGGATGTTACCCTTGACATCCCGGGTATGGACGCGCCTTCGCGCGGCCGGCTCGTATCGATCCCGTCCGAAGGACGGCCCGCCCTCAATGACGTCTTTCTCAGAAGCGGCCGTTGGATTGATCCGTCTCGTCCAGACGAAGTCCTGGTAAGCGAGGCGTTCGCCCTTTCCCACGCCTTTGAACCCGGAGATTCAATCGCCGCAATCATTAACGGCCGACGGCGCGTCCTCCAGATTGTCGGGATCGCGCTTTCGCCCGAATACATTTATACGATCCCGCCGGGAGAGATCATTCCCGACGACCGCCGTTACGGAATCCTCTGGATGGAGCGCAAGGCGCTTGCGGCCGCATTCAACATGGAGGGGGGCTTCAATGACGCCGTCCTGCGGCTGATGCCCGGTGCTTCGAGTTCCGAAGTGATCGCCGAACTCGACCGAATCCTCGCTCCCTACGGCGGACTGGGCGCCATCCCGCGGGCCCTCCAGTTCTCGCACTGGACGCTGGACAGTGAACTGAGGCAGCTGCAGAAATTCGGAATCATTGTTCCGTCGCTCTTTCTCGGCGTCGCCGCCTTCATCCTGAACGTCGCGCTCACCCGCGCCCTCGCTCTGCAGCGCCCCCAGATCGCCGCGCTCAAGGCGCTCGGATACACGAATCTCGAGCTTGCCTGGCACTATCTGAAATGGGCCCTGCTCATCGCCGCCCTGGGAGCCGCCGCGGGCACCGCTGCCGGCGCCTGGCTCGGGTCGTTCATGATTCAGCTCTACAACCAGTACTTCCGTTTCCCGGTCCTGGAATACAGGCTTTCGGGCGGGGTGGCTGCCGGGGCAATCCTGGGAAGCCTTTTCATCGCGGCGCTCGGGGCGCTTTCCGCCGTGCGGCGCGCAGTTCGTATACCGCCGGCGGAGGCGATGCGTCCGGAACCCCCGGCGCACTATCGCACCAGTCTTATGGAGCGGCTCGCCGGCCGGCGCCTCAGCCACATCAACCGGATCATCCTGCGCAATCTCGAGCGCCAGCCGTTTCGCGCCCTGGCATCCCTGACCGGAATATCGCTTGCTACGGCCATCCTGGTGGTCGGGCTGTTTTTCATCGATGCAATGGATGTCCTCAAAGAAATGCAATTCTCATTCGTGCAGCGCCAGGACGTGACGGTGACGTTCTTCGAGCCGGTCTCTTCGAAAGCCCTGTACGAACTTCGTTCCCTCCCGGGCGTCGTGAAGGTGGAGCCACTACGTTCCGTCCCGGTCCGTCTGCGGCACGGCCACCGCTCCAGGAACCTGACGATACTCGGCGTTGCTTCGATCCCGACGCTGAACCGTATCGTAGACCGCTCGGGGAATGTGGTCACCCCTCCGCCGGAAGGACTGCTCCTGTCAAAGACTCTTGCCGAAATCCTGCAGGTTTCTCCCGGCGAGCGCGTGCGGGTTGAGGTCCTGGAAGGCGCACGCCCGGTACGGGAAGTCGCGGTGGCGGGGCTCGTGGACGAGTTCCTCGGCCTGTCGGTCTATATGGACGGAGACGCGCTGCACCGCCTCATGCGCGAAGGCGATACCCTTTCGGGCGCTTACCTGCAGGTCGATTCCGCAGAGATCTCACGGCTTTACCGGCGGCTCAAATCGACGCCCGCCGTGGCAGGAGTGGGACTGACGATAGAGGCGCTGCGCAGCTTCGAACGTACCATGGCGGAAAACATGGGGATCATGACGACTCTCACCGTAATCTTCGCCTGCATCATCGCGTTCGGCGTCGTGTACA
>JAAYAM010000090.1 GCA_012719355.1 Acidobacteriota bacterium
CAGGCTTGCGGGCACGATGCCTGCCGCGATGATTGCGTTGACGGCGCGCGAGGCACACGCCAGCGACTCGAATTCGGCAAGCGCCGTTTTCGCGAATTTCGGTTTTGCCACCAGCCTGAGGAGCGCTTCCGTGATCAAACCCAGGGTCCCTTCCGAAGCGGTAAACAGCGACGTCAGGTTGTATCCGGTCACATCTTTAATCGGCTTGCCGCCGGTTTTCACGATCCTGCCGTCTGCCAGAACCACGGTGAGCCCGAGGACGTAGTTGCCGGTCACCCCGTATTTCAGGCAGCGCGCGCCTCCCGCATTGCATGAGATGTTTCCGCCTATCGTTGAATGCCTGATGCTGGAGGGATCCGGCGGATAGAAGAGTCCGATCTTCTCTACTTCAGCCTGAAGATCGGCGGTGACGACTCCGGCCTGTGCCAGTACGGTCGAATTGCCTTCATCGATCTCGAGTATTCTGTTCATGCGTGTGAAGCAGACGACGATCCCGCCCGGGCGAGCCGGAATTGATCCGGCCGCAAGGCCCGAACCCATCCCGCGAGGCACAATCGGGATGCGCAGCTCCGCCGCCATTTTGACAATCCGGGATACCTGCCCGGTCGTCTGAGGCAGCACTACGACATCCGGAGTCCCTTCGGCGAAAGTGCCGTCGTAACTGTAGACCGCAAGATCCTCAGTCGTGCGCAGCACCCCGTCTTTGCCGACGATTCCGGCAAGGTTTTCGATGACTCTACTCTCCATCTGCTCCCCCATAGGCTTCATCCAACAGTGTCACCGGATGGACCACGCGAACCGGCAGACCGTGGCGCTTAAGTCCGGTATTCAACTGCATCTGGCATCCGGGACAGCCTGAGGCTATCACCGTCGCTTCGGTCTTGGCGATATTGTCGATCTTGCGCCCCAGCACTCTGGTGGACGTTTCGTAATGCGTGATGAGCTGGCTCCCGGCCGAACCGCAGCACCAATCGGCTTCCGGCAACTCGACAAACTCGAGCCCTTCTATCATCGACAGCAGTCTGCGCGGCTCGTTCCAGATCTTCTGACCGCGCCTGAGGTGGCATGGGTCGTGATATGTCACCTTTCTCTCGACGCGGCCGGCCGGCTTGCGCAAGGGAATCTCGCATAGGAACTCGCTTATGTCCTTCACGCTGCGGCCGAACGCTTCCGCGCGCGCCTTCCATTGCACGTCCTTCGCCAGAAGCGAGCCGTATTCCCTGAGCATCGATCCGCAGGTGGCACAATCGGTAATGATTGTATCAACGTTGCAGCGCTCGAAAACCGCGATATTGTGGCGGGCCTGTTCTTCGACCAGATCCGGACGCCCATACCCCTTTGCCGGCATTCCGCAGCATTCGACCTCTTTGGGAGTTATCACGGTGCATCCGTTGCGCGCCAGCACACGCAGTGTTGCGGCGCTCTGGGAGGCAAAGAGCAGGCTCTGGGCGCATCCAAGAAAGAAGCCGACCCGGCGCCGCTCTTCTCCGTATGCTCTTGTGACTTCCGGCAGGACGCGACGCAGCGGGCGTACGGGGATTTTGGGAAGCATCGCTTCAAGGTCGCGCAGCTTCTGCGGCATCAGCCGGTTCAGTCCGAGCAGATAGAAGAGCTTGCGCACGCCCAGAGTTTCGTACAACCGCAAAGGGAGCGTGGCC
>JAAYAM010000091.1 GCA_012719355.1 Acidobacteriota bacterium
CTTCATTCCAGCTTCAAAAAACCACAATCCTAAGAAAGCCGAAAAATAATTTACAATTTGCAGACGAATAGGACAGCCAAAATCGGGTTTTGGCCTCTAACAGCTAATTCTCGGACAGGCTCCTAGTTTCATGTCGGATGACAGACGGATCCGACGCGGGGATCATGCCATAGATCACACGGATTGCACAGGCTGAATCGGTGGTATAGGATGTCGCAGGCATGAAGAACAGGCGCAATTACTATCGAATACTGCAAGTGCAGCCGGATGCTCCTCCCGAGATCATTCGCGCGAGCTATCGCACCCTGATGCTGGGCCTCGGGAAGCATCCCGATCTCGGCGGATCCGCGGCCGAGGCTGCGCTCGTGAATGAAGCGTACGAAGTCCTGAGCGATCGGGACAAACGTGCAGCCTACGATGATGAGCTCTTCCGGACCTACACAAGAAAGACCGCTCCGGTTTCGCGGAAGCCATTGGTTCCCGCGCTTTGTCCGGTCTGCAGGCGTGCGCCTGGGAGGGAAGCTGCAGGAGGAGAGATATGCGAGTATTGCCGTACTCCAATGCCCTCGAGTCAGCGGACCCGGAGAAGATCATTCGAGCGGACCAGGTGCTCTGCGAAGATCGTGTACTACACATCCTGGCCCGGGGAAGCAAGAGAAGGGAGGATGATCGACTTCTCTCCGCAGGGGATGCGATTTGTCTGCGGCGGGAAACTCGAGCCCGGGTCCGTCCTGAAGATCAGCACGAGCGCATTGGAGGCGTCGGCAACAGTGACCAACGTGACCCGGGAGAGCGTCCGGGGCGAAACGTTCTATGCCGTAGGCGTTTCCTTCATCGCCGTAAGTTTTGCGGAAACCCTGGGCACGTTCCTTTCTGTTTCGGGATAGGCTACCTCTCAAATACCTCGTTGATTCCGATGATGGTTATGTCCTCTTCCTTCACTGGAATTGGGTAAGCGGCGATGATCTTGTCTTCTTCCAGCACTGACTGAGACTGCTTGCCCGCGTATGTGATCGGGGTTTCGACCCCGCTCACAAGCTTCTCTTTCAGTCCCTGCGCGTCCGCTGTGATGAAGACCGCCTGGAGGTTCCTGGCCTGCAGATGCTTGCGCAGCGCATCGTTCACCCTGCCGACATCCATGGCGTCGATCGACTTCCGCGCCAGAGCAAGAAAGCCCGGTTCCGGAATACCGTAGAAGTGATCATCGATTTCGTAGGCGAGGCGGCGCGACAGCGTTGCGCCGAAATTCACGATATAGTTCTTGAGAAATGTCTGTTGGGTTTCAAACTGCTCCTTCGTCAGGCCGCGCTTTACCAGGAGTTCGATTTCCCGCAGCGCGGCACGGAACGCGAAAAGAGTCCGATTGTGCAGCGTTCCCGGGTCTGTCATTGCGACCGGGCGGATCCAAACTTCAAAAATCTGCGAACGCCGGCTGACGTTTGTCGGCGGCACCTGTGTGGAATAACCGCGTGGATAGGCCTCGATATAGGTATAGTCGCCATAGTTCATGCCGCGCCGTTCCCGGATCACCTGATACAGGTGGCTCACCGAATTGCGATGTTCTCCCAGCCATGAATTCGCCAGCATCATCGGGAAGAAATCCGCATCCGAGCGGAGCAGCGATATCGGATAGCCGAATGAGATCGGGGTCGCCTGGGTGTTCTTCTCGACGATGAGAACCTTGATGCCGGTGAGAGGCTTTGGATTCGGCGGAGGAACAGACTCCGGTTTGCCCGCAGCGAGAGTATCAAAGTCTTTGCGGACTTTCGCCGGGTAGCCGCGATCATAACCCCCGCCGACTCCGACCACGACGTTTTCGCGTGTATAGTAGCGGGCGTAGAAATTCTTTACGTCGTCAAGGGTGATGCTCTCGACCGAAGTCACGTATCCCTCTTCAGGGTGTTCATAAGGGGTGCCGCGGTAGATTTCACGGAAAAGGAGTTCCTTGCTGAGTTCTTCATCGTTGGAGAAGCGGCGGGACTGCTTCAGGTAGTTCATGGTCTGGGTTTTAACACGCCTGAAGTCTTCTTCCTTGAACGCCGGAGAGAGAATGGCGTTCCTGAACAGCTCGTAATATGCGGCGAGGTTGTCCTTGTGGGTCCGGCCGGTGAAGACAGTCATCTCCTTGTCGACGCTCGATTCGTACCCGGCGGCCATCGGGTAGAGTCTGGCAAGTATCTGTTCATAGCTGTCCTGCCTGGTGGACGAATCCGACAGGAGATTGGCCGTCAGGGCGGCAAGCCCCTCCTTGCCTTGAGGATCGTTCTGAGATCCCGCCTTTACCCAGATATTGAAAGCAACGAATGGTGAATCAGGTTCATGCAACGTGATCGTCCCCTTTGGAGTCTGCGGCAACGCAAGTGCGACAAATACGGTGATCAGCAGGACGGCCAGGATCGGTTTTCTCATTATTTCCCCTCCCGGGCTGAGAGCAGTGTCACGGTGGTACGGCCGTTGTCGACCAGAAACTTCTTTGCAGCCGCCTGCACGTCTGCCGGCGTAATTGAGTCCAGGGTTTTGTAATACTCGTCCACCGCCTCGATGCCGCCTGTGAAGACGGCAAAATCCCTCAATGCGAAATTGATTCCCTGGGGCGTCTCAAGACTCATGAGGAACCCGTACTTCATGGCGCTCCTGGTGTCGTTGAGAAGCTTCGGGTCACACGGCTTCTCCTGGAATTCCTCCGCCGTGTTTTCAATCTCTCGGAGAACCGCCGGCACATCCTCCTCCCGGTTAACCATTGCGAGCACGAGAAGGAGTCCCGGATCACGATTAAGGGCGAAGTCTCCTGTGAGCGCTTGCACCTTCTGGTCCTGAATGACCAGTTTGCGGTAAATCCGGGAGTTCGGCCCGAAGGCGACCATGCCCAGGACTTCTGCCGCTACCGACAGCCGGTCGGTGGCACTCCATGCCGGCCCCTTATATGCGACGCTGACCGTTGGCAGAGTCTGGCCCGGGAATTCGACGATGGCTTCGCGGGGAGCCTGCTGCGGCGGCTCCGGCTTGATCTCAGGCGGAACATAACCGCGTTTCCACGGCGAATAATACTTCCGGATCAGCTGTTCAGCATGTTTGGGATCGAAGTCGCCCGTCAGGAGTATCACGCAGTTTTCAGGGCGGTAGTAGCGTTTGTGAAATGCAATACTGTATTCGTAGCCTTCAGGCATCGCCCGCACGTCCTTCTCGAAGCCGATCGTAAGATGTTCGTACGTGTGCACGTCGAAGGCAGTGTCCATCAGCTTCTCGTAAAGGTGGAGCATCGGGTTGGCGCGTCCCTGGCTGAATTCTCCGAGGATCGCCCCGGCTTCGGTCCGGAAGGCTGCCTCGCTGTACTCGAGGTTCATGAAGCGGTCCGACTCGAGGTCTATGATCTGTTCGAGCGAATCCTTTGATGCGACCAAATAGTACTGGGTGACGTCAGAGGATGTTGACGCATTTCGCGCTGCTCCCATGCGGGTCGTAACAGCATCGTAGTCAGGATACTTCCTGGTGCCTCGAAACATCATGTGCTCGAAAAAATGCGCGAATCCGCTCCTGCCCGGTTCATATTCCTCCCGGGCCCCAGTGCGTACGATCGTTATGTAGGCGATCTGCCCCGAAGCCTTCGTGGGAATCAGATACGCCCTGAGTCCGTTCGACAATTCCATCCGCTTGAAATCGAACGGGAACGTGCGGTCCGCGCGCGTCAATGCCGCGGGCGCAAATGAAAGTGCGAGCAGGAGAAGCGCTCCGCACCAGGCCAATGTTTTCATCGGTTCCTCCTTCTGATCTTGACGTCGCCTGTCCAGGACTCGCCCGAAGCCTGAACCGAAACAACTATTCTATTCTACGGCTCAGGCGTCGTCGCGGCAAATTATCAGCGAGCGCAGAACCTTATAATTGGGTGCTGGTGGGGATCGTGATATTGCGGTATTGCGGTACTCTTGTCAACAAGGGGCCAGGGGCATTTACGCCGAGGTTGCCACTTTTGAGTCGGAGGAGAGCAGAAGCTGTATCAGACCGGTGAGGAACTGGTTCATCCGCTCGATCTTCATAAACTTCAACTCGGGATACAACTTGGCGATTTCAGTATCCTTCTTGTCGCTGTTCAGCGTAGAGATCAGGGCAAGGACAACTTGCTTGTCGTACTCGGTGTCGATTCCGTCGTAGAGGATGGTAAGTGCGTCTTCAACAGTCATTGCATCACGATACAGCCTGGTCGTCGTCAAAGCGTCAAACACATCGGCCACTGCTATGATGCGGGCGAACGGGGAGATCTCCTCACCCTGCAGACCCAGCGGATAACCTCTTCCATCGAGCCTTTCGTGATGCTGGACCGCGGCATCGACGATATGGGCAGGCAGATCGATCGCCTCGAGGATCTGGTCGGTGATCAGCGGATGTCTCTTGATCTGTTCGAATTCCTGAGGTGTCAGCTTTCCTGCCTTGCTCAGGATTGCTTCCGGCACTCCGATCTTTCCGAGGTCGTGCATGTATGCCGCGATTTCCAGGTCCGTCAGTTTCTCCTGATCGATTCCCATTTGCCTGCCGATCGAGACGGCGTATTTGGCAACCCTGAAGGAATGCCCATGTGTGTAGGCGTCTTTGGCGTCAATCGCGGCGGCCAGCGCTTTGACGGTGTTGAAGTACAGATCATGAAGGCTGCCATAGAGGCGCAGGCTTTCCATCGTGGGGGAGATGATGTCGTCAATGATGCCCAGGAACTTCTTCTCGTAGGCTGTGAAGAAGCGCTTGTCCGGGCTTCTGAAGAAGGCCATGAAGCCGATCTGGCTGTCTTTCTCCTTCACAGGGGCTACCAGAACAGAAGTCTGGTCCGCAAGAGAGAATGCAATCGTCCTGCCGTTGGGTTTTTCGTAAAACACATTGTTTCGCAGTAACCTGGATGAGTCGGTCTCGCTGAGATTCTGGACTACGCTGATGTCTTTCTCTGGGTGCGATCCCTGGATATGCGCCAGTGCGCTGTCGGCTCCTACGGCGTTCGAGATTTCGCGCAGGACCACGGCAGTGTAGTCCGGAAGAGTCTTCATGCCCGACAGTTTCCCCGCGAGGGTATACAGGAAGTGAAGCTGGGTGGACAGCTCCAGCATCTCATTAGTGGCCTGGTTTAGAATCCACTCCTTGTGCAGGCATTCCTGCAGCCACTCGACGCACAAAAGTATGTGCGGTTCGGCGGCATTGAGCGCGGCTTCAGACTCCGCCGAACAGCGCAAGCCTCCGATTTCCCGTTCCAGCCTGAGAGGATAGTATTTGGAGAACGGGAGTTCTGCAGCCTGATACGGGCTCTCCGGCGTGCCGTCAGCGCCTGCCAGTATTGAGCGAATCCCATGAGATGTCTTCAGGTAATCCAGGGTCTTTTCGACCAGCGACACATTTGTTACGTAGTCTGTCAGCTTGCACACGGCCCGCGGTCATCCATGGCTTTGCAGTATTCGCTGCACTTCCGAGTTTAGAGCTTCCTTGCAGACGGGTTTGCTGAGAAAGCCTTCGCAGCCGGCCTCTTTCGCCCGGTCAATGTCTTCTTCTCTGCCGAGTGATGTGAAGATGACCACCGGTATCTGGGCGGTGACAGGTTCTGACTTGATCTGCCTGGTCGCATCAATGCCGTTCATAACCGGCATTTCAACGTCCATTATGACCAGGCTGGGGACATGCTGTCTTGCGAGCGACACCGCTTCCCGGCCATTCTTCGCGGTCAGCACTGTATATCCCGAATCCTTTAAGACTTTACTGACCACATGGCAGATCAGGGCTGAATCATCCACCAGGAGAATGGTCTTTCCCATGTTCTTACCCGTTTTCTGCTTGCGCAACAAACACATCGTGCTGTTGCTTCCCAGATCGGACTCTTTTCCTCGACCCTTTAGGACTAAATGAAATAGAAACGGGCAGGGAAGGCGTCGTCATTTTTCGCGAGTTTTCCTCACTTTTCTTGTGTGTTTTTCCTGCGCTTCGACTTTACTATGTACGGTCCAGGAAATTTGAAAGGAATCGCGTGCTGACAAGTCTGAACCGCTACCTTATCGTGATGGGCATCCCCGGCCTGCTGGCCATATCGTTTCTCGACTCAGCAGCAGTCCCTCTGGCGGGAGGCCCTGACGCCGTCATCATGCTCCTCTCCTGGAAGGATCCACGTCTGGCGTACCTGATAGGACTGGTGGCAACGGTCGGATCCACCCTGGGATGTCTGGTGCTTTATGGGATCGGGCGCAAAGGGGGTGAGAAGGCGCTCTCGCGCTTCAGCCCTGAGAGAATTGCGAGAATTGAGGAAAGGATGCGCCGGCATTCTGTCTGGGTGATCTTCGGTTCTGTAATTGCGCCTCCGCCGTTCCCGACCAAGCTTGTAATTATCGCGGCCGGTGTTCTGCGCACCGGCAGGTGGCGCATGTCTGGTGCGGTTTTCGCCGGCAGGCTCGTGCGCTACACGTTCCTGGCCTATCTTGCCGCTAATTTCGGGGATCGCGCGGCAGAGCTCATCAAAGAGCAGTATCCTGCAGTCTCGATGGTTCTGATCGGGTGTGTTGTGCTGGTCATCGTGATCAGGCTGCTGCGCAACCGCCGCAGGCCGGCTCCGGGCCTGCCCCTTTTTCCTTCTTCCCGACAGTAACGCGGGATCAAGCCTGATCGATATCGCGCAGAAAAAAGGGAAGGCGAACCTTACTAAGGCGCCTTCCCCCCTTTTTGTTCCCGGCTAGTGTTTGATCTTGGCGAACACCTCTTCTGCATCCTGCTCGAACGTCGGGCAGCGATCGGCAGTGTGGCATTTGATGCAGAGCTTGATGTCCGGTTTTGGAGTCGGGATCGGTTTCATCTCGGCAAGATGTTCTTTGGCGAAACCGTGACAGGACTCGCACTGGACGTTGACCAGTTCGAGTTGCTGCTGCTTCATTGAGAAGCCTTCCGGCTGTTCAAAACGTGTCGTATGGCATGCCAGGCATTTCGGATCGAACTGTTTCGATTTGTCGACAAGCGTCTGATACGCGTGCGCGTGAGCTGTCGTATGCCATGTCTTCACCTGACCGGCGTGGCATGGCTCGCACGCGCTCACTCTCAGGGCAACGTCGGCCAGTGCAGGCTTGCTTTCTCCCCCGCCGCCATAGATCTCGGCGATTTCTTCGTTGTACTGCGAAATCATCGCCTTGATGTCTGCATTGTCCGCGATGGAGTCATCAAATGGAACCAGCTTGTTCTGAGCCGTCTTGCTGCCGTCGAGCAGGACTTCAAGGATGCCCAGATGCTGACCTTTTTCCCCTGCCTGAACGATCAGGGTGTCTTCAGCTTCGAACGGATCGGCTGTCTTCTGCTTGTCATGACCGCCGACCACGAGATCGATTCCTTCGACGCGGCGCGCTATCACCCAGTCGCGGTTCGTTCCCTGGTGGGTAAGGACGATGACGTAGTCAACCTTGCCTGCCAACTCTTTCAGAATCGAATCTGCCGCCTCGAGCGGATCCTGTACGCTGGCGGCTCCGTTGGTGATTTCGCTGACTCTGGAGGTCATTTCGGAGGTGTCTCCGATTACGCTCAGGATAGCCACGTTCTTGTCGTTGACCTTCTTGGTTACGTAGCGCTGGAAAATGTGGGCGCCGTTTTCATCCACCAAATTTGCAGAGATGAATGGGAAGCCGTGTTTCTTCTCCAGTTCCTTGAGATAAGGAATTCCAAGGACCAGGTCGAGGTCGCCGACGTTGACGGCGTCAATTCCGACGTGCTTATAGATCTGTACGATCAGTTCCGCCTTCAGACGGGCCGACTGCTGAACTGATTCAGGGATCTCCTCGTCTTCGTTGAGCAGGTCTCCCGAGTCTACAATCACCAGTCCCTGATTCCGATACTGTTCGAGATAAGTGGCCTTTTTGTACAGCCCGCCGAGCTGTACCCCTGTCTCCATTCAGCCACAGGGCTCCGTGTACCCCATCACATTGCTGCTGTAAGCGACGGTGATTTTCGTGCCGTCGGCCGCGCGCGACGATTCCGTCGGCAACCCTATCGAGAGAAGGGCTGCTATGCTCACGAACAAGAAAGCAAAAACAAATACTCTTTTCATCCTGATCCTCCAGAGGGAATCACCCGGTCAGGACATCGGGTCCCTCATTTTCCCTGTAACCAAACTGAAAGCGCGGCTATCATAACATCACTCTCTCCCTTTCTCACCAGAATTCCTGGACAGGAAAGGATACCTTCTAAACATTGCGCATCCTGATGGGGTATGATATTTTTATCGACTTTATACTTGTCGAAGGAAGGTACCGTGGGCACAACGAAGCTTACCCGAAAACAAATACTCGCAGAAGATCCGTTTCATGCTGCAATAATCCGTCTTCTGGAATTCTTCAGCCGGAACAGGAGACTGATCTCGGTGGCGGTGGCTGTTGCAATCGTCCTTATAGTCGGCGGCTATTTCGGGCTCAAGTACCTGGGCAAGAGAGAAACTGCGGCTCAGGGACAACTGGCGAAAGCGATGAGCTTCTATCATGGTGCGGTGGATCCTGAGGCAACCGATGATCCGTTCAGCAAAGGTGCCGTTCCGACATTCAAGAGCGATGCTGACAAATACAGGGCCGCGGCAAAGGAGTTTTCGGATATAGCTTCCGGATGGGGGTTCGACAAGGTATCGATAGTGGCGAAGTACTATCTCGGACTCTGCCAGCTTCAGCTTGGTGACAAGCAGGAAGCGGCAGCGAATCTGCAGTCTGTGGCCAACAACTCCAGGCAGCGCACGATCGGGTTCCTGGCCAAGAAGGTACTGGCGGCCCATTATCTCGAGGAGGGGAATCACGCGAATGCGCAGGACATTCTCCAGGGCATGATTAAGGACCCGCAATGCGATCTTCCGAAAGAGGATCTTGCGATACAGCTTTCCCAGGCCCTGGCCGCTCAGGGAAAACACGATGAAGCCGTCAAAGTGCTGAGAGACGCCAGCACCGAGGGTGCGGAATTCAGTACACTGAAACAACGGCTGGTTACGGAACTCGACAGGCTGCAGAAGGCGTCCGGGACCGGGCGGCAGCCATAACCCCGGTGGACCCTCGGCGAGACCGGGAAAAGCGCCGTAAGTCCTTGTGTTTCACGGGTCTTATCCTTGACAAAATCTTCCCGTTAATATAATTTCCCCCTTCGCCGCAAGGCAGGAGTAGTAGAGTGTTCATTGAAATCGAGGACCTGAAGCCTGAGCCGCTTCACGTCCACCACACATACGGAATCGGAGAAATCAGGTTTTCTCACGACGATGCGGCGCTGAGCAGACCGGTGACTGCCGATTTCGTCCTTACTCACAAGGACGGGGAACTGCAGGTGGGAGGAACAGTCGAGACGGCGATCCGCTGCACGTGTTCCCGGTGTGCCAGGGATTTCACGCGGGATGTGTCCGCGACCTTTGATCTATCTTATCTGCCGCAGCCGGAGTGGACCAGCGAGAACGCCGAGATAGAGCTTCGGTATGAGGACATGGAGGTCGGGTACTACGACGGCATAACCTTTGATGTGGATCTCATGGTGCTGGAGCAGATCGAGCTGGCAATCCCGATGCGGTTTGTCTGTCGGGAAGACTGCAAAGGGTTGTGCTACAAATGTGGAGCCGATCTCAACGAGGGGACATGCCAATGCAAGGCTGAGGAGGTGGACTCCCGGTTGTCTGTTCTACTGGAGTTCAAGAAGAAGTCCGGCAGATGAAATCGACGGTTTTGTGGGTTTTAACCAATAATCCCCTAAAAGATGGAGAATAGCGTTCATGCCGAATCCGAAGAGGAGACATTCCAAATCACGCCGCGGGAAACGCCGGGCACATGATTTTCTGACCCCACTCAATCCTGGCAAGTGTCCTAACTGCCAGGAATTCAAAGCGCCGCATCAGGCCTGTCCGAAATGCGGATATTACCGGGGGCGGCAGGTGATGGCGGGCGAAGAAGAGATTTGACAGGGGCCGCCGTGTCGCGCTTCTGAACAGGCACGGGCGCCGTTGCGTGTGCCCGCTGTCGCTAAACGAGCATAACCGAGCATTTTCCCTTGCTGACAATGATCAAGATTGCTGTCGATAGCATGGGGAGCGACAGTTCCCCCCACAGTGAAGTAGAAGGAGCCGTTCAGGCCGCTAAAGCATACGGTGTGAACGTTGTGCTTGTTGGAAAAGAGTCTCTGATTGCCCCTCTTCTCAAAGAGGCCGGAGGGAACGGGCTGCCCATTGAAATCCGCAATGCCACGCAGGTGATCGCCATGGATGAAGCCCCCACGGCCGCGCTTCGAAAGAAGAAGGATTCGTCCATAAGGGTTGCCGCCGATCTGGTTCGGGAGAAGGTCGCTTCCGGACTCGTGAGCGCCGGCAATACCGGTGCCGTGATGGCCACTTCCAAGATGGTCATAGGCGCGGTTCCCGGCGTGGACCGTCCCGCGCTGGCTACGGTACTCCCCACTCTGAGCGGTCACGCTGTGCTCCTCGATGTCGGGGCGAATGTCGCCTGCAAGCCGCATCATCTGGTGCAATTCGCGGTGATGGGCCATCTGTTCAGCAAAGCGATAGTCGGAATCGAATCCCCGCGCGTGGGACTCATGTCGATAGGGGAAGAGGAGTCCAAGGGGAACGATCTCACCAAGGAAGTCCACAGGACTCTCAAACAGCTTCACCTCAATTTCATCGGCAACGTGGAAGGCCGCGATATCTACAACGGCCGGGCGGACGTCATCGTCTGCGATGGGTTTACCGGCAATGTCGCCCTTAAGACCAGCGAGGGGCTCATCGAGGCGGTCCTGAAGCTTCTGAAAGACGAGCTCTCGAGCAACCTCAAGGCGAAGGTCGGGGCCCTTTTGAGTCAGCAGTCATTCAAGCGGCTGAAGAAGAAACTTGATTACTCCGAGTATGGCGGTGCGCCTCTTATCGGTTTGAGAGGAGTCTCGATAATCTGTCACGGAAGATCCAGCAGCAACGCGATCAAGAATGCCATCCGGGTCGCGAAGGAATTCGCAGAAAATCAGATTAACGCCAGATTGGAAGCGGATCTGGGACAGATAGGCCGGGAATCGAGGGGAATCACTTCAACCAGCCGGTAGAGATTTGCAAAATGCACGCCTGCCGCCGGGTTCTTCCGGAAGTCAAGTCACGGTGTTAGAAGCGCTTGCTTCCACAAGTTTGAATGCTACAATGTGAGCCTTTCCGCGGCAGCTTTTGTGCTCGCCGGTGACCGAATTGAAACGAGGAGGAATCGAATGGCATCGGTAGAAGAGAAGGTCAAGTCAATCATAGTGGATCAGCTGGGTGTCAACGAGGCCGAGGTGACGGCAAACGCATCCTTTGTGGATGATCTGGGCGCCGATTCCCTCGACACGATCGAGCTCGTCATGGCTTTCGAGGAGGCCTTCGGCATCGAGATACCTGACGAGGACGCCGAAAAGATCAGAACCGTTCAGAACGCCATCGAGTATGTCGAAGCTCATGTAAACTGAAGAAGGCCTGATCATGCAGCTGTCCTGACGGCGCCTTTTGCAAACGCAACTCGATAAGATGAGGAACCTGTCATGAAGATAGTTGTCTGCGTGAAATTCGTTCCCGATACCGCAATCAGAATAAAAATAGCTCAGAGCGGGAAAGAATTGGATCTTACCGATGTCTCTTTCGTCGTGAACCCGTATGACGAGTTCGCGGTGGAAGAGGCCCTCAAGATAAAGGAAAAGGTCGGCGGCGAAGTCGTAATCGTAGGAGCGGGATCCGAAGCCGCCACTGCAGGTCTGAGAACCTGCCTGGCGATGGGCGCCGATTCCGCCATCCTGGTCAGTGACAGTTCGCTGGACAATGCCGATTCCTTCGTTCTGGGAACGGTGCTGGCAAAGGTCTGCAGTAGCCTGAATCCTGACCTCGTCCTGTTCGGAAAGCACGCCATCGGAGTCGACAATGGACAGGTGCCGTCGGTTGTCGCCGAACGTATGAACCTGCCGCAGGTGTCGGCAGTCATAAAACTCGATATTCAGGACAAGGCATTCAGCGCACACCGGGACATCGAAGGAGCTCAGGAAATCGTCGAGGGGATCCTCCCTGCTGTCGTTACAGCCCAGAAGGGACTGAACACTCCGCGATATGCATCTCTGAAAGGGATCATGGCCGCGAAGAAGAAGCAGATCGCAATCCAGACGCTCGATTCGCTCGGATTGGCGGCCGAAGACCTGAAACCTCGCGTCTCCATTGAACAGATAAGCATGCCTCCTGCCCGTCCTGCGGGCAAAATACTCAAAGGGGATGTTGCAGAGGTGGTACCCCAACTGGTTAAGCTGCTCCACGAGGAGGCGAAGATCATATAGTCAGTGGGCCGGCCCGACGGACCGGCGTTACGCGATGCCACGAATTATCAAGGAGGGGAGATGGCACAGGGAATCCTGGTTTTCATAGAGGAACGGGAAGGCAAGGTCAAGAAGACATCGCTGGAGGCCCTGCACGCCGCGAGAAAGCTTGCCGACCAGATGAACGAGACTGTTCTGGCCGTGCGGATGGGCGCAGGGGAGCCTGCGGCGGATCTCGCTCACTATGGCGCCGACAAAGTGATCACCGCCCGGCATGAACTTCTCAGTTCCTATTCTACCGAAGGCTACTGCGACGCGTTGTCCCAGGTGGTTCACAAGACGGAGCCGCGCTTCATCCTGGGTTCGGCCGGCGCTATGGGCAGGGACCTTCTCCCAAGGCTGGCGGCGAGACTTGGAGTCGGACTGGCTCAGGATTGCGTTGAAGCTCACATTGTGGATGGCTCACAGCTCGAGTGCGTCCGCCCGATCTATGCCGGCAAGGCCTATGCGAGAGTGAGGCTTCTGATGACTCCGGCAATGGCGACGCTCCGTCCCAATGTCTTTTCGCTCGGAGCTCCCGATTCCAGTCGCAGCGCGGAAGTCGAAGAGTTCGTTCCCGGGCTGGACGCGTCCCGCATCCGCGTCTCTGTGAAGGAGATCAAGGCAGGGTCGGGGCAGAAAATCGAGCTTACAGAAGCAAATATCATCGTTTCGGGCGGAAGAGGCGTGAAAGGTCCTGAGAATTTCCCGATGATACAGCAGCTTGCCGAAGCGCTCGGCGGTGCGATGGGCGCTTCACGTGCGGCGGTCGATGCGGGCTGGATCGATCACCAGTACCAGGTAGGGCAAACCGGGAAGACAGTCTCGCCGACTTTGTATGTTGCGTGTGGAATCAGCGGCGCCATTCAGCACCTTGCCGGAATGTCTTCGTCCAGGTATATTGTCGCGATAAACAAAGACCCGGAAGCTCCTATCTTCAACATTGCCGATTACGGAATAGTGGGAGACCTCTTCGAGGTGGTCCCCGCTCTGACAAACGCAGTGAAGGAACTCAAATCTTCGTGAAGAAGGGTCATACTTCGGGATCGCGTTTACTGTCGGCAGTGTGGCGCTGTCCTGAACCGGTGACCGTCAAGGTCATGTACAGTAATGGCTAACTTTGCAGGATTTGGGAGGCTGTGGGAAGGACCCCGTCAGCGCTGGTATCTCCTTCTGTTGGAGAATCTGCGCAGTAGTCTGTCGTGGCTCGACGTCTTCATCGGATGCTGCGCGGTCACGATCCTGTCTGTCATCCTGATAGGATTCCGATACCAGGATATCCCCGATTACAAGGTCGGGCAGATCGCAGATCAGGACGTGCGCGCGGCACAGGACCTGATATATGAAGACACCGATGCCACCGCCCTGAAGCGCGCTGCAGCCGAATCCGAGATTCCCGCGCTGTACCAACTGCAGTCAGACCTCATCGCCGAAAAAAAGAAATCCATCTCCCGCGCTTTCCTCGTCGCCCGCGACGTTCTTGCCGAGAATTCCATTACTCCCAAAACCGAACTGACGCCCGAGGTCGTGCAGGACCTGATCGGGGAGCTGAAATCACAGCTCGGCCGCACCTTCCCCGACAGCATCCTTCCTGTTCTGTTGCGGCAGCACTTTAACCCTGTTCTCGAAGGGCGCATCATTAAAGTGTTAAGTACGGTCCTAAGTGATGGGATAATCGGGGATCGCGGTGAGTTCCTGAAGGATCAGCGCGCAGGGATCACGATTCGCGACAGTTCTTTTCCTTTCGAACACCCGCTCGTTGATGCGAACCTGGTCAGGGACCTGGCCGGTGCCCGGGAATACCTCCGGCAGTTTCGTCTGGATTTTGCCGACCTGCCGCAACGGGACCGGAATGTGCTCATGCAGTATCTTGAAAGCGACCTCTTTCCGACGCTCCTCTATAACCGGGCCGAAACCGAAGCCAGAAGGGCTCATGCCTCGAGGCGCGTGCGTCCGGTCGAGGTCCAGATACGGCAAGGACAGACGATCATACGCAGCGGTGAGCAGGTGAGTGCGAACGTGCTGATGCAGCTCAACGCGCTGCGCAATCTCCGGAGACCCCGTTCGCTGTTCTGGCAGTTCATAGGGTATTTTTTGCTCGGTCTCGTCTTTATCTACTCGATGTGGCGTTATCTGGTCTTCTATCAGCCCCGGCAACGCAAGATCCGCAATTATATGATGCTGATGCTGGTGATCATCGCATCACAGCTGCTTACGATACGGATCGCCACAGCGCTGGCGGACATTCTCGGCGAACGCTTCCAGCGATTTCACGACCCGATGGTCCTTTATTATGGAGTTCCGTTCGCCTTTGGCGCCCTTCTGACGACCCTGCTAATAAATCAGAATCTCGGGATCATCTCTTCCATAGTCCTGGCGGTACTGACTGGGCTTTTCTACGGCGATGTCGATCTTGCCGTATACCTGATTACCGGCAGCCTGGCAGGCATCTACAGTGTCCGGCAGTACAAGGACCGCGCCGCCATCCTGAAGGCGGGGCTCACCATTGGAATTGTGAATCTTCTCTGCCTTGGAGGGCTTGATTTCCTTCGTCAGGCGCCGCTGAGGTTCTCCGACATTCTTGATCAGTTCGCACTGGCGCTGGTCAGCGGAATCCTGGCCGCAGCGCTTGCATCGATAATGCTCCCGGCGCTTGAGGCGCTTTTCAAAATCGCAACCGACATCAGGCTTTTAGAGCTTTCGAATTTGAATGCCCCGATACTGCGGAGACTGGCGGTCGAGGCTCCCGGCACCTATCATCACAGCCTCATGGTGGCAACCCTTGCCGAAGCCGCCGCTGAATCGGTGGGAGCTAATCCCCTCCTCGCCCGAGTGGCGGCGTACTACCACGATATCGGCAAAATCGTGAAGGCCGAGTACTTCGTGGAGAACCAGTCTTACGGCACAAACAAACACGAGGAACTTTCGCCCAGCATGAGCTACAGCATCATCTCCGGGCATATCAGGGATGGACTGCAACTTGCCAGGGAGGTGGGGCTGCCACAGCGCATCAGCGATATGATTCCGCAGCACCACGGCACGAGGGTGATGACGTACTTCTACCAGAAGGCGAAAGAAAACAGTGAAGCGGGGGACGGAAAGAGTATTGAAAAGGATTTCCGCTACCCCGGCCCGAAACCGCAAGGCAAGGAAGCTGCCATCATGATGATGGCCGATTCGGTTGAAGCCGCTTCCCGGACCCTTACAGATCCGAGCCCGCCGCAGATCGAGGCAATGATCGGAAGGCTGGTCGACGGAATCGTCCGTGACGACCAATTTGACGAATGCGATATCACCCTGAGAGATATCCAGCTTGTGAAGGCAAGCTTTGCACAGATTTTGAACGGCATTTTCCATCATCGTATTGAGTACCCAGGGTATGACTTCACCCAGTCGGAGATTGTCCGGAATCCAGGTTCTGAACAGACAGAGACGGTTTAAGATCAATCGCGCATCTGTCGCACTCTTCTGTTCCGCTCTGCTTGAAGCGCTCGGGGAGCAGGAAAGGACGCTTTCAATCGTCTTCTTGAGCGACAACGAGATACGGGCATTGAATTCCCGGTATCGTCAACGGGATTATGCTACCGACGTACTCAGTTTTTCTTACGGAGTCTCAGAAATCGAAGGGCGCTCCTTTTTGGGAGAGATTGCAATCGCGCCCCTGGTTGCGGCCGGACATGCACACAGCTCAGGAGCTTCCCTCGAGAAGGAACTCCGCACTCTGCTGGTGCATGGAGTGCTGCACCTTTTGGGATACGACCACGAAACGGACGGGGGGGAGATGAACAGGTATCAGAGAAGACTGCTGCGCAGAAGGTTCTTCCTGCAACCGGCTCCGATATTGCGGTCGGAAATGGCTAAATGATTCTTCTTAATATAGAAATAATCCTGATAGCGGGTTTTCTGTTCTTTCTCTTCTTCCTGTCTCTCGTCGAGAGTGCCATGACGCAATCGAGCGCACTCACGCTGCGGATGATGATGGAGCGGCCTGACAGGCCCGCCTCCCCGCTCGTCCCGGCAGTGCTCGAGGACAAGATGCTTATCCTGGTGCCGCTCCATTTCGGAATCCAGATCTCGATCATCACGGTTTCGGTCCTGATCACGCACCTGAGTCTTTTGACGTGGCCGCGGCACGGACTTCTGAATTCCCTGGTAGCCGTCATCCTGATCTCATTGGCTTTCAGACAGCTGCTGCCGCGGCTTCTCACCCAGAACGAACCTGAGAAAAAGCTACTTAGCCTTTTGAGGTACTTTAGTCCGGTCTACGTTGTTCTCCGCTTCCTCACTGTCCCGATTTCGAGTGTCCTGAGCATCTACCGGCAGATGCACGAGAAGGTGGAAAACGGCGGGGAACCCGAGGATGAAGAGACGACCGACGAAGAGATACAGGCATATCTTGAGATCGGCGAGGATGAGGGCATCCTGCAGGAAGAAGACAGCAAGCTTATCCAGTCCGTCGTCGAATTCGGCAACACCCTGGTTCGGGAAGTCATGACTCCCAGAACCAGGATCATCGCCTGCGAGGAGAACGTAACGATCGGGGAATTGCGCGATACGATGGTCATCAACCGGCACTCGCGCATCCCGATTTACCGTGGAGACATCGACCATATTATCGGCGTAGTTTATATCCGGCGCCTGATGGCCGAGTACGTGAAAGGGAAGGAGACCGACCCGATTACTTCTTTGATTAATCCGGTCTTGTTCGTTCCAGGGACTAAGAGGGTGTCGAAGCTGCTGAAGGAGCTCCAGGAGCGTGGAGACCATGTGGCGATCGTGATAGACGAGTTCGGTGGCGTCGCAGGCCTCGTTACCATCGAAGATCTCGTGGAGGAGATAATCGGTGAAATACGGGATGAAGACGAGGCGAAGGTGAGCAAGGTGATTGAGGAGGGGCCCAGAACCTTCGTCGTTCGCGGCAGTACCGAACTCTCGCGCCTGGAAGAACTGTCTGGAAAGAGATTCGGGGAGCTGAACTGCTCCACTGTTGCCGGTCTCGTTATGTCGTATCTTGGGCGCGTTCCCGCTCCCGGGGAAGTGTTTGATCTCGACAATATCAGCGTCAGGATCCTTGATGCCGATCGCAAGCGCGTACACTGGATACGGATTCAGCTTCCCTAGGTCATCGAGGAGAAGCCTCCTGAAGCAGTCGGATGAGCCGATCGAAACCATGTTTGATGCCGCGGACCGCAAATTCATGAAAAAGGCGCTGTCTTTGGCCGAGAAGGGGCTGGGGATGGCGAGCCCGAACCCGAGTGTCGGGTGTGTGATCGTCAACGCAGGGCGAATTGTGGGCCAGGGCCGGCACGAGTACGCGCGTGTTGACCACGCCGAGGTCCACGCGTTGCGTCAGGCTGGTGAACTGGCGCGCGGAGCGACCGCATATGTGACGCTGGAGCCGTGCTGCCATCACGGAAGGACGCCGCCATGCGTGCACCGGGTGATTGAAGCCGGGATCCGCAGGGTGGTGGTCGGCAGGACGGATCCGAATCCTGCTGTCTCGGGACGCGGTATAGAAATCCTTCGTTCCGCAGGAATACAGGTGGATGCCGGTCTGATGAAGGAAGAAGCGGGGAGGATCATCGAGCCTTTTGCATGCCGGATTACTTCCGGCCTTCCGCTGGTAATCTCCAAGGTCGGAATGTCGCTCGACGGCAAGATCGGCACGGCCAGAAACGCCGATCCCTCCATCAGCTCTCCGGAGGGGAAGGAATTCGGACACTCATTGAGGCTGCGTACGGATGCGCTGCTTGTGGGCGTGGGAACGGTTCTGGCAGACAATCCGCTGCTCACATACAGAGGAAAGCTTCCGAAGGCGCGTCCGCTGCTGCGTGTGATACTCGATCCCATGCTTCAGACTCCACCGGCTTCGCGCGTTTTTGAAAATCCGTCGCCCGTCCTGGTTTTCTGCCGAGATGCGGCGCCAGGCGCCTGCCGGCAACAACTCGAGGATCGCGGTGCGGAAGTCGTCAGCGTCCCGGGTTCGGAAGACGAACTCGATCTGGTTGCCGTCCTCGCTGAGTTGGGGAAGAGAGATGTTTTGGGCTTGCTGGTGGAAGGAGGAAGCCGGATCCACTGGGCATTCCTTTCGAGGGGACTGGTCGACGTTTTTTATTTCATCATCGCGCCCCTGGTGCTTGGCGGAAACGATGCCGTTCCGTCTGTAGGAGGGCGGGGGTATGACTCCGCCGCGGAGGCCTTGAAGTTCAGGATCCGGAAATCCTTTCATGTGGGGCCGGACATTGTACTTGAGGCATATCCTTCCTGTTCGCGATCGATTATCTCTCCGTGGCTTTCTTCAGATACAGTTCCATCCGGCGTGCCAGATCCCGTGACTTCATCAGATCCGAAATAACGGCGACGCTTGCCGCACCCGCTGCCAGGATCTCGGGTACCCGGGCAAGCCTTATACCCCCGATCGCAACAACCGGGAGCGGTGAGATCGCGCAAATCCGTCTGAGCCGCTGAATTCCGACCGCCGGAGACGGGTTGTCTTTTGTTGAGGTTTCGTAAACGGGGCCGAACCCTATGTACTGTATGGGGAGGCCAAAAGCCCGACGCGCCTGTACACTCGAGTGCGTCGAGAATCCGATGATGCGGTCGTTCCCGAGGAGTGAACGCGCCGCGTCCGGCGGAAGATCGTCCTGGCCGAGATGCACGCCCATTGCACCTGAAGACAATGCAAGATCACAGCGGTCGTTGACCACAAGCGTTACGCCTTTTCCTATCGCGAAATCGACGCATTTTGTGAGATCGCGCAGCAGTTCCTGCAGCGGTGTTGACTTGTCGCGGATCTGTACCAGTGTGGCCCCGCCCCGCACCAGATCCTTGAGAATGCTCAGATGGCTGGGCCGGCGGGAGAGTTTCCTGTCGGTTATCGGGTATACAGGCGGCAACTCGAAACGCATCGTCAGAACTTTTCCAGAAACCGGGTATGGATGCGGCCGGCTCGGAAGTTTTCGTCCCGGAGAATCTTCTGATGGAGAGGGATGGTAGTCTTGACTCCTTCGACGACCGTCATCTCGAGGGCCCGTTTCATCCTGTTGATTGCTTCCTGTCGGTCCCTTCCGCAGGTTATCACTTTGGCGATCAGCGAGTCGTAAAAGGGTGAAACGACATATTCGGTGTACGCGGCCGTGTCGACCCTCACTCCTATTCCGGTAGGCGGGTGGAAAGTCGTCAGCTTTCCCGGTGACGGGAAGAACGTGTCGGGGCATTCGGCGTTAATGCGGCACTCTATGGCGTTTCCACGTATTGCAATGTTCTTCTGCGTGTATCCGAGTTTCTCGCCGGCGGCGATTCTGATCTGTTCCTTGATGAGGTCCACTCCGACGACCAGCTCGGTAACGCCGTGCTCGACCTGAATCCTTGTGTTCATCTCCATGAAGTAGAAGTTGTGCTTCTCGTCGACGATGAACTCCATTGTGCCGGCATTGGTATAGTTCACGGCCCGTGCCGCCCTGACTGCCAGCTCTCCGATATGGTTCCTCAATTCCGGCGTGAGATAGCACGACGGTGCCTCTTCCAGCAGTTTCTGATACCGCCTCTGAATCGAGCACTCGCGCTCTCCGAGGTGGACGACGGTTCCAAAACGGTCTGCCAGGATCTGAAACTCGATATGCCGGGCGACCGGGATATACTTCTCGAGGTAGACATCGCCGGAGCCGAAGGCCGCCGACGCTTCGTTCTGTGCGACTTCCAAAGCCGCCGGGAGTTCCTCCGGTGTCGAGATGATGCGCATTCCCTTGCCGCCGCCGCCGGCAGAGGCCTTGACGATGACGGGATACCCCATTTCTCTGGCTTTGCCTGCAGCCGTCACGGTGCTCTTGATCTTTTCGGTCCCTGGCACAACCGGCACCCCGGCATCTTTCATGGCTTTTCGGGCGGCTTCCTTGTCGCCCATCATCCGGATGACCTCGGGCGACGGGCCTATGAAGGTTATGCCGCATGCTTCGCAGACCTCAGCGAAGTACGCGCTTTCTGCCAGGAAACCGTATCCGGGATGAATGGCGTCGGTGTTTGTGATTTCCGCCGCGCTTATCACGGCAGGGATGTTCAGGTAGCTTTCGCTGCTGGAAGCGGGACCGATGCAGACGGCTTCGTCAGCGAAGCGGACGTGGAGCGAATGCTGATCCGCCTGAGAATAGACTGCGACCGTGGGGATTCCCAGTTCCTTGCATGCGCAGATGATGCGCAACGCAATCTCTCCCCTGTTCGCTATCAGGATCTTTCGAAACATTGCCAAACCAGCCTTATTGTTGGGGTCGGATGGCAAAAAGCTTTTGCCCGAATTCGACCGGACTGCCGTTTTCAAAATAGATCCGGACAACCTCTCCCGCAATGTCAGACGGGATCTCGTTCATGAGCTTCATTGCTTCGACCAGGCACAGAATAGTCCCTTCACTGACGTGGTCACCCGTCTTCACATAGGGTTCTGCTTCCGGAGAAGGGGCCCGGTAGGCCGTGCCTACGATCGGAGAGGTAATTATGTGGAGTCCGCTCTCTTCATCCTCTGAACTGACGGCCGCTCGGACGGCTGTTTCAGCGGCAGCCGGCGAAGAAGTCGTGAAGCTGGTCCTGGCCTTGGGGGACGGGATTGGTGCAGGAACCGATTCCCGCGTGAGTTCCCGCTTCAGTCTGATTTTCGTGTCTGAATGCTCCAGTTCGAATTCGACTATGTCGCTCTGGAGGACTTCGTGGATAAGATCTTTTACTTCGTTGATGTCCATGAACTAGTTCCTGGTGTGCATGATCGGCTGATTCAGCGGCAGCGGACGAACACGACAAGTGATCCGTTGGCGCGAGGGGCGGATAATAACACCAATGAGCGGGACTTGTCAAAACCGTGTGAAATCTGTGCCTTGTCGTCGGGCTTCCTGACCGGGACGTGTGCAGTCCCGGTCAGGGATGATGGTGGCTATTTTATTATCCGTGGAGTCACGAAGAAGAGCACTTCCTGGGTGCTGCGCGAGACAGCCGTCCGGCGGAAGAGGTTGCCGATGACGGGCAGGGAACCCAGTCCGGGGACTTTGTCCTGAGCGTCCGATTCCTGGTCGATCAGAATTCCTCCGATTACGGTGGTGCCGCCGTCGGTGACGAGCACCCGCGTAGTCGACTCACTGGTCCGGATTGAAGGAATGCCGTTTACATGTCTGCCGAAATCCGGCGTGTTGTTCTCGACTTTCAGGTCGAGGACGATGTTGCCTTCATACGTGATCTGGGGCGTGACTGTCAAAGTCAGAGCTGCGTTCTGGAACTGCACGCTGATCGTATTGTTGGCGATGATCTGAACCGGGAACCGCAGTCCCTGGGTGATGACGGCAGGGCTGTTGTTCTGGGCGGTGACTTTCGGCTGCGAAATCAGTTTGGCCAGCCCCTTGCTCTCACCTGCGGTAATTGCGGCATCGAGCAGGAACGTGTCGAAGATATTGCCGATCGATATTCCGACTCCGCCGAAAGCCTTGGTAGCGGGCAGGTTGACATTGTAATTGCCCGCGTTCTGGCTGGAGGTTCCGGTGCTGACCGCCGCCGATTCCGTTGCCTGATCTGAAGCCGCGCCCCTTCCCGTAACAGGATTGCCGGCGACGAACGTGCTGGTTGGAGTCGCGCTTGGACGGGTGCCGCCGATGGTACCGAAGGTATTGGGGCCGCCGACCGTGACTCGCTGCAGGTTGCCGCCGACGAAGCCGAACTGAATTCCTATATCGCGCGCGAAATCGCGTGTCGCCGACACCACCCTTGCCTCGATTTCCACCTGGGGCTGAGAGGTGTCAAGGGTGTCGATCAACTGTATCATTCTGCTGACGGACTCGGGAATGTCGGTAAGGATCAGCGCATTGGTCCGCTCGTCGACAACGACCGTCCCCCTCGCCGTCTTCTGATCGGCGAGAATTTCCGAGAGCGAGTCCGCTTTGGCGTAGTTCAGTCTTCTAATCCGGGTTTCGAGGTCCGCGGCGAGGAGATTGGCCTTTTTGAGGGCTTCTCTCTGCTGCGCCTCCTCCTGGAGAGTCGCTTTCCTCGTGACCCTGATCAGGTTGCCTTCAATCTGTTTGTCCAGACCGTTGGTCACAAGTGCCATCTCGAAGATCTGGTCCCACGGCATTTTTTCTCCCTTGATCGAGATTTTGCCTTTGATGTCGGGGTCCAGGACGATGTTGATTCCTCCCTCTTCCGCCATGAGCCTGAAGAAGTCGATGAGAGGTATTTCGACCAGATCCAGCGTCAGGGGCTGTCCCGAGAATCGCAAATGGCTTGACGCGACCGCGGGCGCAGGAGGCGCGGGATTCTTCGGAGCCGGCGGCTCCAGCGGGAGCCGCGGTGGATTCGAGAAATCGTCGGCCTTCGCCATCCGGACCGTTGGAAGCGTCGCTTTTGCCGGGGGTGCCGGCTTTGGAGTCTCCTGCACAACCGGCTTCGGCTTGACTGCAAGCGGAGGCGCCGGCTTGGCTGCTGCCGGAGTCGGTCTTACCTCAGGCGCAGGGGCCGGTGGGGCAACCGCGGACTTCACCACGGGAGCGGGTTTGGGAACGTCAGTGTCGAAGACAATTCTGACTGAACTTGCATCGCTGGTGATCCTGTGTTTGCCGTGCGTTTCCTCGAGGTCAAATACGACACGCGCGATGGGAGAAGGGATGTCCTGAAACTGCTGCACCCGTACTCTCTTTACGGCGGCCGCATTTACTGCGAGGCGTGTGAAGCTCACCTTGTTCCGGGTGTTGGGGAAATCGAGCACCAGCCGGGCGGGATCCTCAACGAAGAAGTCCTGGGGAGCAATGAGCCTGTCGGTCATGACTGTAACGGTCAGGTTATCCGCGTCTGGATCGATCTTTATGTCAGTGATCGCGCCGGGTCCGGAAGTCTCCGCTGCCTTTGCCGCAGAACTGTCTCGAGACGGCCCGGCACCGACGGAATTATCTTGAGCACTGTCCGTTCTGGGAACGGCAAATGCCAGGATAAAGAGAAGAGCTGCCAGTGTGAGCCCCTTCACTCTGATCAATGCAAGATTTTTCATACCAGTTATCCTATGGTGTCCTTAGCCTTTTGGTCACATCCTGAGTCAGGATCTTTCCGGATCTCAGCCTGGTTTCACGAACGAGCGTAATGGAGTCGACATCAATGGTTTTAAGATACCCGTCAAAAAGCCTGTCTCCTTCGCGTAGGAAGTACGCTCGGTTGTCGGCCCCGCGGACGACGGCCAGCCGCCCCGATCCACGAAGCGAGATTCCCTGGAGAACTGCCTGGGCGATATAGGTGCCGGCTATTCCCGGTGGCGGAAGCCCTCGCGACAGTTCCTCGTCAGCCGGCTTGTCTTTTTTGATGAGGAGCAATGGATTCAGGAACGGGTCCCTCCGGTTGGTCGGCCTGAAGGGCACTCCGGCAGTCCGCACCTCGGAGGCGACAGATCTTTTCGCAGGTTCCACGCCGGCCGTCGCCTCCGGATTGCCGCTCCGTGCGATTGGAACGTTAAGGAGAAGCGTTGCAAGCAACGCGAGAATTACTCTTGAGCAGTTGACTTTCACCGCCGCGCCTCCTTCTTTACATCATCGGTCTGATCGGGGGGCTGATCTTCCCTGAAAACAAAGGTTGTCGCCGTGCAGGCCGCAGTGAGGGTTCTCCTTGTGTCGGGCTGCTTATCCAGTCCTGTGATGGTGATGGATCCGACGTCGATGATTCGTGTCGCCTGGCTGACCTTTTCAAAAAAGGAGCCCAGGCCGTTGTAGTTGCCTTCGACTTCGATCTTGATCGGCCAATCGGAATAGAACTCGCGCGGGATCACGGGCTGGGGCGTGAACTTCTTGATCTTCAGGTTGCTTGACGTCGCCATTGTCTGGACGCTTCTGAGAACGGTGGGAGTCTCTTTTTCCGACGGCAGGATGCTCTGCAGCACTGCGAGCCGCTCCTCGAGTTGGGCCAGTTTCTGCCTGAAGAGCTTGAGCCGGCTTTCGATAGCCGTTCCCTGGGCAACCGATCGTTCCAGTTCCCGAATGTCTTTGTGGATGGCATCGCGCTCGTCGATTTTGCCATCCAGGTAATAGAAGTAGAAGACGACAGCCAGGCCGACCAGAACGACGGCAAGGATTACCATCTGAGTCGAACGTGGCAGATTCTCAAAACGAAAATTATCCAGTGCCATTGTCGTCACTCCGCCTGAGATTTGCTGATGCTGACGCAAGAGAGGGAGAACTTCGATGCGTCCTTCTGGTCCTCGATCATATCAAGATCGACACTCTTGAAGATCCCGCTCCCCGCGAGGCCGGTCATGAAGTCGGGGATCACCTCCGGCTGCTGCGTGTAGCCGACAATCTTGATCAGATCCGACTTCTGGCTGAGCGATGTGAGCCACAGGACGCCGTTGCTCGGGATGCTTTCGAGCACCTTGTTCAGGAGAAGCACCGGTCCGGTCTGGTTTTCCTTAAGCTTTTCGATGACGTCGATCCTGTTCTGGCGCATTTTCGTCAGCTGCTCGAATCTGGCGATCTCCTTTTTCAGCATCTGCAGACGCTGTTCTTCGAGCCGGAGTCGCTCCCGCCTTTCGGTGCCGGTCTGGATTTGCTGATGCACGTAATACGTCCAGATTCCCATTGCGCCGACTGTAAACAGGAAGAACGCCGCGAACACAAGGCCCGTCCGCGAGACGTTCAGATTGACAAAGCTCTTGCGTTTGCGGACGACGGTGTGATCTATCAGCAGGTTTACTTTAATCATAACCGCTCTATCCCTCGGCACTCCGGAGTGCCAGACCGATCGCGATCGCGAGATCCGGAGCGCGTTCGGCGATCATTGAGGCTGAGAATTGATTGGGGTCGAATTTGATTTTCCGGAAGCTGTCGAATTTCTCGACAGGGATCTCGAATTTCTTGGCCAGGGTCTCTATCAGCCCGGGGGTATGGGCTGCGCCGCCGCTCACGATCATCCGGTCGATATGGTCTATCGTCGTGGTGGACTTGAAGAAGTCGTAGGTCTTCTGGATTTCCAGACAGATGATCTCGGTGACCGACTCTATGACGTGGCGCACCTCGCCCGCGTCGATGTTCTCGAGCGTTTCACCGTGTTTGAGACTCTGGGCCTGGCCGTAATTCAGATTGAATTCCTTCTGGATGAATTCCGTGTACTGGTGCCCTCCGACTCCGACGTCGCGCGTGAAAAGGAAATCAGTGCCGCTGACAATGTTGATCGTCATGGTGGTGGCGCCGATATCGAGCAGCGCGATCGTGTTCTTGGTTGTCGGCCCGTAGTTGATTTCGTAGGCGTTCTGGAGGGCAAAAGCGTCGACGTCGACCAGAACCGGGGTTTTACCCGCCATCTTTATGACGCTTGTATAGTCGGTGATCTTGTCTTTTTTGACGGCGACGAGGAGGATGTCCAGGTTGCCCGTTCCCGGATTCTCGCCCAGTACCTGGTAGTCGAGATTGACGTCGGCGATATCGAAGGGGATGTACTGTTCCGCTTCCCACCTGATCGACTCGGCAAGGTCCTCCTCGCTCTGGGGGGGGAGAGAGATTTTCTTTACGATTACCGAGTGACCGGAGATCGACGTGTTGATCCGCCCCGTTTTGATTCGCTGGTTTGTAAAGATGTTGTTGATGGCGTCGGAGACGGGCAGTTTCGAAATGATTACTCCGTCGACGATGCAGTCCGGCGAGAGCTCTTCGAAGCCGAGGCTGACAAGTTCATACCCTCCGCCGCGCAATGAGCGCAGCTCGGCTGCTTTGAGCGCGCTTGACCCGATGTCCAGACCAACTGCCTGCCTGTTGCGATTGAGGAGACTTAGCATATTATTGTGCGCCTGTCTGATTTGCAATTCAGCTGATTCATTGTGATTCCCCAGGAAGATTTCCCGCCGAAGCAGGTCTTCCTGCTACTCTTATCGTTCCGGCCGCCGGTCCTGTTGCGCTTTTTCTCAACCGGGGAGGTGACTTGGATCACGAATAGTGACATTCCCTGAGCGCCTACGTCCTGACGGCCTGGCTCCGGCCGCGATAACACCGGATTCAACTTGATGTTTCTTAGGGCTCTTCCATATTTCAGAAAAGATGCGATAATAGGATTCGCTACGGGCAGGGGTTATCGGGTGTAGTGTCTCCCACGTGCAGTGGGGGTGTCTCTATACGGAATAACGAATTTCACTCAATTGTTCTTGACACCTCAGTAGCTCTTGGATAGCCTAAAAGATTGTTCTGCTTAGTAGTTAACCGAGGGAGAATGCAATGAAGAGTTATATTCCCCGTGAGAAGGAAATAGAGAAGAACTGGCACGTGATCGATGCTGAGGGGCAGATCCTGGGGAGACTGGCATCAAGGGCTGCGAGGCTGTTGACGGGCAAGGACAAGCCGACCTACACCCCTTTTCTTGATACCGGCGATCATGTCATCATTATTAATGCCGGTAAGGTGAAGCTGACCGGCAAGAAGTTGACGGACAAATTTTATCGCCATCATACGGGTTATCCCGGAGGATTGCGAGAAACGGCGGCGGGCGTGCTGTTGGCGAAGGATCCCGGCAGAGTGATCAAGGCGGCGGTTTTTGGAATGCTTCCGAAAACAAAGCTGGGAAACGCAATGAAGAAGAAGCTCCGTGTGTATTCCGGCCCCCAGCATCCGCATCAGGCACAGAAGCCGACGCCACTGAGCATTTAGTCCATTTCTTAACAACCGACGGTCTTTACATTCTGCGTCACAGGTAAGGAGTAGAATGGCGACAGTAGAGTACTACGGAACGGGAAAACGAAAGAGCTCAACAGCTCGCGTGCGTCTTTTGCCTGGAGCGGGTCAGGTGAACATCAACAAGCGCGACGTGAGCGACTATTTCAAGAACGAAACTCAGCGTACGGTGATTCGCTATCCGCTCGCCGTTACGGACAGTATTGGCAAGTTCGACATACGGGCTATCGTGAGCGGAGGCGGCACGTCAGGACAGGCGGGTGCCATCAGGCTTGGAATAGCCAACGCACTTCTGGAGTTCAACGCGGAACTGCGCCCGAGGTTGAAGAAAGCAGGGTTGCTCAGCCGCGACTCCCGCATTAAAGAACGAAAGAAATACGGTCAGAAGGGTGCTCGCAAGAGATTCCAGTTCTCGAAGCGATAAAGCCTGAGGAGGTCCTATTTGGTTTCGATAACCATGAAGCAACTGCTGGAGGCGGGGGTTCATTTCGGCCACCAGACCAAACGTTGGAATCCGAAGATGAAGGAATACATCTTCGGTCAGAGAAACGGCATCTATATCATCGATCTGCAGAAGAGCCTGAAGCTCTTCAAAATTGCGATTCAGTTTATGTATGAGCTGGGGGCGCAGGGGAAAAGCGTGTTGTTCCTCGGCACCAAACGCCAGGCCCAGGAAGCGATCCAGGAAGCGGCGCAGCGGACCTCGATGTTCTACGTGAACCAGCGATGGCTGGGAGGGCTTCTTACCAACTTCGTAACGATCCAGAAGAGCATCAAACGATTCCGCGAACTGGAAGAGATGAAGGCGAACGGGCAGTATGACCTGTTCTCAAAGAAAGAGGTCGCACGCTACGAGCGCGAGCGGAAGAAGCTGGAGAAGAATCTCTCAGGAATCAAGGAAATGGCGGGCCTGCCCGACGCCTTGTTTGTGATCGATACGAAGCTCGAGGCGATCGCCATAAAAGAAGCCGCCAAGCTGGGAATTCCGGTCATCGGCGTGGCTGACACCAACTGTGATCCCGACGAAATCGACTACATCATTCCTGGAAATGATGACGCATTGCGCGCCATCCGGCTGGTGACTGAAACGATGGCACAGGCGTACCTCGAAGGGAAAGAGGTGTTCGAGGCACAGCGGAAAGAACGTGCCGAGCAGATGGAGAAACAGCGGCAGGCGCAGCAGGCAGCCGCTGAGGCCGCCCGCAGAGAAGAGAGAGAGACCGCGGAAGCGGGAACGACTGAAGCAGCGCAGCCCGCCAGGACTACGGTCCGAAAGACCCTTCAGCGGAAAGCCAAGGGACCCAGAAAGGGCGAGCAGTCGCAGTCGCAGCCGCAGGCGCAGAAAGCCGAACCTCCAGCTCCTCAGAGCGCGCCGGAAGAGTCGCAGAACCTGCCTGAGCAGGACGAACAGCCTGGCGGGTAGTCGGGCACTTCGCTGCAGATTGAGACATTTTCCACCCTACAATTTCTCCGCACCCCGGGAGTTTCCGGGGGACGGGTGCATGTTTACATGCGTGATGGAGGCGAGTAGCCGTCCGTAAGAGGGGAAAGGAAGTTCAGGAGGCAAAAGTTAATTATGGCCATTAGCGCGGAACTGGTAAAGGAACTCAGAGAGAAAACCGGCGTCGGTTTCATGGAATGCAAGAGCGCTCTCCAGGAGGCCAATGGAGACGTTGACGCGGCGGTCACGATCCTGCGCAAACGCGGGCTTGCCTCGGCTGCCAAGAAGTCAGGCCGTGAAACCAAGGAAGGGCTCATCGGCTCCTATGTCCATAACGGCAAGATCGGGGTTATGGTTGAAGTGAATTGCGAGAGCGATTTCGTCGCACGCAATACCGACTTCCAGAATCTCGTCAAAGACATCGCGATGCATATCGCGGCGAGCGATCCCCGTTTCGTGAGCAAGGAAGATGTCACCGAGGACGTTCTGGCTGCGGAACGAGAGATTTACAAAGAGCAGGCAAGGGCGACCGGAAAGCCGGAAAACGTTCTCGACAAGATAGTGGATGGACGGATGTCGAAGTACTATTCGGAGACCTGTCTGCTCGAGCAGCCGTTTGTAAAGGATCCGTCAACCACTGTGCGCGATCATATCGCGGCCCACATCCAGAAGATCGGTGAGAATATCCAGGTCCGGCGTTTCGTCCGTTATAAGCTCGGTGAATAGCTCCGCGCCCGTACCCAGAAGAGTCCACCAGGGGGTCATATGGAGAACGATGCAGTAAGGCCGCGCTTCCGGCGGGTGTTGCTCAAGTTGAGCGGTGAAGCCCTGATGGGCGGACAGGGCTTTGGCGTCGACCCCATTATGGCGTCCAGGATCGCTGAAGAGATCGCCGAACTCCACTCGGTCGGAGTTCAGGTGGCCGCTACAGTAGGCGGTGGCAACATCGTCCGCGGCATATCGGTTTCGGCTGCGGGGATGGATCGCGTCTCCGGCGATTACATGGGCATGCTTGCGACAGTCATTAACGCGCTGGCGCTGCAGAATGCCCTCGAGAAGCGGGGCGTGCATACGCGCGTCCAGTCTGCCATCGAGATGCGGGAGGTGGCTGAACCCTTTATACGGCGCAGGGCCATCCGGCACCTGGAAAAAGGGCGGGTAGTGATCTTCGCGGCAGGAACCGGGAATCCTTATTTTTCCACCGATACCGCGGCGGCGCTGCGGGCGATGGAGATAGGGGCTGAGGCCATTCTGAAAGCGACGAAGGTGGACGGTATCTACGATTCGGATCCTCTTTTGAATCCCGCCGCGACGCTCTTCGAGAGCCTTAGTTACCGCGAGGTGCTGGCAAGAGGCCTTCGCGTGATGGACACGACGGCAGTGACGCTCTGCATGGAGAACAATCTCCCTATCGTCGTTTTCAACCTTCTGCGCCGTGGTAACATCAAAGACGTGGTCTTGGGTTCGAAAGTCGGTTCCGTCATTCATTCATAGAGTCGTGCTTTCCTGAAGGCTCTTACAGGGAGATAGAATTCGATGATTCGACAGACACTTGATGAAGCTAAGAAAGGGATGGAGAAGTGCGTCGAGGACATGCGCAAGAATCTGGCGAGCATTCGAACCGGACGGGCTTCTGTCAGTATTCTCGATAACGTTCAGGCCAACTACTACGGGAATCTCACACCGATAAACCAGATGGCTTCTCTGTCTGCACCCGATCCGACGTTGATCGTGATCCAGCCATGGGACCCGTCCACCATACCTGCCATCGAGAAAGCGATTCTCGCCTCGGATCTGGGATTGAATCCGACTAATGACGGGAAGGTGGTACGGCTGCCGATACCTCCACTAACTCAGGAAAGGCGCAAGCAGCTGGCGAAGTCGGTGGCGCACATCGGGGAACAGCACAAGGTGGCCGTACGACAGGTGCGCCACGAGGCGAACGACCGGCTCAAGGGATATCAGAGGGACAAGAAGATCTCGGAAGACGAAGAAAAAGACGCTCTGAAGAAAGTCCAGGATCTGACCGACACTCATATAGAGAAAATCGAGGAACTGCAGAAGAAGAAAGAAGCCGAGATACTCGAAATCTGATTCTGCCTCGACCTGTATTCCAGGGGGGTCCAGATGCGGCAAGACGGTCTTATCTATGGTTGGAGCTCCTCCGGGATTCAGAACACGAGAGACGAAAACCTGCGCGACGGACCGCAGTCACCTTCCGTCAGAACATCTGCTATCGAAGATAGATCACCGGGTGCCGGCCTGATCGGCGCCACGGAGTTGCCGGCTCACAAGAGCGTCTTCCGACAAATCAGGGTTTCGGAGACGTGCCTTTTCGGGGCGGTCCCGGGGGACTGGTGAACGCTGTGGGTGTTCGACCGGCGGGATCCTCCGGGTTGGAGCATGGCTTTGCTCGGCTATTCCCTCGGTTCCTCGATTCCAGACATCCGACCGTTGTCGTGCTGTCAGTTGTCCCCGCGGTGGTGGAGGCGGTCAAGACACCGGGGTTGGCCGCGAATAGGGCTTTCTGGCGCCTTGTAACGGAGGGATCCTTCAAGTAATATGACGCATTCAAAAAAGCGGGGTTATCAGAATGATTGCAGCAACGCAGATCAAACGGGGCATGACGATAAAGCTTAATGGCGAGCTGTATCGGGTATTCTCGTTTCAGCATATAACGCCGGGCAACTGGCGCGGCATGGTGCAGACGAAGCTGAGATCGGTAAAGTCAGGATCTATCATCGAGCACCGGTTCCGGTCTGAAGACAGGGTTGAACAGGCTTACCTCGAGACGCACGAGGTCGAATATCTCTACTCGGACGGCACGGACTATTACTTCATGAATACGGAGACGTTCGAGCAGTTCCACCTTTCCTCGGATCTGCTGGAGGATGCTATTCCGTTCATGACACCGAACATCAAATTGCAGATCGAGTTCCATGAAGGGAAGCCGATTGGCGTGGAGATGCCGGCTGCGGTGGAACTTCGGGTGGTTTCGACTGAGCCCGCGCTCAAAGGAGCGACGGTGAGCAATGTCAACAAGCCTGCGACACTCGAGACCGGGCTGGTCATCCAGGTTCCGCCGTTCATAAACGAAGGGGAACTGATTCGCGTCGACACGAGCGAAGGCAAGTACCTGGAACGTGTGAAAGGATAGCACGTCCGCTCCCGGCACATTCTGTCTGGTAACGTGTAACGCTCGGCATCTGGAGGTTAATCGAACCGATGAAGGAAATAACTCAAAGCCTCCGTCTGTCTCCCAGCGAAATCCCGAACCGCATCTACGGAGTTGAAAACTGGGCGGGGGGATACTTCGGCGTCAGTGAACAGGGAAGTCTGACTGTTCATCCCACGCGTAATCCGCTGATGGGAGTCGAGGTTATTTCGCTGGTGCAGACACTTCTGCAGCGGCGCGTCGCGCCTCCATTTCTACTGCGCTTCCCTCAGATCCTGGACACTCAGATCAAGGAACTGCACGAAGCATTCCGCAATTCGATTGCCGAGTACAACTACGGCGCCCGCCACCGCGGCGTCTACCCGATGAAGGTGAACCAGAAGCGGAGCGTGGTGGAGCGCCTCATGGCTGCTGGGCACCGCTACGAATATGGGCTGGAAGTGGGGACGAAAGCTGAACTCGCCGCCGCTCTGACCCTGACGATCCATCCGAACGCTTTGCTGATCTGCAACGGCGTCAAAGACCGCCGCTACCTCGAATGGGCCATGTTGTCGAAGAAGATCGGGAAGAATCCCGTGCTGGTGATGGAGGAAGTGTCGGACCTGAATAAGATCAGCGAGGTCTCGACAGCACTCGGGATTCATCCGAACCTCGGCATCAGGGTGAGAGTCTTTTCCCGTGGCGCAGGCAAGTGGGAGGAATCCGGGGGAGAGACGTCGAAGTTCGGGATCAATACCATCCAGCTGCTCGACTGTCTGAGGCTCGCCGCTGATCAGGGGCTGGCGCGCTATCTGAAGATGCTGCACTTCCACATCGGTTCTCAGATTACCGACATCCGGAGGATAAAGAACGCGATCAAAGAGGCCGCCCGCGTATACGCGAAGGTGTACAAGATGGGGTTTCCGACCGAGTATCTGAACGTCGGGGGCGGACTCGGGGTGGACTACGACGGCAGCCGTACTGCGTCCGATTGCAGCGTGAACTACAGCATGCAGGAGTTCGCCAACGACATCGTCTACACCATCAATGAGATCTGTCAGTCGGAAAATGTTCCTCCCCCGACGATTGTGACCGAGAGCGGTCGCGCAGTAGCGGCTCACCACGCGATATTCATTACCAATGTCATACGAACTTTGAATCCCGGACTCGGAGGCTCAGAGATAAACCCGTCGAAGGTAGACTCGGAGGTCGTCCGGGAGATGATGGACATTCACAAGGACATCAATCCGAAGAATTTCCGCGAATACTACCACGACGCACTGCAGCATCGGGAGGAGTTGCAGTCGCTCTTCAATCTGGGCTATCTCAACCTGCAGAACCGCGCTCAGGGGGAGTGGCTGTTCTGGCAAATCTGCCGCAAGGCCATCAAGTTTTCCCGTTCGATGAAAGAGAGACCCGAGGAGTTTATCGATCTGGAGAATATTCTTGCCAGCAAGTACATCTGCAACTTCTCGGTCTTCCAGTCGGCTCCGGACAGCTGGGCGCTGGATCAGCTGTTCCCGATCGTGCCGATAACGCGCCTGACCGAGGAACCGACTGAGAGGGCGACGCTGTGTGACATCACCTGCGACTCGGACGGCCAGATCGACAAGTTCGTTGACCTGCGCGATGTCAAGCAGGCGCTGGAACTGCATGGTGTCAACTCCGAGCCGTACTATCTGGCCATTTTTCTGGTGGGTGCATACCAGGAATCTCTCGGGATGAACCACAATCTGCTCGGTTCGGCGAATGAAGCGCACTTTCTCGTCGACGATTCGGGGAGACCGCACATTGATAAGGTGATACGCGGCGAATCGCTCGGGCAGGTGCTGGCGAGCGCGGGATATACGTCGCAGGACCTGATGGAGAGTTTCAGGAGAATGGGCCAGAACGCGGAAGCGCAGTTGAAGATTTCGGCCGAGGACCGCGAAGCCTTCTGCGAGTCCTACAGGTCCGCGCTCGAGAGCTACACCTACCTTGAAGACTGATTAATCTGCTCTGCCTCGTGAGTGCCTGGCGACGCCGGTGCGGATCTGTTTGCGCAGCAGTCGAATCGACCGACGGACTGCGGTCTGCGCGGTCCCTCCCCGTTCGCTGCGCCGCGAGATCGCACGTGACAGGTCAAGAAACTCGTACAGCCCCTCATCAAAGAGGGGAGAGAAACTCTGGTATTCGCGCAGCGGCATCTCTTCCAGCGTGATTCCCAACTCAGCGGCACGCACCACGATCTTGCCTACCAGCGTGTGCGCCTCTCTGAACGGCATCTGTTTTGATACCAGGTAATCGGCCAGTTCCGTCGCATTCAGGTATCCCTTCTTCGCAGCGTCCATCATGCGTTCAGGGTTGACGCGCATGTTCTCTACGACTTTTCGGATCATCCGGACGCAGTTTTCCACCGTTCGGACTGCATCGAAGAGGGCTTCCTTGTCTTCCTGCAGGTCCTTGTTATAGGTCATCGGCAACCCTTTCATTACCGTCAGGAGGGCGAACAGATGACCATAGACTCTGCCGGTCTTGCCGCGCACGAGTTCGAGCGCGTCGGGATTCTTCTTCTGCGGCATGAGACTGCTGCCGGAGGCAATGCTGTCGTCCAGCTGAAGAAACGAAAACTCCGACGAGTTGTACAGAATAAGGTCTTCCGAAAACCGGCTGAGGTGCATCATAAGGACGCTTGCGAAATAGAGGAAATCCAGGACGAAATCGCGGTCAGACACGCCGTCCATGCTGTTTTCTGTCGGGGTGGAAAAGCCCAAATCGCGTGCCAGTGCGGTCCTGTCGACGGCGTAGACGGTGCCGGAGAGCGCTCCGGATCCCAGCGGCATAATGCCGATGCGGGCGACTGCTTCTCTCAGTCGCTGCCGGTCACGAAGCAGCATCTCTCCATAGGCAAGCAGATAATGTGAAAAGAGTACCGGCTGTGCTCTTTGCAGATGGGTATATCCCGGGATTATTACAGAAGGGCATCTTTCCGCGAAATCAGCCAGAGCTTCCAGCAACTGCTCAAGCGCGTCACCGATCAGTTCCGCTTTCCTGCGCAGGTAGAGACGCAGGTCGGTAGCCACCTGATCATTCCGGCTTCTACCCGTATGCAGCTTGAGTGCGAGCGCGCCGACTTTCTTTCCCAGGGCCTCTTCAACGTAGGTATGGACATCTTCCGCATTGCTGCGTAGGATCTGTTCCGGGTCGCTGCGGTTTTCCTCCAGCACGGTCCGCAGCCCCTTTTCCACCTCCATTCTTTCTTTGCGCGAAAATACACCCGCTCTTTCGAGAGCCCGGGCATAGGCCATGCTCGCCTCAATGTCGGCATCGAGCAATTCTCTGTCGAATGAGAGGGAATCGTTGAACTCTGCGAAAAAAGGATCTTCGTCCGCACCAAAACGTCCGCCCCAAAGCTTTTTTCTGGGCAAGCTTCACCTCCTCCGACCGGATTGAAAGTGTCGATTTTCTCAGATCGGCGGGAAAGGGACAACCTAATTCAAAAGGGTCTTTTGTCTGCAGATGCGTCGGATACGAAATGAGTTTTGCCGGCCGGGCAAGGGCAGAGCCCGTCCTGCCCGGCCACGGACAGATGCGTAAGCGCTATGCCTCAGCGATTTCCTCGTCGGGCGCGTCCATACCCATGCGCCTCAGTTTTTCGACGAAAGTCGTTCTCTTCAGGTGCAGGAGTGATGCCGCCCGCTTCTTGTTTCCTCGCGCGATCTGAAGACTCTGGAGGATGAGTTTCCTTTCCAGTTCCGAGATCATGGTGTTGAAATGGATGCCGTCATCCGGGATTTCGATCGTATCGAATTTTTCCGGCTTCGAAGGCCGCCGCGAGACCACCGGAAAATCTTCCAGATCCAACAGGTCGCGGTCTCCGGATAATGCAACCGCCATTTCCACCGAATTCTCGAGCTGCCGGACATTGCCGGGCCATTCATATCCCATCAAAGCCCTGATCGCATCGTGCGATACTCTCTTGAGCCGCAGCTGTTGTTCCGCGCAGTACTTCTCTATGAAATGACCAACCAGCTGCGGAATGTCATCTCGACGCTGCCGCAGCGGCGGGACGCTGATCGGGATCACGTTAAGCCGATAGTACAGATCGCCGCGGAAATCCCCCTTTTCCACCTGCTCCAGCAGGTTCCCGTTTGTCGCCGCGACAATCCGGACATCCACCTTGATTGTCGTCGCGCTGCCGACGCGCTGGAACTCTCGTTCCTGGAGGACCCGTAGCAGTTTCACCTGCAGATCCATAGGCATGTTGGAGACCTCATCAAGGAAAAGAGTCCCATGATTTGCCTGTTCAAATCTGCCGATCCTGTGCTGATGCGCATTCGTAAATGCGCCTTTGACGTGGCCGAAGAGCTCGTCTTCAAGAAGATTCGACGGGATCGCACCGCAGTTTACAGAAACCAGCGGCTGATCCTTGCGCGGGCCGCTGTAGTGAATGGCCTTCGCAATGAGCTCCTTCCCGGTGCCCGTCTCGCCTTCGATCAGCACCGTGCTGGTTTTCTGCGCCACCACCCGGATCAGGCGGTAGATGTTTTGCATGGCAGCACTGCTGCCGATGATGTTTGCGAAGCTGTACTTCTCCTGGAGTTCTCCCCGGAGCATCCGGTTCTCTGACTTCAGCTGATGTTCCTCCAGACCTTTCTCCACCCGCATCACCAGTTCCGCGAGCTGAAACGGTTTCGGCAGATAATCGTATGCACCCTTGCGAATCGCCTCCACCGCCGACTGGATATTGCCGAACCCGGTCATCAGAATGACGATCGTTTCAGGAAAGAGCGCCAATGCCTCCTCCAGAATCACTTCGCCCGTAAGTCCCGGCAATCGCAAATCCGTAATAATGACGTTGTACGGGTACTGTCTGATCATCGCGACAGCTGTTTTTCCGTCCCCGGCTTCTTCCACTTCGTAGCCGGCACCTTCGAGCGCCGTACGGACTACTTCGCGCATGTAATCCTCGTCATCTACAACAAGGATCTTGACATCCTTTTTGCGTTCCATATTCCTCTCGAATAGGAAATACCAAATTATTATCAGTCTTCACGAAATACCGCGAGCAAAGGTTATTTGTATAACTCACATTATTCACATTTGTCAACAAATCCGTGATGACGGTTACAGAATAGGATTTTGGCGGCACGTCATCCGGGCCGATTCGATGGGGATTCGATGGGTGTCCATAAGATGGAGAGCTGTCAAAGAGACCATGGGGTTGCTGTCAAGAATTTGACTTCCGGGATGACGCGGGTCAGCCGACACAAGCCATGTCCTGCGGCCTTATCTGTAGAGAAATGAATAAGATATCGGAAATATCGTTTGAGACTGGTTCACTTGGCATGCGGATTGCCTGATCAGGTCGGCGGCCGTGCGGTGCGGCAGGTCATATTAAGGAGCGTTTCATCTTGGCGGCAGAACTGGAGAACAGGCAATCGGGCGACACAGCACTGCTGATGCAGGCGTTCGAGGTTTTCACCCACGCCTCGAATTCACTCGAATCTGCATTCAGTCAGCTGCAAAGTCAGGTACGTACTTTGACAGAAGAGCTCGAGGCGAAGAATCTCGAGCTTGAAAAGAGTCTGCGTGAAAAGCAGGAAGCGCAGGATTATCTGAGAAAGATCCTCGAGCGCCTTCCTTGCGGAGTGATCGTTTTCGATCAGAATGGCGGCATCACCCTCTGCAACCCGATGGCCTCGGACGTCCTGGGCGCGCATACAGCCGGCTCTCTCCTGCCGGAAACACGCGGTTTTTTCGCCGCTTCAGCATCTGCCGATCTTACTGGAAAGGAAATAGAAAGTGAGTTTTCACTCAATGGCAGAAACCGGGTCCTTGCAACTTCCGGGACTTCTCTGAGCAACGAAGAAGGTGAAGCGACAGGTACGCTGCACATAATACGCGATGTGACCGAGATGAAGGCACTCCAGGAGCGCAATAAGCGGGTCGAGCGGCTTTCCGCGATGGGGGAGATGGCAGTCGAGCTTGCCCACGAAATCAGAAATCCACTGGGCAGCATAGAACTTTTCGCTTCGCTTCTGGTAAAGGAGCTTTCCGGCGATTCCAGACGCTGGGCCGAAAACATCAGGATCGGAACGCGCTCGCTGAATACAATCGTTTCGAACATGCTCCAGTTTGCCAACCCTGTTCAGGCAGAGCTTTCGAAGGTGAATCTGCACGACGTGATTGGCGAAATCGCAAAGTTCACCGAGCCGATCATGTCCCAGCGCCAGGTCGGTCTCGAGACCTGCCTGACCGCCCGTCATCCCGTCATTTCCGGCGATCACGAACTGCTGAAACAGATGATGCTCAATCTCGTCTTCAACGCCATGAAGGCGATGCCGTCGCGTGGATCACTGATTATCAGGACCCGCGATATCGGGACGAAGCTGGAACTCGAAATCCAGGATACCGGAATCGGGATACCGGCCGAATACCTTGACCGCATCTTCGACCCGTTTTTCACCACGAACAGGAATGGAACCGGTCTCGGACTCTCCGTCGTCCACCAGATTGTTGAGAAGCACTCGGGCACGATCCGGGTGACAAGTGAGATGAACCGCGGCACGTGTTTTGTGATCACCTTCGGTCGCGAACCGCAAGAGGGTATTTTATGAAAGACGAAGTTCTGGTTGTTGATGACGAACCGCAAATGCTCATCGCGGTACAGGAAACCCTGCGCCGCAGCGGCTACAGTGTCACGACGGCCGGAAGCGGCGTCGAGGCGCTCAACTTGCTTAAGCAGGAGTACTTTCATCTGGTCATCACGGATATGCGTATGCCTGAGGTGAGCGGCCTCGAACTGCTTCACAAAGTGAAACAGCTCGCTCCCCGAACACCCGTCGTGCTTCTGACCGCCTACGGCACGGTTCAGAACGCAGTCGAGGCCATGCGCGACGGCGCCTACGATTTCCTGCTGAAACCCTTCTCTTCCGAGTCTCTGGAATCGGTGGTGCGCCGTGCACTCGATTCCGTGAGGCCGAAGCCGGAGAAGAGTTCTCATACGATCGTTACCCAGGATCCTCAGCTTGCCCGAACCATTGATCTGGCCTGTCAGGCGGCCCAGAGTTCCGCTACCGTCATGATAGAAGCGGAAAGCGGGACAGGAAAGGAACTGCTTGCCAGGATGATCCATTCTAACAGCCCCCGGAGTTCAAAACCGTTTGTCGCCGTAAACTGCGCAGCACTTCCCGAGAGTCTGCTCGAGAGCGAACTTTTCGGGTTCGAGAAGGGATCATTCACCGGGGCGGGCGTTGCGAAGCCGGGAAAATTCGAGCTGGCGGATCATGGAACTCTCCTGCTGGACGAGATCGGCGAAATGGCGCCTATTCTGCAGGCCAAGCTGCTGCGCGTATTGCAGGAAAAGGAAGTAGATCGCATCGGCGGTCAGGCTCCGGTCGAAATCGATGTCAGGGTGATCGCCACCACAAACCGAAATCTGCAGTCGCTGGTGCGCGATGGATCCTTTCGCGAAGACCTCTACTATCGCCTCAATGTTGTCAAACTCACGATCCCGCCTCTGCGGGAGAGGCGCGGCGACATACCTTTGCTTGTGGACTTCTTCTGCAAGCGCTACGGGAGGGGGCGTGACGGTATCAGGATTCATCCCGAGGCCATGGAAGTCCTGCAACTCCATGACTGGCCAGGTAACGTGCGGGAACTGGAAAACACCATTCAGCGGGCAGTCGCCCTTTCGGCAGGATCGCAGATAGAGCCGGGAGATCTCGGTTTGGGTGAAGTGCAGCCGAGCCATCCGTCGTTCAAGCATGCTGATCTCGGACTGTCAGGCGGTATCACGATGCGCGAAATGGAAAGGCAGCTGATTCGCAGAACACTGCAAGACACGGGAGGAAACCGCACCCGGGCGGCCAAGTCGCTTGGAATCAGCCTGCGGACCCTCAGAAACAAGCTGAACGAATTTGGACTTCAGGACAGGGCGGCAAAATCTGCCCACTCTCAGGCAGTTTGATCCACTGTCCGGGTGCGAAGGCGGCCGTCATGAACCAATATCCTACGACGCATAGGAACTGTCGGGTTTGGCATCTCATTTGCTTATTGCAGCTGAGATGATCTTGGAGGAGATCGAATGACAATGGACCTGTTTTCGAGTGAAACGCTGATTGCAGCCGAAGCCTACCTGGGCCGTCTTTCACGGCGGCAGCAGGTGATCGCCTCGAACCTCGCGAATATCGACACCCCGGGGTACAGGACCAAAGACATTTCGTTCCACGCTACGCTGCAGGAGCTTTTGGCGGAAGACAAGGCATCCCTCCGGCGGTCGGGTCCCGGGCACTTTACAACCGGAGCACCGATGTCACTCGTTCAGCCGTTTGAGGTTGAAGGGTTGCCTGCGCGGGCCGACAACAACAATGTCGATGTCGACCGGGAAATGCTGAAACTGAGCGAGACCTCGTTCGGCTATACCCTGATGACGCAGATCATACGCGGAAAATTCCATACCATTGCCAGCAGCATCAACGAAGGGAGAGTCTGATGAGTCTGATGACTGCAATTGAAGTCGCCGGATCGGGGCTTACCGCTCAGCGCAGGAGGCTGGAGGTGCTGGTGAGCAATCTCGTGAATGCGAATACAACGCAGCCTCCCGGGACGGAACCGTACCGGAGGAAAGACGTGCTGTTCAACTCCGTTGAACCGGCGAGATCATTTGGATCGCTCCTGGAAGAGGCGTCGAAAGGAGTTGAGATCGCGGCCGTGGTCACCGATCAGAGCGAGCCGGTTAAGAGGTACGAGCCCGGCCATCCCCATGCCGATCAGGACGGCTACGTCCTGTATCCGAACATCAACGCCATGGAGGAGATGGTGAACGTGCTCTCGGCCACCCGTTCCTACGAAGCCAATCTTCAGGCGGTGAATACGGCGAAAGAGATGCAGGAGAAAACCCTTGAGATACTCCGGTAGAGGAAACGAAAAATGGACCAGGTCATAATTGCTCCACTTAAACCCAATATGCAGGTGCCGGAAATCCGGGCACCGCGTATCCAGGAAGACCAAAAGGGAGGAACTGCCTTCGGAGAAATCCTGAAGGATGCGATTTCGACGGTAGACCAGCTTCAGAAGGACTCGGATCAGGAGATACAGAAGTTGATGTCCGGAGAGTCACGCGACCTGCATACCACTGTGATCGCGATGCAGAAAGCCGATCTTTCCTTTCAGATGATGATGCAGGTCCGGAACAAGATCGTACAGGCTTACCAGGAAATCATACGGATGCCTGTCTGATGATAATCGTGCGATGTGAGCCCTTTTCCATCTGGAGATCACCCCATGCCCGGTAATCGGACCGGTTTTGTAAAACAACTCGTCGAAATCTGGAATCGTCTGACGCGGCCGCAGCGACTTTCAATCGTCGTTATCACGGTGCTGGGTCTTGCTCTGACCGGTTCGATCGTTTATTTCATGAACCGGGTCGAGTACGAAACCCTCTACCGCGATCTGAATGTCGAAGATGCTCAGGCGATTGCCGCAAGACTCAAGGAACAGAAGAAAGACTTCATCGTTTCAGGCAATTCGATCCTGGTCGCCGCTCCCAAAACCGAGATCGACAAGCTGCGGCTGGAAATCTCTGGCTCCGGGCTGGGCCGCAGCGGAAGAGTGGGATATGAGATCTTCGACAAGAGCCAGTTCGGCATGACCGATTTCACCGAACAGATCAATCTGCAGCGTGCACTCGAGGGAGAACTGGCGCGCACGATTTCAAATCTGTCCGAGATATCGCAGGCACGCGTTCACATCGTTCTGCCAAAAGATTCGATCTATCAGGACAAGGAGGAAGAAGCCAAAGCAAGTGTCGTCTTGACTCTCAAGCCGGGAACAGAGCTGTCGAAATCCAGCATCGCGGGAATCAAGGGAGTGGTAGCCGGAGCCGTGCGCGGGCTGCACACGCACAATGTATCCATCGTTGATGACGAAGGGCGGCTGCTGTCGCAGTCGGTAGTGTCGGGAGACGCGGCACGCACCGAACTGGAGTCGGGGATCAGAGAACAGCTTGAACGGGAAATGGCTGGCAAAGTCATCTCGATTCTCGAACCCCTGGTCGGTAGAGGGAAGGTCCATGCCAACGCTTCCATAGAGCTGGATTTCAACACGACAGAGCAGACGGAGGAGACGTTCAACCCGAACCCTCCTGCAATACTCAGCCAGCAGCGAATGGAAGAACGCGCCGGAGGAGCGGGCGCGGCAGGAATACCTGGGACCAGGTCCAATGTCGGTGAGACTGTAACCCAGATCGTATCCGTGCCGGAGCGCATCCGGCAGAGCGAAACTACCAATTATGAGGTGAACAGGCTCGTACGCCATACATTCCAGCCCAAGGGGACGGTGCGTCGGCTTTCGGTCGCCGTCATTCTCGATCATCAGACGGTCTATGCTACCGGCAATGACGGGAGAAGCGTGTCTCGTTCTGAGCCTCGCTCGCAGAAGGACCTCAACGCCTACCGTGAACTGGTGCTTGCCGCTGTCGGGTACAATCCTGACAGAGGAGACGTGGTGACGATAGAGAACGTCCCCTTCTTCTCGGAATCGAAACCGGAAGAACCGACTCCAGTCGCTCCGTGGTATCTGAAATGGCAATCGCATCCATATCTGCAACCGTACATCATGCCTGCAATCAAATACGGCGCCTTCATCATTCTTTTCCTCCTCGTTTACTTCGTACTCTTCCGTCCCATACGAAAACGGGTGTTTCAGGCGCTGGCTCCGGCACTCCCGGCAAGCCAGGAGGAAGATGCTCAACTGACATCTGAAACCGATCCCAAGGCGCTTCCCGGCACGAGGCAGGAACAGCTTGGCGCAGGTGAAGAGCCGTCGGCAGCAAGCCTTCCGGCCGCCGATTCCCTTGATTCACAGCAGGGAATTATGTCACTGGAGGCTGCAAGTGATGAGCAGATCGAACGCGAACTGATACTAGAAGCGAACAATGTCGAAATGGGAGGCCGCAAGCATGCGGCCATGAAGAAAAAGCTGATAGACAAAGCGAAGAGAGATCCGGAAATGATGTCGCAGCTGATCAGGACGCTGCTTCGGGAGAAAGCATAACGGCATGGTTCAAGGGCATATGGTAGGGGCAAGAAAGGCAGCGATTCTCATGGTCCTTCTGGGGGATGAGGCAAGCGCCGGTATCTTCCGCTTCCTGCAGGAAGATGAAGTGCAGGAAATCAGCAAAGAGATATCCCGGCTGGGAGAAATCAACCTACAGGTTGCCGACGGCGTTCTCGAAGACTTCTACCGGCTCAGTGTCGCGCAGAACTTCCTGGCCCGCGGTGGCCCTGAGTTCGCAAAGAAGCTACTGGTCAAGGCCTTCGGTACCGAATCATCCAAGAAGCTCCTGGATTACCTGAATATCTCGATGCAAAGCACACTGGTGGGATTCGACAATCTGCAGAAGGCAGACCCGGTGCAGCTGTCGAAGTTCATCCAGTCCGAGCAACCCCAGACGATTGCACTGGTGCTCGCACACCTGAACTCATCCCAGGCGGCGGCACTGCTCAGTTCACTTCCCGCCGGATTGCGGGCCGATGTTGTCATGCGCATGGCAAACCTGGAGCAGATCTCTCCCGATGTCATCAGCAAGATCACATCGATTCTGGAACAGAAGCTGCGGTCACTCGGTGACTTCAGCCGTGAGTCTTACGGCGGAATTCGAGCGGTTGCCGAACTGATCAACCGGATGGAGACTAAGTCTGCCGCCGCGATTCTCGAGAAGATCGAGACAGAGAATCCCGCCCTGGCACTCAGCATCCGCAACCTGATGTTTGTGTTCGATGATGTCTTGCTTATCGACGATCAGGGAATGCGCGAAATCCTGCAGCGAGTCGACAAGAAAGCCCTCACGGTCGCTTTGAAAGGGACGAGCGAGGATTTGAGAAACCAGTTCTTCCGCAACATGTCCAGCCGCGCCGTTGAGATGATGAAGGAAGATATGGAAGTGCTGGGCCCTGTCAAGGTGAAGGACGTGGAAAATGCCCAGCAGCAGATCGTCAGCATAATCCGCAAACTGGATGAAAGCGGCGTCATCAGCCTCAAGGGCGGCGGCGGCGACGAATACATTAACTAGCGCGAAAGCGAATCCGGATGGCACTCAAGATAATCAAGCCAGGGAGTCCGAAAGCCGCGAGCGTCAGGCAGTTCCTGTTCCCGGATAATACGGGAGACATGCCGTTCCAGTGCGACGATCCGGTTTCCGCTCCTGCTCAGGTCGAGGAGGCCGCTCCTGTCGAGCCCCCGGTTCCCGAAATTGACGTGTCCCTGATTGAAAAGGAGGCGTATCAAAGAGGGCTTCTCGAGGGCGAGAAGGCCGGCATCCACAAGGCTGAACAGAAGCTCGAACCGGTTCTTCAGCGGTATGCGGATTCTCTCCTCGAGTTCGGAAAACTGAGATCGTCCCTCTATGTTCAGGTTGAACGAGAAGTCGTCAGACTGGCAATCGAGGTGGCAAAAAAGATAGTGCACCGTGAAATCCAGGTGGACAGGGACATTGTCAGGACGCTGGTGCATGTCGCGCTCGGTCATGTGTCCGGAAAGTCTGCCGTGACGATTCATCTGAATCCTGACGACTATGGGTATCTGCTCGAGCGGCGGGCAGAACTGTCGGAGGTTGAAGGAAGAGATGTCGCTTTGCTTGCCGACAATTCCATTGAACGCGGCGGATGCGTAATCCAGACGGAATGCGGCGATATCGACGCCCGGATAGAAGAGAAATTCCGGGAAGTGGAACGGGCGTTTTTCGAAGGCGGTGAATAACATGGGCTCCGGAATCGACATGGAAAGCTATTTCCGCAAACTCGGCCGCCTGGATACGGTTAAAACCGTAGGGACCGTCAAGCGGGCGGTCGGGCTCGTTGTCGAGTCGCTCGGACCTCCCGTGTCGATCGGGGAAGTCTGTGAGATTGCCGGCAGAAACCACTCGGGGATGAGTATCCCGGCCGAGGTTGTCGGGTTCAAAGACAACTACGTTATCTCGATGCCCCTCTTCAAAGTCCACGGGGTGAAGCTCGGCGACAAGGTAATATGCAGAAGGCAGAAAGCATCGATACCTGTAAGTTCAGGCCTTCTGGGCAGGGTGGTGAATGCGATGGGCGAGCCCATCGATGATCTTGGTCCGATCGATGGCGAGCAATACTACGAGACACAGCCGGCAGAGACAAATCCGCTGCAGCGTAAGAACATCAGCGAGACTCTGGGAACCGGGATCAGAGCGATCGACGGGCTCCTGACGTGCGGGAAGGGCCAGCGCATCGGAATTTTCGGCGGCAGCGGAGTAGGGAAGAGCACGCTTCTTGGAATGATGGCGCGGTATACGTCGGCCGATGTTAATGTCATCAGCCTCATCGGCGAGCGTGGACGAGAGGTACGCGGCTTTATCGAAAAGGATCTCGGCGAAGAGGGGCTGAAACGTTCGGTTGTGGTTGTTTCAACTTCCGACCAGCCTCCGCTCCTCCGGATACGGGCGGCACTGGTCGCAACGACGATAGCCGAGTACTTCCGGGATCTTGGAAACGACGTGTTGCTTGTCATGGATTCCGTTACCCGCTTTGCAATGGCGCAGAGGGAAGTGGGACTCGCGGCCGGCGAACCCCCCTCTTCCAAAGGCTACACTCCTTCCGTGTTTGCACTGCTTCCGCGGCTGTTCGAACGCGCAGGGAACTTCATGTCCGGCGGGAGTATTACCGGATTCTACACGGTCCTGGTGGAAGGGGACGACATGAACGAACCGATCGCCGATGCGGTTCGGTCGCTCCTGGATGGACACGTTGTTCTCAGCCGCGAACTGGCATGGCGCAATCAGTACCCCTGCATAGACGTTCTGGCCAGCGTCAGCCGTCTCATGCCCGATCTGGTCTCGCAGCCCTACCTTCAGAAGGCGGGGAAAATCAGAGAGTGGCTCGCCACCTACAGAAAAGCAGAGGATATGATCAATATCGGTGCCTACGTTGCGGGGAGCAATCCCAAAATCGACATGGCGGTGAAGAAGATCGACCCGGTAACATCTTTCCTGATCCAGAACAGTAATGAACAGGTCAGTCTCGAAAGTGCATTTAACGGCGTTGAAGATATCACAAAGGATATTTGATGTGAGACGTTTCGTCTTCAGCCTGGAAACACTGCTGCGACATCGCGAGGATCTGGAACAGAAAGAGAAAGACGAACTGATGAAGAAGAATCACAGGCTCCAGACAGAGATTCATCACCGTAACGGTCTTGCGTCAAAGTATTTCGAGACAATGAAGGAGCTGGCGCGCAGCAGAACCGGAGGAGTCGATGCACGCGAACTGGATCTTTATTCTCTGTATGCGAAACGGCTCACCTGCGAGATCGGCCGGAGCGAACAGCGCCTGGAGGAGTTGCGGGAGCAGGTACAGGAACAGAAGCAGGCGGTAGTAGAGGCTTCAAAGAAGCGAAAGGTACTTGCATCCCTGAAGGCCAGGAAGGAACGGGAGTTTTTCTCCGAGCTCGAGAAACAGGAACAGAAGGATGTCGACGATCTTGTCGTAACGAGATTTGTGCCGAAAACCGGCAGCCGCGACTGAGAAGGGAATGACTATGCTCGTCAGCTTCACTACAAATCTGCCCGGTGTGACGAAGGATGTTGCCGCGGTCGCGGACTCGGGAGAATGCGGTCCCGCCAGCGAATTCTTCCTGCAGATGGAGGCAATGCAGAATCCTCGGACCGGTTCTGAAAGCGATCACCCATCACCGACTGAAGAACCGCTCCCTGCCTCTGCTTTTTCGGGCGTGCCTTCAGCGGTTCCGACGAATAACGGAGAAGAAGCGGTGCGTTCTGTTGAAGAGCTGACGAAGGAACGTGCTGAGTGGATTTCGGAGGATCAGTCGGAGAAACCGGCGCCGCCCACACTTGTTGCCGCAACGACGGAAGAAGGTACGGCTGTCAGATGTGCCTCGTGCGCAGCCGATGTTGCGACGGCTTCGGCCTCTCCGGATGACGCACAGGCGGGCGTTTCGGTATCGGAGGCCCCCGCGCCGCCCGAACCGGTTGAAGAAGGGCCGATTGAGTTCGCGCCGGCGGTTTCACCACCGCGAACAGAAGGCAGGAAAGCCTTCGAGAATGAAGTTCCGGTCAAAAACACGACTCGTCTTGGGGAAAAGGGAGGCGTGCATGTCGAACACGCCCCTGCTCCACCTGCGGCAGGCGTGCGTCATGGCACTGAGACGTTGCCGGCCCCGAAGGTTGCTCAGATCGTGGCTGAAAATGGCGAGAATGCGCAGGCCCCGAAGGTTACGCCGATTGCGACTGAGAATGGCGAGAATTCGCCCGTCGCGAAGGTTACGCCGATTGTGACTGAGAATAGCGAGAATTCGCCCGTCGCGAAGGTTACGCCGATTGTGACTGAGAATGGCGAGAATTCGCCCGTCGCGAAGGTTACGCCGATTGTGGCTGAGAATGGCGAGAATGCACCGGCTTCAGCCGCACTCGATGTCAGGACCAATGTGGAGAAGACGGCAGCGCAGTTCCGCGAGCCTGCCGAAGATGACGATGCTTTACCCTTGGATTGCGTCATCGGATCATCGAAAGCGAAACCAGTGTCATCCCATGGTGGCAAAGGGGACGTAATTGTCGGTGCCGCGCCTCA